>DHWC01000034.1 GCA_002412985.1 Methylocystaceae bacterium UBA5192 | reverse complement strand
GGGGAGGGCGCCGTGCGAGCCGATGAACCCGCCGCCGATCTTGCTGCGGCGGCAGCCCTTGTTTCCTCTTTGACTGGCGCGGTTTTACCTGCCGACCAGGCGTTTTTCGGAGAAATTGGCCTCTCGGGGGCGGTTCGACCGGTTATTCATGCCGGCATGCGCTTACGCGAGGCGGGTAAACTTGGCTTTCATCAAGCTGTCCTGGCCCAAGCCCAACAAATCAACGATGAGGAAAGACGCAGCGGACTTGCCCTGCGGCCTTGCGCCGATGTGGGTCAACTCGTTGCGGCGATCGCGCAAACGGCGCCCCATAAGCGCCCCGCCTCATCGCCAAGCCAATAATTTAAGATAAATAAGGGGATGAGATCGCTTTGGGATTTCCGCTTCGCATCAACTTGCGCTAGAAGCAAACCATGAAAATTGTCGCGGCCAGTTCTATCCTATGGGCCAAGACGCCTCGCCGCGGATTTCACTCTCAATTTTGGTTTTAGGGCGAAGACAAGAGGACAGAAATGCCTTCGTATCTTGATTTGGCTGTTTTGATTGTTGTTTTAGTATCTGGCCTACTTGCTGTGTTGCGCGGCTTCACGCGCGAGATTTTAGCCATAGGATCCTGGGTCGCCGCCGCTGCGGCCGCCTATTACCTCCATCCAATGGCCTTGCCCTATATCAAGCCCTACATCAGCAAAGATGAAATCGCGCTCGGCGGCGCCGTGGCGATTGTTTTCTTTCTCGCCCTCATCATCGTATCTCTGCTTACGGTAAAATTTTCCGATATTATTTTGGACTCTAAAATCGGCGCTCTTGATCGCACGCTTGGCTTTCTTTTTGGCGCAGCGCGTGGCTTGCTCCTCGCCGTCGTCGCCTTTGTTTTTTATAACTGGCTCGTCCCAGACGCCAATCAGCCAGGTTGGATACGCAACGCGCGCGTGAAGCCTTTCCTCCAGGCTGGCGGAGACAAACTGCGCGACATGCTCCCGGATGATCTCGATAGTATTATCGCAAAGATCAAAGCCAAAAAGGGGAATGGTCAATCGGGAGAGGCGCCGCCTTCAGAAACTGAAATGGATAAGTCTTCTCCGCCAACGACAGAAAATCCGCCTGAAGAGACGCCGCCCGCAACCGGCGGCGCGAATTAGCGCTTCTGTGACAACGCCAACCAGTTTAAACTGCGCAAGCGATACGCTCTGGCGTCACAGGCGCCGCCATCATGCGATATGGGAGACGACGGGATGACGGAGTCGCCAAAAGAGTGTGAGAAGACATTCATTCCAAATATGAACGCCAGCGTGCAAGATCCGCCACAGCCTAATTTTGATGAAGATCGGCTGCGCGAATATTGTGGCGTTTTCGGCGTCTTTGATCTTGATGACGCCTCCGCCATTACCGCCCTAGGCCTTCACGCCCTTCAACATCGCGGACAAGAAGCCGCTGGTATTGTTTCCTACGACAACGGCCGCTTTCATGGCGAACGGAGACTGGGACTTGTTGGCGATCACTTCTCAAAAGAAAGCGCTATCAAACGCTTGCCTGGCGCAGCCGCAGTTGGCCATGTTCGATATGCGACAACAGGCGAAACGGCCTTGCGAAATGTGCAGCCTCTTTTTGCTGAGCTCAATTCAGGCGGCTTTGCCGTTGCGCACAATGGCAATCTTACAAATGCGCAAACACTCCGCCGAGAATTAATCAAAGAAGGCGCTATTTTCCAATCTACTTCTGATACAGAAGTGATCCTTCATCTTGTCGCCCGTAGCCGCAAACCGCAATTCTTGGATCGATTTATAGAAGCGCTCCGCTCTATCGAAGGGGCCTATTCGCTTGTCGCGCTGACGAATAAAAAACTCATTGGCGCACGCGATCCATTAGGAATTCGTCCGCTTGTTATTGGCGAACTCAATGGAAAATTTATTCTCGCTTCAGAAACCTGCGCTCTTGATATGATTGGCGCACGTTTTGTCCGCGATGTAATGAACGGCGAGATTGTTATAATTTCGGAAAAAGGCCTTGAGAGCATTAATCCTTTTCCGCCTCAGCCAATGCGCCCGTGCATTTTTGAATATATTTACTTCGCGCGCCCAGACTCGCTCGTGCATGGCCGACCTGTGTATCAAATACGCAAAGCAATGGGCGCCGAATTAGCGCGCGAACGACGTATTTTTGCCGACGTCGTAGTTCCGGTGCCAGATTCTGGCGTGCCTGCCGCCTTAGGCTATTCGCAAGAGTCCGGCATTCCTTTTGAACTTGGAATTATCCGCAATCATTATGTTGGCCGAACATTTATCCAGCCCTCACAATCGGTGCGTGAAGTCGGCGTTAGAATGAAGCACAGCGCTAACCGTTGCGTTGTTGAAGGTAAGCGGGTTGTCCTGATTGACGACTCAATTGTCAGAGGCACGACGTCAGTTAAAATTGTGCAGATGATGCGCGACGCTGGCGCAAAAGAAGTTCATTTCCTGATCTCCTCTCCCCCCATAACGCACCCAGACTATTACGGGATCGACACGCCGCAAAAAGAAAAACTCTTAGCCGCGACACATTCATTAGAACAAATGCGCACCTATATCGGCAGCGACTCCTTAGCTTTTCTCTCGGTCGACGGCATTTACCGATCTATGGGTTATGAGAAACGCGACTCCCAGCGCCCACAATTTACCGATCATTGTTTCACAGGCGATTATCCAACAGCTCTAACGGATTTGTCGGGTGAAAATCGCGCGCAATTATCTTTGCTCGCAGAAGCAAGTTAAGCTTGTCACAGGATAAACGCATTGCGCTTGTTACAGGCGCCTCGCGCGGGATCGGGCATGCGCTCGCGCTCGAATTAGCCAGAGACAATGCGCATGTGATTGCATTAGCGCGATCTCAAGCAGGCCTCGAAGCGCTCGATGATGAGATCACTGCGCTTGGCGGCACCGCGACATTGGCGCCCTGTGACATAACAGATTACGCCGCCCTTGATCGTCTTGGCGCAACAATTTTTGAGCGTTGGGGTCGACTTGACGTCTTTGTCGGCAATGCAGCTATTCTTGGCCCCCTATCTCCGCTAGCGCATGTTGAGCCAAAAGACTGGGACCGCGTTATTGCTGTTAACGTCACGGCTAATTGGCGCCTGATCCGTTCGCTGGATCCCCTACTGCGCAATTCAGGTCAGGCGCGCGTCGCCTTTCTAACATCAGGCGTCGCCCATCGCGCCGACATGAAGCCTTTTTGGGGACCCTATGCAATTTCAAAGGCGGCTCTTGAAGCCCTTGCACGAACATACGCCGCTGAAACGCGCGGCGACGGCGTAACCGTTATGCTCGCTAGCCCTGGCCCGCTCAGAACGCGAATGCGCGCTCAAGCCATGCCAGGCGAAGATCCGCAAACACTCAAAACGCCAGAAGAATTTGCAAAAAAATGTCTCGCGCTCTTGAAGCCTGAATGGCAAGAAAGCGCGAGACTTTATGATTTCGTCGCTGATAAACTCCGCGACTTCAAATCACCAAGTTAGCTCTGGGGAAGTTAAATTTCCCCAAGCTTAAAGTTTAGTGACGCTTATGCTTGCCTTTATGCGCAGGCGCTGGCGGAGCTGGCGGCGGCACATAGGTCAGCTTCAATTTCTCAACGCCTGCCGTCCATCCCAATCCTGCGCCAGCTTCAATATTGAACGGCTGAAGCGAGAAGGTGTTGTTGGATCCACCAACAAGGATCGCGCCACCACCACCAACGCCGACACGAGCGGAAACTTCTGGACCAGCATATTCGCCCTCAAGCGCGCCAGGACCAACCTTGCCGGTTTCTGCGACAACGCCCCATCCTAATTCGCCTTGGCCATTGTAGGTCACGTTAGCGCCAACTTTTGTCAATGTGCCAGTGTAATGCGCGGGCTCTGCGCCCTCAGCGTCATCGCGGTAGTTACAGTCGATTTGCTGGTTCTCAACAACAACGCTGATGTTATTGCCCAAAAGACGGCATTGCAGCGTGCCAACGCGATTACCCGCAGAAGCCGCAACTGGCGCAAAGAGCGCAACCGCGCAAGCGCCTGCTAAAAGCTTACCGAGAATATTTGATTTGATCATAAAAAAACTCCTCCTTAACTAATCTCATTATCGTCATGTCGACGATTGCCTGAACGCTAAATTTCGCTCGGACCGGACGACGCCTATATAAGGGCTAATCTTGTCCGACGGTAGAGGGAAGGCCCCTAAAACGACGCCTTGATCCCGCATGCCGCATCCGGTTTAGAGTAAGGAAATACCGCCAAATAACGCCTATTCGCCCTCACTCAATGTCTTTAACTGACTGACTGCATCGCCACTGCGACGCAAAGACGCGGACTCATTGGATACGACGCAAGGCCGCTTTAAGCTGATCGACTTGCTTCATTGTCGCAATATTTGATTCATTTTCTTCCAAGATCACCACATCTGCATTCCGCACATTCGCGTCAAGGACCCTGTCATCAGCTGATTGCCGTTCTCCATTACCGGCCTCCCCTGGTTTTCGCCAATAATGACCTAGCTCAACGCCAAGGTCTTCAGTTCGCATGTAAAACCAATAGTCAATCTGTGGGGGACATTGAGCCAGCGTTGCTGCTGCAAGAATTTCATGCAGAAAACTTCCCCCCATAGCTAATAATCTTGGCGAAACGGAACAAGCTTGTTGAGAGATTTCATTTGTTATGACTGTCGTTGGATAAGTTGCATCCGGCCATAAAAGATTTAGGAGATCTAAAAGATCGCGGTCCGTTCCTTCCGCCTGTAAGGCTGGACGCCAACTGAAATTAACAGAGCCAAAAGGGAAAGCCGTTAATTGATTGATTTCCTGCAAAGCCAAACCGGCCGCTAGACTGTTCCAATGCGTGCCGCCACGTGGAAATAAGGGAACAGAATAATCTTGACGTTTTTTATGAATTAAGTCGGCGCCGTTGAATATGTGAATATGACGATCGCCTAGCGCATTAACATATGGCGTTAATTTATCAGGAATTGAGTTAAAATTCTTAGCGCAAGAGGCGGCTGGAGGTAAATCTTCAGGATATTGCGCCGCTTTAGAGGGCGTAATGACATAGACAAATTTCTTACCTAATTTTTCAAGGCCGCTTTGGATTTGCTGAAGCGACTCTCCCCATTGAGGAATATTAGTGAGATTTTGATTTATCAATCGCCCGCAAAATTCATTAATATAAAATTGCTCATATAATTGATCATTTTTACCGATCACGACGCCTGCAGCCGCTGATTCATGGAATAGAGAAAAAATAAATTGATTTTTTGCCCTTACAGAAATGGGAAAAACAGGAGATCGTTGAGAGAAATTAACTGACGCGACTTTTTGCGTCTCACCTGCAATAAAATCAGCCAAAGACCAAGGAATTGGCCTTACTTTGGCGATTCCCGCAAGTGGCGAGGCGCTGCGAATGCGCAACTTGGGCCACGCATCACTAATTAAAAAATTCCAAATCGCTATGATAAAAAGACTTATCACAAGGCCGATACACGCCAAGATCGGAAGTTTTTGATTGAGTTTTATTCTCACGCACTAAAACCTAAAATAGATAAATGGCTTAAAGGGATCAGCAAATCCTTTGGCGAGAGCGGCAACGAAAAAAACGCTTAAAAAGCAATTAATCGCCATCGGAAATCGATTGCTCATAATCTCCCAATCAAAGTCTTTTAGAGTAAGACTGAGCCGTTGTAAAAAACATATAAAAATCGCAAATCCCATCATAATAAAATAATCGATTGGAATATGAACTGATAGCCCCGCACCGCCGAACGGTGAAACCATTGCTAAAAGCAAATGGTTAGATTGATCAACGCTCGCTGAGCGAAAAATGCTCCAGCCAATCATGACAATAATCATGGTGAGAAAATTAGAAACCCAATCTGGCAAATTACTCAGCCAATTAATTAAAAACAATCGGTCTAGAATCAAAAATAATCCGTTATATGCGCCCCAAATAACAAATGGCCAAGCCGCGCCATGCCATATGCCCGAGGCCAAAAAACAAACCCAAAGATTGAAATAAGTGCGCGCTTGAGCGCCTTTGTTCCCACCGAGGGGAAAATAAAGATATTCCCGGATCCAGCTCGTCAACGACATATGCCAGCGGCGCCAGAAGTCTGTTAAATTTATAGCAATGTAAGGCATGTTAAAATTTTCAAGAAGTCGAAACCCTAACATTCTTGCTAAGCCTATGGCCATGTCCGAGTAAGCAGAAAAATCAAAATATATCTCTAATGTAAAAAAAATAACGCCGATCCATGCGTCGCCAAACTGTAGAACCTTTGGATCATGTGCGAAAATAATATCTGCGCCTTGCGCCATTGTATCCGCAATGAGAATTTTTTTAATAACGCCGAGCATAAAACGACTAAACCCTAGAATCACATCGTCAAAGCCCGCATGCCGGCATTCTTCTAATTGATGAGCAATGTCATGATATTTTATAATAGGCCCAGCGAGCAGCTTAGGAAAGAAAAAGACATAAAGCATATAGAGCCGAAAATCATTTGTTGGCTTTGATACGCCCCGGTAGATATCTACAAGATAGGTGATTTTTTCAAAAACAATAAAACTTACCCCAATAGGCAATGCAATCTTCCAAAGACTGAATCCTGGGAGAGAAAAAAATTGCAACACCGCATCAAGATTAGTCGCCAGAAAGCCCGCATATTTATAATAAACTAAAATCAGCAAATTACTGGCTACGCCCAAGGCCAGCCAAAACTTGCTCATAGCGCTTCCAATTGGAAGTCTGTCGATTTCTCGCGCCACGATGAGATCTAACGCGAGCGAAGCAAAGACAATAAAAATAAAAACTGGCTCGCTCCAGCCATAAAATAAGAGACTAGCGAGCAATAAAATAAACAGTCTCTCGATGCGCCCCGCGCCAAAGAGCCAGTACAAGAGATAGACCGCCGGCGCGAATAAAAATAAAAACAGCGGTTCGTAAAACAGCATCTCATACCCTTACGCCAACTCTGGCGATCACCATCAATATCTCTAACAGGGCTTCTAACAAGCGCGTAAGAAGAGGTGAAGCCCGTCCATTCCACCCACACGAGAGCTCGAGCCCGCGCGCAGCTCTACCCTGGTCTAAAGCCTGGGGCTGAAAGCCTTGCGCGTTTCTCTCTCAGGCCCTACACCGTGGCCCCATGACTAACGAATTTACCCCCAAATCCGATTTCTTGCATATTTTGCTCGAAAGGGGTTTTGTTCATCAATGCTCTGATTTTCCAGGTCTTGACGAAAAGGCCTTGCAAGGTGGGCTTGCAGCTTACATCGGCTTTGATTGCACGGCGCCCTCGCTGCATGTGGGATCTCTCCTTCCGATTATGCTCCTCGCCTGGCTCCAACGCACAGGCGGCAAGCCGCTCCCTTTGATGGGCGGCGGCACGACCCGCGTTGGCGATCCATCAGGCAAAGATGAAAGTCGAAAATTACTCTCGATTGAGCAGATTAACGTAAACAAAGACTCAATTAGAAAAATATTTGAACGCTTTTTAAAATTTGGCGACGCGCCGAATGACGCGCTCATGCTGGATAATGCAGACTGGCTCGCAGATTTAAATTATATCGACTTCTTGCGCGATGTTGGCCGTCATTTTTCTGTCAATCGCATGCTGACAATGGACTCTGTTAAAATGCGACTTGATCGCGAACATGAGCTCTCCTTCATTGAATTTAATTATATGTGTTTACAGGCCTATGATTTTGTCGAAGTGAATCGACGTTACGGCGCCCTGCTACAGATGGGTGGCTCAGATCAATGGGGAAATATTGTTACTGGCTTAGATCTAGGACGCCGAATGGGCTCTCCTCAGCTTTACGCGCTAACCTCCCCTCTGCTAACGACAGCCTCTGGCGCTAAAATGGGAAAAACTGCAGCAGGCGCTGTTTGGCTTAATGCAGATATGCTCTCGCCCTATGATTACTGGCAATATTGGCGAAATACTGAAGATGCGGATGTCATCCGTTTCCTCAAGCTGTTTACGTTTTTACCGATCGACGAAATCACCCGCCTCTCTCGCCTACAAGGCGCTGAGATTAATGAAGCAAAGAAGACGCTGGCGACTGAAGCAACAGCCTTAATTCATGGTCGTGAAGCAGCAGAAAAATCTGAAGAAACAGCCCGCACAACATTTGAACAGGGTGCGCTATCGCTGACCCTTCCAACAATCACACTTCCTTCATCAGAAATTACAGCTGGGCTAGGCGTCTTAAACGCTTTTGTAAAAGCTGGGCTTGTCGCCTCGACTGGCGAAGCGCGACGTCAGATCAAAAGCGGCGGCGTTCGTATCAATGATGAGGTCATTACAGATGAGCGCAGAATAATCACGCAAAAAGATTTTGCCGATGCTGGCGTCGCTAAACTTTCTCTTGGCAAGAAAAAACACATATTACTACACCTCAAATAAGAGGCGTCGATCTCAGTAATTTAAGAGATTATTGGACGCCCGGCATATGCGCTGTGCCGTCTATGACGCCCAAAATTTTGCGCATTAAGCCAGGCGCAAGCGCTGACAGCGGATTTACAGTGATAACAGGCGAGGATATTGCGCCTGTAAGCCGATAATTCAGCGCAAAGATACCCTCATGCTGTCCACCAGAAATTAACACACCAAGAACAGGTATATTTGAGAGCAAACTATTCAGCGCATAGGCCGGGACATAGGCTCCTGCAATATCTAATCTATCATGGGCCATATCAAAAAATCCGTCAAAGGTGAGTCCGATGGCAGGTCCCGATAAGACGCCCTCTTGAATAGAGAGACGCCCAGCATTCCATGAAAAATCTGCAAGCAGTTGGCCGACTTCAACCGATTCAGGATCAAACCGCGCATTCCCGCGCTCATCAATTCGCGACGACCCGCCCTGCGCCATTAACTGCCGCATCATTGGTTCGCCTTTTACATAGAAATCATGAATTTTGAGCGACCCGTCGGCCCGATCCTGGCCAATTTGTATTGTCGCGGAGATTTCACCACTCTCCATCTTTCGATAGAGATCAAGAAAAGACAGGAGCGACCCAGCTTCATGCGTCGCGATTTCGAGTTGTGGCAAGTTATTCTGGTTTCGGGAAATTGTTGCAGCGATCTTTTCTTGACCAAAACTTCCGCCAAAAGCCAATGATCGTGGAGCGCCGCCACGACTTTCAAGCTTTAGCTCTACATTAGAAAGTATTTGCTTGTTATGTCCGGTGACAATTGGAGACTTAAAATCAACATCAAAATCTCCAAAAGACACGGATGCTTTATGAGATGTGTTTTTCTTGTCTGAAGTATTAGTTTTGGCGTTTGGCGGATTAGTTGGGCGCTGATGCAGCGCGCCTGCGCGAATGATGGTGCCAAGCATCGGACGCGCATCAACATTGGCGCCTCGTATTGTGAATTTCGTTACATCCCCATTTTTCAA
>DHWC01000059.1:2421-34037 GCA_002412985.1 Methylocystaceae bacterium UBA5192 | reverse complement strand
TTATGAGTGATCGCCTTCATCAAAACGCAAATCAGCCCTGTGCGGTTTTACATCAGCTGCCCGAGGGATTTCTGGACTGTCCCGCGGATAGGTTGATACAGCTTCTACCAGGGCCTACCCTTTTTGATCTTCCAGGCAAAGATCCAAGGCCGCTTTTTATCTCAACGCTTTTACACGGCAATGAGGATAGCGGATTAAACGCAATACAAACTGTCCTAAAGCAGCAGCTACCCAGAGGGCTTAGGCGTTCTTTATTATTATTTATTGGCAATGTCCGCGCGGCAGCTCAGCAGCGTCGAACGCTACCAGATCAGCTCGACTATAATCGGATTTGGCCTGGAACGAAAATTATGAATCATCCGCTTGTCGCAATGGCGCGGTGGATATTTGATTATGCTGCGTGTCGGCGTCCGATCGCAAGTATCGATATTCATAATAATACCGGTTTTAATCCGCCTTATGGATGTGTGCCGAAACTTGAGCCGCATTTCATTGCTTTGGCGCGGATGTTTTCTTCCTATATCGTGCATTTCGAGCGACCTTTTGGTACGCATACGGCGGCTTTTTCTACTCTCTGTCCGGCTGTGACGGTAGAATGTGGGAAGGCAGGTAAAGAATCTGCGACGCAACAGGCTGTTGGGTTGATTGAAGCTTGTCTGGATCTGCAGGCCTTTGACAATGAAATCAGAGCGCCAGATCAAATTGATCTGTTGCGAACTTACGCTATTGTAAAGCCGCCGCGTGACGCCTCTATATCTTTTGATGGCCAGCGGGCTGATTTTATTTTTCGCAAAGATATTGATCGACTAAATTTCAAAGAAATACAGGCTGGTGAAGTTTTTGGTTTTGTTGAAAATGATTTTCATAAACTGGAAATATTGCCTGGGGATGGCTTGGATTCCCCTCCTGGCGATTATTTTGATTATGTAAATGGCAAGATTTTGCTTAATAAAGCGGCGATTCCAGCTATGCTGACTTGTGATCCGCAGGCCGTAAAACTTGATTGCCTATGTTACCTCATGCATCGTATCAATCTTGACGGGGCTAGGCTTTATTCTGAGTGAATATTATTTAAAATTAAATTGTGTAACAATTGGCGCATGGAGCGACCCTATAATTGGATCATGTGCAAAAACTTCGTCTTCTAACCCTTGGTTGTAAATGGTTGTCTTTGTCCAAGCTTTTGTTAGAGCTTGAGAAGCAAGAATATGGTCAAGTAATTTGGCTTCTCCTGCGTGAATAACGCTATAGGCTAGATTGTTCGTTAGTCTGGACTCAAGGCTAACTAATTCACGGTGAGACGGTTCAGGCTCATTTTGTTGGCACCGGAGCAACTGTAAGGGCGCGTCATGGAGATCAGCATTTAAATCGCCGCAAATAGCAATCAGCGCATCTGGATCTTGATCAAAAATTGTTTCGCAAAAGAGTCTTGTTTCTAACGCCTGTCCCTCTCTTTTCATCATCGCGATAAATTGTCCTAATATCCATGAGCGATTAGAACCCGGGCCGCGTGCTGTAATCGTTGGTACAGGCCGTGGCGCGCGAAGATGAGAATTTACAACGTGAAGTTTAAGTCCATTAGGTAGGGATATTCGGGCGTAAAGGCTTGGACGATCCCATTTTATTATTATCGCAGGCGGATCGACGCCATTATCGCTTGGTGGACGCCATTCCCATTGCGGCAATAAATTATGATAAATTTGTTGATGTTCTTCAATAGGCCAGCGACTGAGGATGACGAGGTTGTGGATGTCGGCGGGCGCCAGAGTCTTGGGGTGTTGACTGGTCGCAACAAAGAAATTTTCATATCGCGTTTCCGCCAATAAATGGTCGAGCGCCTCCAAAGTCCGCGGGCTGCTTTTATGGCTTTTTTGGCCATTAACCTCTTGAAGACAAACAATATCAAACTCTAGCTTATTCAGCAGGGGTTGGAGAACGGCCCGGCGCTTTTTAAAGATCTCCTCGTGCCGGGGCGAATAGTCCAGATGCTCAAGATTGAAGGTGGCAAGCCGCATGGTAAGCATGGGCAATCATTGCGCATCTTGCCCTTATGCGCCAGAACTCTTAAAAACCCCACCCTTTTTCCCGATTAGAGCTAAAGGGAATGCGCTCGACCTCACGCTGAAATCGGGTCACTATCAAGTGTTATTCGCTAGGAGAATCGTCGCAGTGTCCATATTTGACGGAATCCCGTTCTTTAAAGGGTTAGATGTTAAGCGCGTGGCGAAATTTGAGCGTCTTTGCCAGCGGAAACGTTTCAGTGAAAATGAATTGGTTGTCGATTTTGACGATGAGTCTATGGACGTCTATTTCATCGTTGCGGGCGATGTCAGAGTGTTAAATCGAACCGCGGCCGGTAAAGAGATTATTTTGGGCGACTTTCATGCCGGAAATTTTTTTGGAGAAATGGCTGCGATTGACGCAGCGCATCGTTCGGCCAATGTCACAGCGCTGACTAATGCTGAAGTTTTGATCGTGCCGCCCGCTGTTTTCTGCGAGATTGTTTATAGCGAGCCACAAATATGCGAACGTTTGATGCGTATTTTTACCGATCGGGTAAGACAGCTGAACGCTCGCTTATTTGAACGCAGCGTTCTAGATCTGCGCCATCGTCTTTATGCAGAGCTTCTACGTATGTCTATTCCGCGACAAGGCGCAAAAGACCAATCAATTGTTTCGCCGCCCCCTTTTCAGCATGATCTAGCGGCGCGTATTGGATGTCGACGGGAACAAGTTAGTCGAGAATTAACGGCAATGATCGAGGATGGCTTGTTGGAGAAAGCGCGAGGCGGTCTTGTTTTGCCGCGTCCAAAATTACTGCAAAAACGCATTCAAGATGCGATGAATGAGGTGGATTCAGGCTAGCCTCGTTAGATATTATAGGGGATTTTTCCCTTCTTGCGGCATGTGATAGGGTAACTATCCTCACTGTCGCCATTCTTTGAGACGATTATACTCTTGCACAAAATGGCGTTCGTTTTCTCATTTGCTCTCCAGAGCGGTTTTATTGGGATGTTTGCAGGTCTTTAACCGATGACGCGAGCGAGAGTTGAAAAATCTTGGCGAGATGTTGCGCCCTCACACAAAGAAGAGGCGTTTGATGTTTTGGCGTCAGGATATGCTGACCCAAAGCGGGGGTATCACAACTGGAGTCACCTAGAGGATCTTCTTACAAAATTAGATAATCTAGAGCGATTGGCGACAAGGAAAGATCTTCTTATCGCAGCGATATTCTGGCATGACGCGGTTTTTGTGACCTATGAGCCTAACGGCGAGCAACGGGCCGATGCTGTGAATGTGCGCGCAAGCGCCGCGCTCTTTGAGGAATATTCTTTATATTCTCCGGCGGACACACAGGCTGTTTGTGAGCTGATATTAGCAACAACTGGGCACCTAAGCGCCCGTGCATCAGAAGGTCGCTATAGCGGATTTTCTCAAGACTTTGACCTTTTTTTAGATCTAGATTTATCTTCGCTTGGCGCAAGTTGGCCGGTTTTTAGAGAAAATCTTGATCAGATTTATTTTGAGTATTCTTTAACGCCTCAGGACATTTTTTATCAGGATCGGTTGCGCATGTTTGAAAAATTCCAAAACTGTAGCGTGAACTTATACCGCTTAAAAGAATCGCGCGACTTATGGCTTACCCAAGCGCAAGAAAATATTAAACGCGCTAAAATTGAATTGCTTGAGTTATTGGCAAAATAAAACGGCGCTCGAAAGCGCCGTTTATTTCTTCATTGAGTTTATTTTAGTAATTATAGGCGCGTTCGCCGTGATCAGTAATATCAAGGCCTTCGCGTTCTTGATCAGCGGCGGGTCGCAAGCCGACGATAAGATCTACAAGTTTGTAGATGATCGCCGATCCAACGCCTGACCAGATGAGCGTCGCTGCAACAGCTATTCCTTGAGCTTTGAGCTGTGTCACCAAATTATAGACGCCCGTATAATCGGTGAGATTGGTGTAATCGGTTATTCCAATCCCTCCGAGCTCTGGATTAACAAGAATGCCGGTCGCTAGCGCTCCAGTAATGCCGCCAATGCAATGCACGCCAAAGACGTCAAGCGCGTCATCATAGCCGACGGCTTTCTTCACGACATCAACGAAGAACACGCAAATTGGGGAGACAGCGAGGCCAAGCACGATTGCGCCCATCGGCCCTGCGTAACCTGAAGCAGGCGTAACGGCGACAAGGCCGGCAACAGCGCCTGTGATCATGCCAAGCAGGGATGGCTTACCTTTAAGGATCCATTCCGCCACCATCCAGGATAGCGTTGCGGCTGCAGTCGCTACCATCGTATTGACAAAGGCGAGTGCGGTTGTGCCGTTAGCTTCTAGATTTGAGCCTGCGTTGAAGCCGAACCAGCCGACCCAGAGCAGCGATGCGCCGATCATCGACATCGTCAGGGAGTGTGGCGCAAAAGATTCTCTGCCAAAGCCGACCCGGCGGCCAACCATGATGGCGCCCACCAGTCCAGCAATACCGGCATTGATGTGCACAACGGTGCCGCCGGCAAAATCAAGCGCGCCTTTGGCCGCAAGCCAGCCAACAGAGGCGTTGATCCCGTCAAGTTTTGCTTGCGCCGCTGCTTTTTCTACATCGGTTTTTGCTGCAGCCAATTGCGTGGCGGCGTCAACTAAGGCGTTTGGATCTGCGATGCCCCAAACCCAATGCGCGACTGGGAAATAGATGACCGTGACCCAAAGCAGCACAAACAGCAGGATTGCTGAAAACTTCATCCGCTCTGCAAAAGCGCCGATGATCAACGCTGGCGTAATCATGGCGAAGGTCATTTGAAACACCATAAAGGCATATTCAGGGATGACATGTCCGGGTGTGAAAGTTGGCGCAAGGGAGGAGCCCGTAACGCCTTTGAGGAAGATTTTATTCAAGCCCCCGATATAAGGACTGAGTGACCCACCATCGCCAAAAGCGACGGAATAGCCGTAAAGCGACCAGATGACGCCCACGAGCGCAACAATCGCAAAAGTTTGAGAAAGAATTGAGAGCATGTTTTTCGTGCGCACCAGACCGCCATAAAATAAGGCCAGGCCTGGTATCGACATCATCAAAACAAGAAGGCTTGAAGTAAGCATCCAGGTTGTGTCGCCTGGATTAGGCGTTGGATCATTACCTGCGATAGCGGGCGAGGCCAGCAATAAAAGCGCTGTTCCCGCGATCAGCGAAGACGCTTTGGCGCTTCGTGGCAGAAGAACTTGCATTCGGTTAGCTCCTGAAATTTCGCGAGAGTTGATCAAAGGGCTTCTGCATCGGCTTCGCCGGTGCGGATGCGAACAGCGCGATCAATGGGCGCAACAAATATTTTTCCATCGCCAATCTGGCCTGTGCGCGCAGTCGATGCGATGGCTTCAACAACCTTATCTGCAAGGGCTGCAGGCACCGCCACTTCCATTTTTAATTTTGGCAAGAAGCTGACGGCATATTCTGCGCCACGATAAATTTCCGTATGTCCCTTTTGACGGCCAAAGCCTTTAACTTCTGTAACGGTCAACCCGTGCACGCCGATTTCGGTCAGCGCGTCGCGCACCTCATCGAGCTTGAACGGCTTGATGATCGCTGTGACGATTTTCATCTGCCAATCCCGTGTTATTGTTTGCTGACCGTCGCGTATCGACTAGAATCTGGTCTGATGACGCGGCTGGCGCAGCCTTGGTTTGAAGGTGCGACCGCACCCACGGCAGAGACAGTTCAAAAGCCGTGCCAACGCCCTGTTATGCCGACAAATTTAGAAGATTTGGCCGCAATTGAGCGGCTGTTGCGTCTAAGTCCTTGATCCTTAGAAGACAACAATCATCGGCTCGAGCTGTGGCTGTGCCTAAATTTTAGTAGGAAAAATGCTGTTGCTTATTTATTAGGCTAATGCCTAATTTCTAGGACGTAGGCGAATGAGACCCTCTTGCGCGACTGACGCCACCAGCTTGCCGTTGCGCGTGAAGATTTGTCCTCGGGTTAGGGCGCGGGCATGGCCGGCGATCGGACTTTCTTGCTGATAGAGCATCCAGTCATCGACCCGAAACGCATGATGCAGCCAGAGGGCGTGATCCAGGCTAGCGACTTGCAATTGGGGATCAAAAATTGTCCGCCCATGCGCAAGGAGCGCGGTATTGAGCAGCGTCATATCAGACAAATAAGCAAGGAGCGCGCTGTGCAGCGCTTGATCATCAGGTAAGGGACCACGAATACGAAACCAGATCAATTGCTCAGCGCTTTTCGTCTTTTGAGGAAACAGCATTGTCTCCGGAGCGACGATTCGCATGTCGAGCGGACTGGGTTTTTCAAGCCAACGTTTTGCTGGCTCAGGTAAGAAAGCGCGAAATCGATTAACGAGCGCATGCATGTCATCAAGCGTTTCTGGATCAGGAACGATGGGCCCCGCCATCGCGTGGGATAAGCCATCCTCGCTTATTTGGTAGGAAGCCTCCAACGAAAAGATCGTTGTACCGTCCTGAGTTGCAATACATCGTCTTGTTGTGAAGCTTTTACCGTCCCGAATGCGTTCAACTTGAAAATCAATTGGCTTTTTGGGATTGCCGGCGAGAACAAAATAGCCATGCAACGAATGCGCGTGTCGATCTCTGCTAACTGTTCGCGTCGCAGCCACAAGAGCTTGCGCGATCGCTTGACCGCCATAGACCTGTTTACCGGCGTTACTTGGGCTGTAGCCGCGAAATCTATCACTGCCGATATCTTCTAGATCGAGCAGAGAAAGAATTTCAGTTGCTGGAAAATCTGGAGGAGCGCTGTCGGTCAATCGATTTTGCGCGCTTCTTCCGGCAACATGATTGGAATGCCGTCGCGGATAGGATAGGCGAGTTTAGCAGATCTTGAGATTAATTCCTGCCGCGCGCGATCGTATTCTAATGTTGTCTTAGTCAGTGGACAAACGAGTATCTCAAGTAAACGCGGGTCGACCTTTGCTGTTTCTGGTTCTGCGCCGCCGCTAGTGTTTTCAGTTTGATCGGATTGAGTCATGTTTGAGTTCCACGTTAGGGCTTAGAGTAAATAATTTGGTTAGTTCTTAATGCCACTTGGATGTTTCTCTGCCGCGCTCAGCCAGATCAATTTTCGCAAGCGTGATGAGTGTTTCGGCGCGTGTTTTAAGATCAATCGCTTCTATTAACGCTTGTTTTTCGTTGGAGCCAAACGGACACATCATTGCAAGCGCATTAACGAGCGTTTCTGTTGGAGCGGCGTCAATGCTGCCCCAATCAATTTCAAGATTTGATGCTTCAGCAAAGGTGCGCAACATAGAGATCATACCAGCGCGGTCGACAGAATTTTCGCCGGCCCCAGGAAGGAGATCGGCAGAAAAACGCAAATAATCCACCTGAAAGCGACGATAGGGCGTTCCAGCAGTCACTTCTTTTAATATGCTGAAGCGAGATACGCCGCTAAGGGTTATTAAATAGCGACCATCGCCGGTTTCAACGAACCGAGTAATTCGCCCCACGCAGCCCACGCTAAAGAGTTCGCTCAAGGCTGTTTCGTTTTGTTGGGGTTGTATCATGCCAATCATTCTATCTGTGGCGATCGCGCTTTCCACAAGCGAGAGATAGCGCGGTTCAAAGATATTGAGCGGCAACTCGCTGCGCGGCAATAGAACAGCTCCCGCGAGCGGAAAGATTGGGATGATTTGAGGAATTTCCTCAATTGTTCCGTAAGGACGGTTCAAGCTCATTGCTGCGCATTCTTTCCTTATGAAAAGAGCAGGCCGGAGAGTTTCCGGCGCGCTTGAACAGCCGCGCTGTCCATCGGACCCCAGGCCTCAAAAAACTGCACAAGTTGTTTTCGAGCTCCATCATCTTGCCAATTACGGTCGCGCCGAATGATTTCAAGGAGGGCTTGCGCCGCTTCGTCCCGCTTATTCTCGGCATTAAGGGCAAGCGCGAGATCAAAATAGGCTTGAAAATTATTTGGATCTTGCTGGATTTTGCGCTGAAGTTCGTTTGTCTGCCCAAGATCTGCTGCGCGTTCGGCATTGGCGATCGCGGCAAGAACGGAGGCGACATCGGCGTCTTTATGCAAAGATTCAGGGAGGCGCTCTAACAAAGCCTTAGCTGACTCAATTTGTTGTGCCTCAACATAGAGGCGGGCGAGAATGGCGAAGGCTTTGGGATCAAGCGGTTCTTTACTCGTTAACTCCGCAAGCAAGGCATGGGCGCCGGCGATATCGCCTTGTGTGACCATTTCTTGCGCTGCGTTGAGCAGGTCGGCGTTATCTTCGATTGGGCCGAGTAAGCGCTCCAAAAAACCTTTTATTTGATCAAAAGGCAAAGCGCCTACAAAGCCGTCTACCGGTCGGCCGCGTTGAAAGGCGATGACTGCCGGCGCAGAAGTTATACCTAATTGATCAACGATTGATCGTCCGGAGGCGATATTCAAATGTGCAAGACGAACTTTTCCCTGGGCTGCGTCAATCAAGCGTTCGAGATGGGATTTAACCTCTTTGCAGGCCGCTTGCGTTTCTGACCAGATATTCACGATAACAAGTTTACGCAATGACTCTTCAAGCACGTCTTGTCGAAAACGCGACTCTGTCGTTTCGATAATTTCCTGAGCTGGTGGCGTCGGGGACGTGTCGGCCATTTACTCTCCTCAATCGGCTTGTTTGATAAATGTTAGATAGGCCGGGCGCCTACCGGCTGCTATTGCTTTGGCTTCATATTTCGTTTGGGTCCAGTTTGGCCAGGGGCGCCGCCAATCATCGGCTATTGTCGCTTTCCATTGGAAGGCGGCGCAAGCTTGCAGTCGGGCCAAGGTCCAGGCGGCATAGTCGTCTATATCAGTAGCAAAACGCAATTGCGCGTTGGGTTTCATGACCCGGGATAATCGGCTGAGGTTGTCTTGCGAAATAAAGCGGCGTTTTCGATGGCGCCTCTTTGGCCAAGGATCGGGGTAGAAAAGATAAACGCAAGAGAGACTATTGTCTGGCAAGAGATCCAAAATTTGTGTGGCGTCACCTTGGTGGAGGGTAATATTAGTTAAGCCGCGCGCATCTATTTTTGACAGGAGTTTGGCTACGCCATTTACAAAGGGTTCGCAGCCAATAAAATCAATTTCCGGGGACAGGCTAGCAGCTTCTATCAAATGCTCCCCGCCGCCAAAGCCAATTTCTAGACGCGTTTCGCGACGCTCTCGTAATTTGATGGGGTTGGTGAGATCAATCAAGAGCCTGGGCAAAAGCGATGTCATGAGGTCGCTTTGTCTCTGGCGTAGGGCTTTGCCCTTGGAGCGTCCGTAGAGTCTGCTGCGCGCGGAGATCTCGTTTGTCATTTTCAATCAAGATTTAAAGTAAATATGGCCGGGCAAGCCCGGCCATAGTGAGGCTTAGACTCTTGTCGCGATTATTTAAAATGTGATTTTAGCTGATCGACAAGGTCTGTCTTTTCCCAAGAAAACCCGCCGTCTGAATCTGGCGTGCGGCCGAAATGGCCATAGCTAGAGGTGCGGGCGTAAATTGGTCGATTAAGTTGCAGATGCTCGCGGATGCCGCGCGGCGTCAGACGGATGAGTTGCGGCAACACGGCTTCAAGCTTGTCTTCTGGCACCTGTCCGGTGCCGTGAAGATCGACGTAAATAGAAAGCGGCTCGGCAACGCCAATGGCATAAGAGAGCTGCAGCGTGCATCGATCCGCTAGGCCGGCGGCGACAACATTTTTCGCTAAATAACGCGCGGCATAGGCTGCAGAACGATCAACCTTAGTCGGATCTTTGCCAGAGAATGCGCCGCCGCCATGGGGCGCTGCGCCGCCATAAGTGTCCACAATGATCTTGCGTCCCGTCAGGCCAGTATCGCCATCTGGGCCGCCAATAAAGAACTTACCGGTTGGGTTGATATGCCAGACGGTATTATTCGTGACCCAGTCTTTTGGCAGCGCTTCCCGAATATAAGGCTCAGCAATGCGACGGATGTCAGCTGGTGAGAGATTTTCATCAATGTGCTGATGCGACAGGACAATTTGCGTCGCTTCAACTGGCTTGCCATTTTCGTAACGAACCGTGACTTGGCTTTTGGCGTCTGGTCCCAGGCCTTTTTCCTTACCGCTGTGGCGCGCATTCGCGAGAAGCTCGAGTATTTTATGAGAATAATACAAAGGAGCAGGCATTAATTCAGGGGTTTCACGAACAGCATAGCCAAACATGATGCCTTGATCGCCAGCGCCCTCATCTTTATTGCCGGCGGCGTCGACGCCTTGCGCAATATCAACAGATTGCTCGTGCAATAGAACTTCTATGTTCGCAGTGTTCCAATGAAAGCCATGCTGTTCATAACCAATGGCGCGGATCGCTTTGCGCGCAATTTCTGCAATCCGTTCGAAAGGAATATGTGGGCCCCTCACTTCACCGGCGATAACAACTCGATTTGTTGTGCATAATGTTTCTGCTGCAACACGAATAGCATAAGGGTCAATGCCAGCTTTTACGCCTTCGCGAAAAAACTCATCGACGATTTCATCGGAAATTCTGTCGCTAACTTTATCAGGATGACCTTCTGAAACGGACTCGCTGGTGAATAGATAATTTTTGCGGGTCAAGTGACGACCTCCCAATTTCCCTAGAGTAGGTTGATGGATCACCGCGTGAATTTAGTAACCAGGACGGGGTTAAAATCACGCTTGAGGTGAAATTTACGCGTTACGCATGTTTCGCAGATCGACAAATAGGCAGGCTGCGAAACCAAAAAGCAGAAATTAAGAAAAATCCTCTGCCAGGCGCCGTTCGTTTCGTCAAGCTGTAACGGGGAAGGGCGTTCGTTATAGAGAACTCCTGTCGGGCAGTCCTCTAGCCGAGACGTGAAGGCCCTGAGATGTGTCTTTCACTCTGGCGCAGGGCGCCTGTGAGCTGAGGTAAAGAATTATAGACGATAGAGGGGTTTGGCAGCGATCAAGCCAGGCGCGCAAGGAGGAAGCTGGTCCCCAACAGAAGCGCAAAGGCCCAGCTGCCAAAATGAGCAAACAAAGGAGCTGGCGCGGGGATAGGCAATGAGCCGTCGATCAGGCCGGCGACGCCGAGCGGCAGGGCCTTCAAAACCCGTCCATAGGGGTCGATTATCGCGGATACGCCCGTATTGGCGACCCTGATTAGGGGTAAGCCTTCTTCGATCGCACGCAAGCGCGCCTGAGCGAAATGCTGATAGGGACCGATCGTTAGACCGAACCATCCGTCATTTGTAACATTAAGCAGCCATCGGGCTGACGTTATGCCATCTATTTTCTCAACGACTTCGCCTGAAAAGACGGCCTCATAACAGATGAGCGGCGAGGCGGGTGGTAGTCCTGGGGCTATTAAAAGTCGTTTCTCAGCGCCCGCATCCCATTCGCCTGGCGCTAAATGGGTGATGCCGAGCGGCTGGAGAAATTTTTCAAGCGGTAAATATTCGCCGAAAGGCACAAGATGTTTTTTATCAAAAGCAGCAATAATTCGATCGCCGTCAACAACCTCGATAGAATTATAAATTTCAGTTCTATTGCTTTTACTATTTTCTTGGATACGCGCAGCGCCAGTAATCAAAATGACGCCCTTTAATCGCTGTGAGATTTCTGCGAGCGCCTGGGGTTGCTCTGAAAGAACGAATGGAAATGCAGACTCTGGCCAAATCAGATGCGTAATTGATGAGAGCTCATTTTCTGATCGCGGTGGACCTTGTGTCGACAGGTTCAAATAACTTTCTAGGATAATTGGTCCATTTTCTGCGCGAAATTTGGCGTCTTGCGCTAGATTTGGTTGCATTAAACGCAATTTAATCTGCGGCATATAGCTTGTTTGATAATGGCTAAGTCGAAATGCTCCAAAGCTCGTCATAGCGATTACTGTCGCGAGCGCTATCGCGAGGGGATAAATATTTTTTTTATTTTGATTGCAGGGCGTGTAAAAAAACAGCGCTGGCGCAGCAAAGACGAGAGACGCTATAAGATTTAAACCTTCTAGGCCAATGAGCGAAGCCGTTTGCGCCAATGGTCCTGCGCCAGCTAGCGCCATGCCGACATCATTCCAAGGAAAACCTGTCAAAACATGTCCGCGCATCCACTCAGCGCTGCTCAAACCGACAGCGAATGCAAAAATGCGCCATGAGGTAGCTGACCAAAGCAGGAGTGCAAGAATAAAACCACTAGCGGTAAAAACGGCAAGTAGAGCAGGCAGGCCTAAAACGGCGAAAGGCATAGCCCAAGCAAATTGATCAGCTTCAACCAGCATCGCGGCGCCTAACCACCAAAGGCCTGCGACGAAATATCCAAAGCCCAGCCACCATCCAGATGTTGCGACGCTTAGAATAGAGCGCCAGGAAAATTTGTTTCCATCCACATAGGCTTGATCGATGAGCCAGAGGCCGATCATCATGGGCGCAAACATTGCAGGCGTAAAATTAACTGGCGCGAGAGCGAGAGCGCCGGCAGCGCCAGAGCAAAAAGCAATCGCGCGCTTTTTCCAGCCTTGAGCTCGCTGCAGTTCATTTGCGCAGGCTTGAAGATAAAGGGTGAGGTTAATTAGTTTTGCCCTTGCTGGGGGGATGTTTTTTTCGCCCGATCATAGGATTGCGCATGCTGAAGCAATTGTTAGCCTGTTGGAGAAATTAATTTATGCTTCGTTTGTTTTTCGACGTCCCCGCACGCGCAATTTAGCCACACGGCGTGGATCGGCATCGATGATTTCAAATTCAAAGGCTTCAACAGGCGTGGGGATGATCTCTCCACGCATGGGCACGCGGCCCGCTAACCAGGCGACAAGGCCGCCAATTGTTGTCACTTCGGCTGGCGTATCGTCCATGCGAAAATCTACGCCAAGCATTTCATTGACCTCATCGAGATCAGCGCGCGCATCGAGAAGATAATCTCCATTTTCTAACTTAATGATGCTTGGAGCCTCGCCAATATCATGCTCATCTTCAATATCGCCAACGATCATTTCCATAATGTCTTCAATTGTGACTAAGCCATCTGTGCCGCCATATTCATCGATGACCAGAGCAAGATGCGTTCGCGTCGCCTGCATGCGAATAAGAAGGTCCAGCGCCGGCATCGCTCCGGGTACATAAAGCACGGGCTTTAGCAGGCTGGTTGATGAAAGTTGCGCATTAAAATCAAGTTGAGAGCCTTGTGCTTCTTCTTGATGTGGTTGGGTAACATTCAAACCAGCGCATTGTGCGATCAGATTTATGAAATCGCGTATATGAATCATGCCGCGTGGATCATCTAAAGTATCTGCATATACGGGCAGCCGCGAATGCCCGGCGTCTTGAAAAACATTTAGTGCTTCTCGCAGCGTCAGATCATGTGACAATGCAACAATATCAGCGCGAGGGATCATCGCGTCATGAACTCTTAAGTCATGCAGGCTTAATACATTTTTAAGTAAAGCGCGTTCATGAGGAGTGACGTCGCCTGCTGCTTCCTCCAAGGCGTCTTCGATATCTTCGCGCACAGATGCAGGTGCAAGGCCCAGCAAGGTGCGGAGCCGATCAAGAAGGCTTAAGCGCACGCCTTCACTTAATCTTTTTCCATCGTCATTATTTTCTGATCTTGTTGACATGATTAATTCAGCTTAGCCTTAATCTTAATTGAGGACGGTTGCATTGCATCCTCGCTTTCGTATGGATCGCCCAGGCCCATTTTCAGAGAAATCAAGCGTTCCAGATTTTCCATGATTTCCGCCTCTGCCTCAGTTTCATGATCATATCCGACAAGATGTAAAACGCCATGAATGAGCATGTGGCCGATATAGCATGGAAGCGGTCTGCCAAATTCCTTGGCCTCTCTTGTCACTGTTTGGTAGGCGATAATGATATCGCCAAGCAGCCGTTTATCCTCAAGAAGTCCAGGAGTAGGAAAAGATAACACGTTCGTAGGCGCGTTTTTTCCGCGCCATTGTGCATTGAGTTGAGTTATTGCATCATCATCGCAATAGGTAACGCTAATTTCGCATTCAGGCGCAAGCGCTAGGAGGCAATTCTCAAGGCTCACTGCGACACAGCGGTTTGTGAGCCCTTCTAGGTCGTCGATCCTATCCCATTCAGATGCGGCGACAACAATATCGATTTCAAGGCTCATTGTTGTTTGCGATCCTGACGCGCTTCATTCTTATGCCGCGCGGCGCGATCATAGGCGCTGACAATCTGGCGCACTAATTCGTGACGGACAACGTCGCCTTCAGAAAATTTTACGCGTCCGATAGTGTCTAATTCTGACAGTAGATCAACTGCTTCTGAGAGACCAGAAGTTTGTCCTGGCGGCAAATCTGTTTGCGATGGGTCGCCTGTGATAATCATCCGTGAGCCTTCGCCTAGCCGCGTAAGGAACATTTTCATTTGCATGGATGTTGCGTTTTGGGCTTCATCCAAAAGCACGCAGGCGCGCGTTAGGGTTCTTCCACGCATGAAAGCGAGAGGCGCGACCTCGATCATGCCAGTTTGCAGACCGCGCTCGACCATGCGCGAGTCCATGAAATCATGCAGGGCGTCAAAAATCGGGCGCAGGTATGGATCGACTTTCTCTCGCATGTCGCCAGGTAAAAAGCCCAGGCGCTCTCCCGCTTCAACGGCTGGACGTGAAAGGATCAGGCGCTCCACGGCGCCTTGCTCCATCAATTGAACAGCTTGCCCAACAGCCAGCCAGGTCTTGCCAGTGCCAGCCGGGCCAACGCCAAAGACGAGTTCATAGCGTTTCATCGCTCGTAAATATTGGTCTTGGGCGGCATTGCGCGCACGCACGAGGCCGCGTTTACGCGTGATGATTTGTTCAAAGCCGCCGCGCGTTGGTTCAGCATTTGGGAAGAGACTACGTTGTCGCGCCGTTTCTTCAATTGCGCCGTCGACTTCCCCAGAATTAACCTTTTGTCCTTTTGAGATCCGCTCATAGAGCGCTTCTAACACGCGCCGCGCGTGCTCACAGGACTCTGCTTTACCTTTTAAGGTGACATGATTGCCATTGGCGAAAGAGGCGACGCGTAATCGCCGTTCAATTTTTGCGAGGTTTTGATCATATAAGCCAAAGACTAGCGAGGCGTATTTATTGTTCTCAAACGCCAGCGTAATCTCTGCTTCAGGTTCAGCTGCGTCATCGCGCCGTGTTGTGAGAACTGGATCATAGACCATCTTAGACCACCGCTTCTTGAGGCTTATGAATAAGATTTCCTGTCAATGAATTGGGTCCGGTGGCAGAAATCGCAACGCGGGCGATTTTACCGATAAGGCTTGTGGGGCCGTCAACATGAACCGCTTGTAGATAGGGAGATTTCCCGCCTATCTGGCCCTCGTGGCGCCCTGGCTTTTCGAAGAGAACATCAATTTCTTTGTTCACCATCGCCTTGTTGAATGATTGTCGCTGTTGCTCAAGAAGCGCTTGGAGTTGCGCAAGGCGTTCGCGTTTTACCTCTTCGCTGATTTGGTCGGCGCGCTGCGCGCCGGGCGTGCCGGGTCGGGGCGAATATTTGAATGAGAAGCTTGATGCGTAATTTACACTGGCGATGAGATCTAACGTCTGTTGAAAATCTTTTTCGGTTTCTCCCGGAAACCCAACAATAAAATCTGAGGAGACCGCTAGATCCTGACGGACGGATCTGAGACGAGAAATAATATTCGCATAGTCTTCAGCCGTGTGTTTTCGGTTCATTGCCTTCAAGATGCGATCAGAGCCGGATTGAACTGGCAGATGCACGTAGGGCATAAGCTTGCTAATCGTCCCATGGGCGGAGATTAAATCATCCGACATATCGACGGGATGACTAGTTGTGTAGCGGAGCCGCTCAACGCCGGATATTTCGCTGCAATGCGCAATCAGATCTGCAAGACTCCAAATTTGTCCATTTGCCGCTGCGCCGCGGAAAGCATTCACATTCTGGCCAATGAGCGTTATCTCGCGTACGCCAGCGTCAACAAGGCGCTGGATTTCCGCCATGATTTCATGAACGTTACGCGAAACTTCGACGCCGCGGGTATAGGGAACAACGCAGAATGAGCAGAATTTATCGCAGCCTTCTTGAACGGTGACGAAAGCTGCTATGCCGCGCTGGTTAATTTGTTTTACGGTGGGTTGTGGGAGCGTATTGAATTTTTCTTCAACGGAGAATTCTGTGTCTGTCGTGCGCAGACCGAGTTTAGCTTTCTGAATAAGCGCAGGTAAGCGATGATAGCTTTGTGGTCCAACGACAAGATCGACAGCGCTTTGCCGCCTAAGCACCTCTTCGCCTTCAGCTTGCGCAACGCAACCCGCAACAATAATTTTTAATTCCCTGCCTTCGCGCGCGCGTTCGCGTTTCGCCATCGCCAGCTTACCAAGCTCCGAATAGATCTTTTCGGCCGCTTTCTCGCGAATGTGGCAGGTATTAAGAATGACGAGATCGGCGTCTTGCTCGTTTTCTGTGCTGACATAACCTTCAGTGGCGAGAAGATCAGACATACGCTCTGCGTCATACACATTCATCTGGCAGCCATAGGACTTCATCAGTACCCTGCCGCTTGGCGTTACGTCTTTTTTAGACGCGTTTCCTGCTTCCTCTTCCGCGTTCAAAATCGGGGTAATAATTTTTGGGCTCCTGCTATGACGTTTTTAAACGACTCGAGCGATTGTTGACCTTATTATAGGGGGGTTGAGTGTAAACGCCGACTCTAATCTTTGTCTTTGACGTGTTTTAGATTTCTAAACGCAAATTGATTGCAGCCCGGCGGCCGCCATCTGCGCGTTGATAATAGTTCTCGCGTCGGCCAATTTCTTTAAAGCCCGCACGTTCATAGAGTTTTAGCGCAGCGTTATTGTCATCTGCTACTTCCAAAAAGACTAGCCGCGCGCCTGCGCGTTCCAGGTTTTCTAGATGTTTTTCCAATAACTTACGCCCCACCCCAGCTGACCGGCGCTTGGGGTCCACAGCGAAAGTAAGGATTTCAGCATCCGGTGGGGTTAATCGCGAGAGGATAAATCCATCTAGTCGGCTACCCGCACTACTGAGGGCGCCGTCAGAAATTATGCCAGAATCGGTCAAGTAACTTTCAAAATCCAGTTTTGACCAACCATAGGCGAAGGAAGCGCCATGCAGCCCCTCGCAGATAGGCGCCCAACGAGCGTCAATCGGCTCAATCACAACGCCGGGTTTGGCAAAAAAGCCTGAAAGCGGGTTCATCTCATTAAATTACCCTGGAAGCGGGACCGCGGGTAATTTTTCTCCTCCCATTATGGTTCCGCGCGCGAGCGTGACGTCGGGTTCCTTGAGGTAGAGCGGTCGCGCTGGGGCAAGCATTGGATTTGCCACAAGCCCCAGACGCGCAACAAAAATGATATTTGGCGCTATCGCGGCATCAATAATTTTGACGGCGATGCCGCGTAAACGAGCTTCGCGGGCGAGGGCCTCTGCTCCCGAGCCGACCAGACGCAACGGACCCGAGCCGAGCGCGCGAAGAGCCTCATGCGCGCCGACCCGTCTGGGGCTGAGGACGGGGCGCCCATCTGGGGCGAAAGCGGCGATGAAAACATGGTCGTGACGCGCGTCAATCGCGGCAGCGATAAGACCGTCAGATTCCTCTAGGATAAGAGGGCTTGCCAAGGCCGATAAGGTCGACACGCCAACTAAGTCGCATTTACAGGCAAGCGCCACGCCTTGAGCTGCCGCGAGCCCAATGCGAATGCCGGTAAAGGATCCCGGCCCGACGGTGACGGCGACGCGGCCAATCGAGGGGAAGCCGCCTGGCGCTTGTGCAACGACGCGCTGGATTAAAGGTATAACCGCTTCAGCATGGCCGCGCGCCATTGGCAAGGTTTCAAGCGCGATCGGTTGCAACGCTTCTTCGTCCAATACACAGGCGGAAACGGCAGGCAGCGCAGTGTCAATCGCAAGGATTCTCATAATCCGTGATTATGATCGTTTTGCCTTCGCGATCAACAATTCATCCGGGTTAAACGAACCTTATGCTTAGATTTTTTCAACGCTCTTAATTTCAGGCAGAAAATGTCTTAGCAAATTTTCGATGCCATTACGCAGCGTTGCTGTGGAGGAGGGGCAACCAGAACAGGCGCCCTTCATTGCAAGATAGACAATGCCGTCCCTATAGCCTTTGAAAACAATATCGCCGCCGTCATTAGCGACGGCAGGTCTGACGCGTGTTTCAATTAACTCTTTTATTGTTGCGACTATTTGTTCATCGGCTGGATCAAAAAATTCGTTCTCTTGACCCTCGCTTGGAGACAGATCTGGATCGGTCAGCAAGGGCGCGCCGCTCGTAAAATGCTCCATAATCGTTCCCAGGATCGCGGGTTTTAGATGCGCCCAGTCTGTTTCGTCCTTTGTTACAGAAACGAAGTCAGATCCGTACATAACCGCTTTGACGCCTTTAATCCCAAGTAAAGCTTGGGCAAGGGGCGCTTTTTCTGCGGCGTTTGGCTCGTGAAATTCCAATGCGCCTTGACCAAGTACGCTCTGGCCGGGAAGAAATTTTAATGTTGCGGGATTGGGCGTTGTTTCGGTTTGTATAAACATGAGCTTATTCCTTGCGCCTGCGGTTCAAGGCCGAGGCTGATGCGCTCCTCTAACACGAAAAAGTGCAAAGAGCGCGCGCTTGTTGTGGGATCCGACATTTTTTCGTTAGATTTTCTCTAACTGTTTACACCGATCACGCCATCGTTTCAGGGCGACGATGGCCCAAATTCCTTCAATGAGCCCAAAAGGCCAAGCGCCTTGAAGAAAACCATAAAGCGAGCCCATCGCGCAGGCGCAGGCGAAAAGGAGAATGAAATGGCGGCTTTTATCTTCAAGCATATAAGCCAGGAGCATTATGCTGACTGCTATAAAACCAAAGAGGCTTAACCCGTCCATTTTAGTCCTGCTTGGTGCGAAACCGGGAGAGTTGCTGTTATCTGATAAATGACGCAAGCTCACACAATGTCTAGCGCCGCGCTTCTTTTTGCTCATGCCGAATATTACCGGGCTTTCGCTTCGAGAAATTTGCAAGCGATGATGGATCTTTGGGCTCTAGAAGATATCTCCTGTGTGCATCCAGGTTGGCCCGTTCTGATTGGACGCACAGCTGTGATCGCCTCCTATCGCGATATTTTTCTAAATCCACAACAGCCGAGTATTGAAGCGCGTCAAGAACGCATCTTGAGATCAGATTTTGAGGGGCGTGTTTTTTGTGTCGAGGAAGTTGGCGGCGCATTATTGATGGCGACAAATTGGTTTGCTTTGCAGGATTCTCGCTGGAGGCTTATTCATCATCAAGCAAGCCCGCTTGCGCCCGGCTCTTCACGAGAGGCGGCCTCAGAAACTAATGCATCTTTTCATTGAGAAGATGTTGGCTCTGCCGTTTTTTTTCTAGATTGCTTTTTAGGATCGCGGCGTGGGCCTTCTACTAGCCTGACAACGAGCCCCCAAAGGGTGCGCACATCTTGCTCTGTTAATGTCATGCGATGAAACATATTGCGTAAATTTCGCGCCATAACGGGTTTTTTTGTCAGGGGACGAAAAAACCCGCGTTGATCTAATTCGTTTTCAAGAAAATCAAAGAAAGCGAGAGTCATTTCTCGCGTTGCAGGCGGTGAACGCATTTCGACGTCAAAAGGCGGGATATCGCCATGAGCTGCGCGGAACCACTCATAGCCAGTTAGCAACACTGCTTGGGCCAGATTGAGTGAGGCATAGGCCGGATTGACAGGAAAGGTGAGGATTGCATCTGCAAGCGCGACGTCATCATTATCGAGACCAGTGCGTTCAGGTCCAAATAGAACGCCGTGTTTTTCGCCATGAATGAACCTCTGGGCGGTCTCTGGCATCGCTTGCGCGGGGAGAACCACGGGTTTCATTTGTCCACGGCCTCTCGCCGTAGCGGCGTAAACAAAGGTTAAATCTTCAATGGCGGCGCGGGTGCTCTCATAGACTTTGGCTTGCTCAAGCAGGTAAGTTGCGCCTGCCGCCGCTGCATAAGCCCCTTTGCGATAGGCTCCCGTTCTGGGCCAGCCTTCTTTTGGCGCAACCAAACGAAGGTCGCTGAGGCCAAAATTGGCCATAGCCCGCGCGCACATCCCAATGTTGACAGCCAATTGCGGCCGCACCAATACAATCGCGGGTCCGCCGGAGAGATTTTTTTTTGATTTATCCGTTCCTGCGCCGACCACGATTATTCCTTTGCGCCCTCCAGGGCCGATCGCAACTTATTCGCAAAGCTATGTGCGGGGAAAGAGCTTTTGGCGCCTGATTTGCCCGTTAGGGGCGCGGCGTTATAAGACGCGCTCAGCTGAGGACCAGACCAAGATGCAAAAAATTAAAGTTGCTCATCCTGTCGTCGAGCTCGACGGCGACGAAATGACCCGCATTATCTGGGCCTTTATCAAGGATAAATTGATTCGTCCCTATCTCGATGTTGATCTACTCTATTACGATCTGTCTGTTCAAAACCGTGATGCGACAGAGGATCAAGTAACAATCGATGCGGCGAATGCGATTAAGCTTCACGGCGTAGGAGTTAAATGCGCCACAATCACTCCGGACGAAGCGCGTGTTGAAGAGTTTCGTCTCAAGCAAATGTGGAAGTCGCCCAATGGAACAATTCGCAATATCCTGGGCGGCGTTATTTTCAGAGAGCCGATCATTTGTAAAAATGTTCCGCGTCTTGTGCCTGGATGGACGCAGCCAATTGTCGTTGGTCGACATGCCTATGGCGATCAATATCGCGCCACGGATTTCAAGATTCCAGGAAAAGGACGCTTAACAATCAAATTCCAGGGCGATGACGGGCAGACAATCGAAAAAGAGGTTTTTGCTTTCCCAGGCGCCGGCGTAGCAATGGCGATGTATAATCTGGATGACTCTATCCGTGAATTCGCTCGAGCGACTTTCAATTACGGGTTAACGCGCAAATTCCCCGTCTATTTATCAACCAAAAATACAATTCTCAAAGCTTATGACGGAAGATTCAAGGATCTCTTTCAGGAAATTTATGAGGCTGAATTCAAGTCGCAGTATATGACCTTGGGTTTGATTTATGAGCATCGGCTCATTGATGACATGGTTGCTTCCGCGCTGAAATGGTCAGGCGGATATATATGGGCGTGTAAAAATTATGATGGGGATGTGCAGTCAGATACTGTCGCGCAAGGGTTTGGATCTTTGGGTCTGATGACAAGCGTTTTAATGACGCCCGATGGCAAGACGGTTGAGGCGGAAGCGGCGCATGGCACAGTAACGCGGCACTACCGAGAACATCAAAAGGGACATGAAACGTCGACGAATTCAATCGCCTCAATTTTCGCTTGGACGCGCGGGCTTGCCCACCGGGCTAAGCTTGATGACAACGCTGAACTTGCGCGTTTTGCCAAAAATTTGGAAACAGTTTGCGTCGCGACTGTGGAGAGCGGCTTTATGACAAAAGATCTGGCCTTGCTCGTAGGCCATCGCCAGAAATGGTTGTCGACGACGGGCTTTCTCGACAAAATTGACGAGAACTTGCGCAAATCAATGGTCTAGGCTTCCCTTAAGGCATTTGGAGATTGGAGGTATTTGGCCTCTCTCTCCAACTTTCTATGACTTGATCGGCTTTAAAGCCTTATCGAGATTGAAAGAGACATGCTTCGCATCTATATAACCGCGCTATAGGCCCATAGGGGATTCGCGGTAATGATAGTTGAACTTGAAGAGTCCTATAAGCCGACGGACGATGAGCCCTTCATGAATGAACGGCAGAAAGAATATTTCCGTCGCAAGCTTCTTGCTTGGAAAGAAGATATTCTGGAAGAAAGTCGTGAAACGCTTGTTGCTCTACAAAGTGAAAATGAAAATCATCCAGATCTCGCTGATCGCGCTTCATCAGAAACGGATCGAGCAATTGAATTACGAGCAAGAGACCGTCAACGAAAATTAATTGCAAAGATTGAAGCGGCGATTGAGCGACTTGATGATGGCTCATATGGCTATTGTGAAGAAACAGGCGAGCCGATTTCAATCAAACGCCTTGATGCGCGCCCCATTGCGACATTGTCCATCGAGGCGCAAGAGCGGCATGAACGTCGAGAAAAAGTTTATCGCGACGATTGAGTAAGCATAGTATTTTCGAGAAGCTGATAAGGCCGGCGTGTTGGTTGATCCCACGCCGGTCTTTTTTTTATTATTTATTCTTTGTCCGTTCTGCCTAACAGGCGCGCCATTTCTTCTTCCAGCGAGTCCAATGGATCAGAATTTGGCGCTTCTGAGCTCTCCTTGACGGTTGGCATAACCGGACGCTGCGCCGGAGGTGGGGGCGGCGGAGGCGGAGGTGGTGGCGGAGGAGGGGAAGCCTTAGGGGTTTCGGGCGGCGGTGGCGGTGCGCTTCTCTGTGTTGCTGGCGCAAATATTGGCGGCGCCGGACGCTGAGCTTCCGGAGCGGCTGGAGGAGCGCTCACGCCTTCTTCGTTTTCTTGCTTAGGCGTGATGACTCGCTGCGTCCTGGATAAAAATGATGGCATTCCCGGTGGTCGCGGCGGCGGCGTGGGCCTGGCCGGCGGTGTGCTTAAACCGAGAGAGGCGCGCGGAGGAGCGGAGCTGATCGGTGGAGGCGGAGAAACCGAGGAGGACGGCGCGGGGCTGACGGCTGGAGCTGTCGCGCTGCTGGGCGCCGGGCTTTTCTGGGCGAAAAGATCTGGCGGCAGATTAAGCGGCGCTGGCGGCTTCAAACCAGTTGCCGCTGGTCGCGTTTCAGGCGCTGGCTCATCAGGGACGGGCGTGGGCGGCGTTGGCCAATTCGCTCCGGCGGCCGTTGGCGCGTTTCGATTTGTGGTTTGATCAGCCCGATTAATAGCGCCTTCAACGAGGACGTCATTTGGGCCGCCAATGAGGAGAAGGTGCTCAGTATTATCACGGCGGACAATAACAAGCTGACGTTCCTTATCGAGATCGAAAACGTCGACAACGTCTAATCGTCTCGGGCGGTTACGTGGTCCAGGAGCGCGGATGCGCTTTCCAAAGACAAGCCGGAATATGTAAATGAGCAGCAATGCGGCGAGTAGGAACGCCACGAGGGCGCCTAGTAAGGGCAACAATTGTGTAAATTTATCAGCCATGAAAAGGGGGTCTCTCGTTCGTCCTCTTCTGAACTTGCCAAACTATCAGCCTTTCTGGCAAGCGCGGACGAAATATAAATAAATGGTTAATGCCGGCTAAGCGTAAATCTGAGCGCTTTTGAGGCCAAAGCCCGGCTACAGCGCTTTTTTGTTTTGGGCGGGGTTAAGTCGAATATGGCTCTCCCAACTGAATATTTTCGTTTCAGCGTTTTGACTCGACGTTTTTAGCATTAATCTGACGGAAATATCGAATCGCTGAAAAATCCGAGTAAGGCGCAAGACCTGCTCTTTTGTCGATAAGGCTTTAAGATGACCGAGCGGGTGGCGTCTCCCGCCTATGAGCGAAGCGAGCGATCCGGCAGCGCGTTGCTGGTGGTGGCTTTAGCCTGTCTGATTTTAGGGGTCGCCGCGATTTATTTTCTTGCGCCAGTGGGTTTGGCGCCGCGCTTCACTATGCTTGCTTTGGCGCTTTTTGGCGTTGCCGGCATCTTTTTTCTATTTGCCTACGCCGTAGGCTTGATTCAATTCTCAACGCGACAAGTTGCAGATGATGTCAGCAAAATTATCGCCGATAGCTCGAGTGAGGGGTTACTCATTACAATCGGCGAAGCAGAGATTTATTTCGCCAACCCAGCCTATTTGACTCTTTGTAGCGCTCAGGATGTAGCCGGCGTTCGGGGCGTTGATCGGTTGTTTTCCGGCCCGCCAGAGGTATCGGAGGCGGTCTATCGGCTTGCGCAAGCAGCCCGCGCCGGCGTTGCGCATGCGGAAGATTTACGTCTCTCTCCGCCTTTACCCCCTAATAATGGATCTGTCGGGTGGTATCGCATTCGCGTGCGCCCCTTGCCGCAAATCGCCCTGCGAGCGACGCTCTGGACCGTAGCGGACGTAACGGTGGAGCGTCAGCGACAAGAAAATGTGTTTCAAGAACTCCAACATGCGATTGATTTTTTAGATCATGCGCCTGCAGGCTTCTTCTCAGCGGAGCCTTCTGGCGATGTCTCTTACATGAACAATACGCTTGCCGGCTGGCTCGGGTATGACTTAACGCAAGTTGGTTCAGGCGGAGCTACGCTCTCCACGATCATCGCCAATGACAGCGCGACTTTGTTATCCGCTATTCGCGGTGCGCCAGGAGAGGTGCGTATGGCGCAATTAGATTTGGATTTGCGCTGTCAGGATGGTCGCTCTTTGCCAGTGCGATTGCTTCATCAAGTCGCCTTTGGACAAAATGGTCAAGCAGGCTCTTCGCGCACGCTTGTTCTTAATCGTACGGCGGGTGAGCAGCCTGAAGAAAATCTCCGTGCAGCAGAAGTTCGGTTTGCGCGATTTTTTAATTCAACGCCAATGGCGATCGCTTCGCTTGATAGCGAAGGTCGGTTACACGAGGCGAATGCCGCTTTTGCTCAATTGATGCCTCAAGCGCGTGAGTCTGGATCGTCAAAAAGCGGATCGCCATGGCTTTTATTGCAAGGCGTTAATGAACGTGATCGCGCAACATTGCGAAACGCGATTGACGAAGCTTTCAAGGGTAAGAGCGATATCCGACCTGTCGATGCGACCTTGGAAGATGGCGGAGCGTTGCGGTCAGCGCGGTTTTTTGTCTCTCCAGGCGGGGACGCGGGTAAAAACGGCGCAATGATTTATGCCTTGGACACAACAGAACAACGCAAATTACAAGAAGAATTCGCTCAATCTCAGAAGATGAACGCCGTTGGTCAACTAGCTGGCGGCATCGCGCATGATTTTAATAACATGCTTACGGCCATCATTGGCTATTCGGATTTACTCTTATCAAGTCATCGTCCAACTGATCCAGCTTTTAAAGATATTCGTCAAATTAAAGAAACAGCTAATCGCGCTGCTGGTTTAACGCGTCAATTGCTGGCGTTTTCTCGACGCCAGACATTGAGGCCGCAGGTCTTGCAACTCAGTGAGGCGCTCTCCGATCTGCAGATTCTCTTACGTCGGGTTGTTGGTGAAAAAAATGAACTTGAGGTTCGTCACGGACGCGATCTATGGTTTATCAAAGCTGATATTACCCAATTTGAACAAGTAATTATCAATCTTGTTGTCAACGCGCGCGATGCAATGCCAGCCACAGGCGGGCGCGTTCAAATACGCACACGTAATGTTTTGATGAAGGAATGCGCAACTGTCGCAGATGAGACTCTGCCGAGTGCGGATTATGTGTTGATCGAGGTCGAAGATAATGGCGGCGGCATACCGCCAGAGGTTAGAGAAAAAATTTTTGAGCCCTTCTTTACCACAAAGGAAGTTGGCAAGGGCACGGGGCTTGGTCTCTCGACTGTGTTTGGCATTGTTAAACAGTCGGAGGGGTATATTTTTGTTGATAGCGATCTAGGAAAGGGCACCGTTTTTAGAATTTTTCTACCTCGCCATGTGCCGGATGAAAAGGAAGCTGTTGTTAAGAGCGAAGAGGCTGCAAAAACAACAGCAGATTATACGGGGCAGGGAATTATTTTATTGGTTGAAGATGAAGACGCTGTTCGATCTATCGGCGCAAGAGCTCTCAGCTCTAGAGGATTTACAGTATTAGAGGCGACAACGGGTCAAGAAGCGCTTGAAATTGTTGATGCGCAAAAAGGGAAAATCGATCTTATTATTTCTGATGTCGTCATGCCGGAAATGGATGGTCCGGCAATGTTTGCGGAATTAAGAAAACGCGGCGTTCACGCAAAAATTGTGTTTGTGTCTGGGTATGCCGAGGAAGCCTTTGCTAAGAATTTGCCTGAGGGCGAGTTTGGGTTTTTGCCTAAGCCTTTTTCCATCAAGCAACTTATCGAAACAGTTAAAAGTCATTTAAGTTCTTAAACCCTAGAGTTTCTGAATTGTTTTAGAATTATATGAATTGAATTTTTTAATTTTGAGCTACTCATAGGCCGGCTTTCATGTAAGACCATTTATAACTAAGAAGTAGTAGTAATATACGCCTCTAGATCTCTCTTATTTCGTCTAGGGGCAAGAAATGAAGCATGGAGGGTTAAATGATGCGCCGGATCATGAGAGCTATATTATTTTTATGCGCCCTTTTATGGGCTCATGATCTAACAGCTCAGGAATCTCCTGATCTTATTTTCCGTAAATCAACGGATTTTAAGTTGCTAACGCCAAATGATAAATTAGCGACTTATGGGATTGATGATCCTTTGATAGATGGTTTGGTTTGTTATTATACGGCTCATGAAAAGGGAGGCGTCGCGGGCATGTTTGGCGTCGCGGAGCAAACATCAGAAGTTTCGCTTTCTTGCAATCAACATGGACCGATAAAATTTAAGGATAAATTTAGTCAGGGAGATTCTGTTTTTAGCGAGCGGCGCTCGCTGCTTTTTAAGCGCATGCAGATCGTGCGCGGCTGCGATGTTAAACGCAACATATTGGTTTACATGGTTTATTCAGATAGATTGATTGATGGGTCGCCTGAGAGTTCAACATCCACGGTGGTGATAACCCCCTGGGGCGGGCAAGGTCCAGCCCCGCGTTGCGGCGATTTTGTTAGAAATTAGTGACCGAGTCCGGGTGCGCTCATGAGTGTGGCATTCCTGGCTTGACGCCAGCTGAGGGGCCATCGCATGGTTTGGAGATGTTGCTGCTTTTTTAATTTTAACCAGCTAAGTGATAGCTGACTTTAGTTTCGGCCGTGGTCGTCTTGTTTATTTGCATGACATGAAACGACATCCCGGCCGGATGCGGTCTTGGGGAGACTATGTCATCAGCTCTTAAAATCTATAATACGCTTACGCGATCTAAAGAGTTCTTTGAACCGATCGATCGCAGCAATGTGCGTCTCTATGTCTGTGGCCCGACAGTTTATGATTACGCGCATATTGGCAATGCACGGCCAATTATCGTCTTTGATCTTTTATTTCGGCTGTTGCGCCATTTATATGGCGAAAACAATGTTAAATATGTTCGAAACATCACTGATGTCGATGATAAAATAAATGCGCGCGCGGCTGAGCGCGGTATTACAATCCGCGAATTGACCGAAAAGACAAATCAAATCTTCCAAGCAGATGTTAAAGCGCTTGGCTGTCTTGATCCCACTGTTCAACCAAGAGCGACTGAGCATATCGCGCAGATGATCCAGCTAATTGAGCGGTTAATGAGCGCGGGACATGCTTATGCTGCAGATCGGCATGTTTTATTCAGTGTGCCATCTATGCCGCAATACGGTGAGCTTTCGCGTCGTTCTTTAGATGAAATGCTAGCTGGAGCGCGTGTTGATGTCGCGCCCTATAAACGTGGCGACATGGATTTTGTTCTTTGGAAGCCCTCTCAGTCCAGTGAGCCGGGCTGGGATAGCCCTTGGGGGCGGGGGCGCCCGGGGTGGCACATTGAATGTTCAGCAATGTCCTGGGCGCACCTTGGAGAAATTTTTGATATTCACGGGGGCGGCATTGATCTGATCTTTCCGCATCATGAGAATGAAATTGCGCAAAGCTGTTGCGCCTTCGATCGCGAAATTATGGCCCATTACTGGATGCATAATGGATTTCTTCAGGTCGAAGGCGAGAAAATGTCTAAGAGTTTGGGAAATTTTGTTACAATTCATGAGTTGCTTGCCTCAGAAACCTTTGGCGGTCGCGCTTGGTCTGGAGCAATATTGCGACTTGCAATGTTGCGCACGCATTATCGGCAGCCCATTGATTGGACAGTGAAGGCATTGGAAGACGCCGCCAAAGTCTATAATGATTGGATGCGGGCGATTGATCGTGTGACGCCTTCCGAACCAACAGAAGAATTTATCGTTGCTTTAAACGATGACTTGAATTTTGCTAAAGCTGAGGCCCATCTACATATATTAAAAAAATCCAATCCAGCGGCCTTAGCTGCGTGTCTTAAGTTTATGGGGTTTGCTAGTCATGAAGCTGCTTCTGATAATCAATCTGAAGAAGCGCAATTAGCAAAGATTGGTTTGACAAAATCTGATTTAGAGCAGCTAATTTCTCAGCGGATTGAGGCCCGATTAACAAAGAATTGGACCGAATCTGACCGTATTCGCGACCAGCTTGAGAGTTTAGGCGTTTCGCTCAAGGATAATAAGGATGGCACGACGTCGTGGACGGTGATTTCATAACATGCTGCTGCTCGTCATGACTTAGCAAGGGGATTAGAGGATTAAATAATGTCGCAGGAAGACTGGAAAAAGACTCTGCCATTTAAACGGCATTGGTTTTTATATTTAATCTTTAAAATTACTGTCCTGGCGCTTGCAGGTTTTATCACGTGGCGCTTACTGCAGGTCTTTGAGCTCGTTTGATGGGTATGAAAAACCAGCCTCCTAATTTGCGTCCATTCTTGCCTCAGGATGTGAAGGCTTTGCGGGAGTTATTTCGCGCAAGCATAGAGGGGTTGGCGGCTGAAGATTATGATGAAGAGCAGCGCGAGGCCTGGATATCGCAAATAGATGATGAGGCGGCCTTCAGCGCGCGATTAGGACAAAATCTAACGATCCTTGCGCTTCAACAGGCTAAAATCGTCGGTTTCGCCTCGTTTAAAAACAATCAGTTTCTTGATATGCTCTATGTGCATCCTGATTTTAGCGGTCAGGGTGTTGGCGGCTATTTGCTGGAGGCGATAGAAAAGCTCGGCGCGCATCGCGGCGTTAAGAAAATCACTCTAGAGTCATCAGACACAGCGAAGGATTTCTTTATTGCTCGAGGCTATTCGCCACAGAGCCGCATTACACATCTTCGCGCGGGTCAATGGCTTGGCGTCACGACAATGACAAAAGAATTAGCGGATATAACCGCTGGGAGAGCACATTAATGAGTAAGGAACGTGTGACGCTTTACGACACAACGTTACGCGATGGCGCGCAAACAACTGGAGTTGACTTTTCCTTAGAAGATAAACTCCAGATTATCTCAATGCTGGATGAATTGGGTATTGACTATATTGAGGGCGGTTATCCAGGAGCAAATCCAACAGATACAGAGCTCTTTCGTCAAAGGCCAAAAATAAGGTCAAAATTTATTGCATTTGGCATGACGCGAAGAAATGGTCGCTCGATCGACAATGATCCAGGAGTGGCTGCTTTACTCGATTGCGCTGCAGATGGCGTAACCTTCGTCGCTAAAAGCTGGGATTATCAAGTACGCGTCGCACTTCGCTCGACGGAAGAAGATAATATTCTTGCAATTCGTCAATCTGTTGAAGCGGCCTTGGCTCGGGGGAAGGAAGTCATTGTCGATTGCGAGCATTTTTTTGACGGCTTTAAGGCTAATCCAGATTACGCGTTGGCTTGCGCCCAGACAGCTTTTGACTCAGGGGCGCGCTGGATTGTTCTTTGTGATACAAACGGCGGGACTTTGCCCCATGAAGTAGAAAATATTGTCAATCAAGTTGTAAAAAAAATACCTGGCGATCGCATTGGCGTTCATTGCCATGATGATACTGGCCAAGCAGTTGCAAATTCTCTTGCTGCGCTCCGCGCGGGCGCTCGACAAATTCAGGGGACTTTGAATGGTTTGGGAGAACGCTGTGGCAACGCCAATCTTACAACGATTATTCCAACGCTCCTGTTAAAGCCGGAATATGCCGATTTGTTTGAGATTAGCGTAGGATCAGACAGCCTTGTTCAGCTGACGCGCATTAGTCATGCGCTAGATGAATTGCTTAATCGTGCGCCAAACAGACATGCGCCTTATGTGGGCGCAAGCGCCTTTGCGACTAAGGCTGGCATACACGCCTCAGCAGTGCTTACAGATCCAAAAACCTATGAGCATGTGGCGCCTGAAAGTGTTGGCAATGTGCGCCGTGTCTTGGTGTCAGATCAATCTGGTCGCTCTAATTTGATCTCAGAACTCAATCGCCTAGGCGTTGTGTGTGATAAGGACGATGCAAGGCTTTCGCGTATGCTGGAGTTAATCAAGGAAAAAGAGGCGCAAGGATACGCCTATGAAGGTGCTGACGCATCGCTTTATCTCTTGGCAAAAAGGATCATGGGAGAGCTAAAACACTTTTTTGATGTTGAGCGTTATAGCGTCTCCGTTGATCGTCGTTTCAATAAAGCGGATGGAATTGAGGATCGGGGCGCAGAGGCAATTGTGAAGATCACCGTTGATGGGGAAAGTCGCATCTCCGCAGCGGAGGGGAATGGACCAGTAAACGCTTTAGATTTGGCTTTGCGTAAGGATCTTGGCGTCTATCAGCGTTTTATCGATGATATTCGACTTGTAGATTATCGTGTGCGCGTCTTTCAGGGCGGCACCGACGCCGTAACGCGGGTTTTGGTTGAATGCGCTGATAGTCAAGGAGGCCGTTGGTCGACTGTTGGCGTTTCTGCAAATGTGATAGACGCCTCGTTTGAAGCGCTGGTTGACGCGATTACCTATAAATTGATGCAGGCTAAAGCTTAGGAATAAGATAACTTAGAATTTACGAATTAAGTCGTTGTTGATGGGCTGTCTACGGTGTGTCAACGCTTTAAGGATCATTGGAATTATTTCTTCAACCCGTTCAGTGACGAGATACGAGACTTCATGTGTTGATCGGATAAATTCCGCATTCCGCATGTGCGCCATAAGGGAGAGAAGCGGACGCCAGAATCCGCCGATATCAGCAATTAATAGCGGCTTATCGTGACGAGCCAATTGGATCCAGGTTAGTTGTTCGGCGAGCTCTTCAAGTGTGCCAATGCCGCCTGGGAAAGCAACAAAAGCGTCAGCGCGATCAAACATTATCTGTTTTCGCTCATGCATGCTTTTCACTATGATGAGTTCAGAAAGATTTTGAGCGACGATTTCGCGGTCATCGAAGAAGTCTGGAATGACGCCAATGACGCGGCCGCCGGCGGATAGGGCGGCTGTAGCTGCGGCCCCCATAAGGCCGCAAGAAGCCCCGCCATAAACAAGCCCTATCTTTTCTTGCGCGAGTAAGCGTCCGAAGGACTGAGCAGCAGCCACATATGTTGGATCATTTCCTGTCGCAGAACCGCAGTAAAGGCAGATGGTGTTTAAGATTTGCATGCAGGATGTTGTGGCTTATCGCAGGGTTAGCGGTCAAGTTGGGTGCATGGCAAGAATAAAACGTCTATAGGAAGTCCACAGTCTCTTAAATTCAATATTCAATAATTTGGATAGATAATGCGTAATTTTGGAAAAAGCGATGCCGGAGCGCAGGATAGGGCAGAGGCTGCGCTATCAGAGTCGTCACTCTTAAAAACGATCCGTCATCTTTGGCCATATATTTGGCCGCGGGGCCGGCGTGATCTCGAATTACGCGTCGCGATTGTTTTCATTTTGCTGTTTATTAGCAAGGGCTTCAACGCTCTAACGCCTTACGCCTATAAATGGGCGACTGACGCATTAGCTCAAGGCGGCGCGGATAGCTGGCAAAAAATTGGCGTGAGCGCTGTTTATTTCACATTATTAATGGGCGCTATACGGATTATTGCAGTTATTCTCATGCAAACGCGCGACGCTATATTTGCGGCAGTCGCAATGCATGCTGTTCGGCGTCTTGCCACAGATCTCTTTGTTCATATGCATGAATTATCATTGCGATTTCACATTTCACGCAAAACGGGTGGGTTAACTCGTGTGCTTGAACGGGGCCGTAACGC
>DHWC01000059.1:0-2039 GCA_002412985.1 Methylocystaceae bacterium UBA5192 | reverse complement strand
GCTTGTCTTGATTGTATTTATTTATCAATTTGACTGGCGTTATGCCCTGGTTCTTATTGTAACCTTGGCAGCTTATTTTTTATTTACAACGATTGCGACCAATCATCGAATCGCAATTCGCAGACAAATGAATGAAAGCGATACGGACGCCAATCAAAAGGCAATTGATAGTTTACTTAACTATGAGACGGTAAAATATTTTAGTGCTGAACAAAGAGAAGCTGAGCGTTATGATAGATCAATGATTCATTATGAAAAAGCCAGCACACACTCCTATGTTTCTTTATCGATCCTCAATGCCGGTCAAACTGTTATTTATATCATAGGCGTAACGGTAATGATGGTTATGTGCGTTTATGATATCGAAGCTGGACGGAACAGTATTGGAGATTTTGTTTTAATTAACGCCCTCATGATCCAACTTTCTCAACCCCTAAATTTTATGGGGACTTTTTATCGAGAGGTGCGTCAAGCAATTATTGATATTGAGACGATGTTTTCGATTTTAGCAAAGAGCCCAGAAATTTCTGATAAATCCAATGCACAAGATCTGAGGGTTGAAAGCGCTGAGATTGTTTTTGAGGATGTATATTTTCATTATGATCCGGCGCGTCCAATCCTAAAAGGAGTGAGCTTTGTGGCTCCTCCAGGCAAGACAATTGCGATTGTTGGACCCTCTGGCGCTGGCAAATCAACAATCTCAAGATTGATGTTTCGATTTTACGAGCCGCAATCCGGCCGCATTACAATTGATGGTCAAAACATTCAGGATGTTACGCAAACAAGCTTACGTGCGGTTATTGGCATGGTTCCTCAAGATACTGTGCTTTTTAATGACACCATTGGCTATAATATTCGGTATGGTCGCTGGGATGCGCATGATGATGAGGTTAGGGAGGCGGCGCGCTCCGCTCAAATTGACCGCTTTATTGAAAGTCTGCCAGGCGGATATGATGCGCAGGTTGGAGAGCGTGGTCTAAAGCTCTCTGGCGGGGAAAAACAGCGCGTCGCGATCGCTCGGACTATGTTGAAGGGTCCGCCTATTTTAATTCTTGATGAAGCAACTTCAGCTTTGGATAGTTATACAGAGCATGAAATACAGGAAGCTTTACGCCGGGTCGCTAAGGGGCGCACCACGCTTGTTATTGCCCATAGATTATCCACTGTTGTTGAGGCGGATGAAATTCTGTTTCTTGATCAAGGCAGAATTATTGAGCGAGGTCGACACGAGGAGTTGATCGCCAGAAACGGCCTTTACGCGGGTATGTGGAACCGGCAGCGCCAAGCTGCAGAAGCGCGCGCTAAGCTGCTCGAGGCTGAAAAAGAGGTTAATCTCTAATTATTGCATTCAACGGTAATTTTATTTGGATTATCCGTATTGATGGTTTGAATTTTACCATCGACATAAGCTTGAACGCGCGGCCTTCGCTGAGGCTGGTCAATCATATGATAACCTGTGCGACACAGGGCTTCGGCTCGCCGGATGCAAAGTTGTGGCTCTTGAACGCAGGTAATGTCATAGCCGACCCGGCCCTTGCCAAGAGTAATTTGTGAAGCGTCTGTCGCGGTCATTTCATTATAACCTGGTTTTGTGGCTTCAGGACAATCCGCTAAGCTAAGGCCCAGCGCGATAATTAATCCACTTAATGCACACATAATTATTTTCCTAAAATTTATCGTTTAGGTTGCTCATTGACCATTGAGCAAGCAGTTGAGCGATTTTTCCGAATGAAAATTTATTCATTTAGGATGCTGTCTTGCTGACTGGGTGTATTTGCCCGCTTATAGGGAAGAATAAATAATTCTCTCAAAACAGGCGCGACAACGAGGAGCATAATTGGGCCAATCAACATGCCGCCCACGACCACAGTCGCTAACGGGCGTTGCACTTGAGAGCCTATAGCGTGAGAAAAGGCTGCGGGTAGCAGGCCTACGCCAGCAGATAGTGCGGTCATCAACATGGGGCGCATGCGTTGTTCTGCGCCAAAGAATACCGCTTCTTTAAATTCAAGTCCCTGAAGCATTAATTCGCGAATATA
>DHWC01000100.1:3931-9397 GCA_002412985.1 Methylocystaceae bacterium UBA5192 | reverse complement strand
AATCAAAACGAGCCTTATCGTCAATTTGTCACGACGATGCTGCGTAAATTAGATCAAACAATAGCTGCAACGCACGGCGATGATCCAATAAGCGCGCGTTATAACAACGCAGATGCTTTGATAGGCGACCTTGTTTTACTTGAAAAAGCATTAACGGAAGCCAAAAGCGAGGCTCTAGCTAGCGATATTGTAAGGCCCTTGAGACGCGCGGTTGAAATTTTTAGATTTAGTACGGTGCGGCTTGATATTCGGCAAAATACGACACGCACAACTACTGCTTTACACGAGCTGTGGCGCTTAAGAACAGGACAGCAAACGCCTCCGGCTATAGAGACTGAACAATGGCGCCAGTGGTTGCTTTCCGAGTTGTCTGCGCCGCGTAAACCACCAATCGATCATAATAAATTGACAGATGAGACACGCGACATCATTGAGATGTTTGAGATTGTTGCGGATTTGCGGAATAGTCTTGATCGGGAGGCGTTTGGGAGCTTTATTTTATCAATGACGCATTCCGCTGTTGATATTTTAGGCGTTTATTTATTAGCGAAAGAAGCGGGGCTCTTTGTTGATGCTGAAGGCGTTGAAGGATTAACCCTGCCTATCGTGCCATTATTTGAAACGATTTCTGATTTACAAGACGCTCCATCAATTATGCGAGATTTATTGCAAATTCCTGTTGTTCGTCGCAGCACCCAGGCGCAGGGCGATCTTCAGGAAGTAATGATCGGCTATTCTGACAGTAACAAAGATGGCGGCTTCTTTTCTTCAAATTGGGAACTGTTCAAAGCTCAGGCGCGATTGACCGAGGTCGGTAGAGAGCAAGGCATCGCGATTGCTTTCTTTCATGGTAGAGGGGGGTCAGTGTCTCGTGGCGGCGCCCCAACTGGCCATGCCATCGCTGCGCAACCTGCAGGCTCGATCCGCGGACGCTTTCGCGTAACGGAGCAAGGCGAGGTCGTTTCTTTTAAATATGCTAACCGCGGAACGGCGGCTTATCAGATGGAATTGCTCGCCTCTTCAGTGTTTGCGCATGCGTTGAAATCAGAGAGAGAAGAGGCGCTCGCGCCTCATGCGGAGTTTGATGCGGCTCTTGAGGAAATTTCTAAAGCCTCATTCTCTGCCTATAATCGGTTTATCACGGACTCCGACCTAGTAACCTATTTTCAAGCTGCAAGCCCGCTTGAGGAAATCTCTCTCCTCAATATTGGGTCGCGTCCAGCTCGACGATTTGGCGCTAAAAGTCTGGCTGATTTGCGCGCGATCCCTTGGGTATTCGCCTGGGCTCAGAATCGTCATTCGATTACAGGCTGGTACGGCGTCGGATCTGGTCTAAAGACTTATTTAGATGTGCACGGCGAAGTTGGCATGAAGCTGTTACGAAGGATGTTTGAAGATTCTCGTGTCTTCCGGTTGATAATAGATGAAGCAGAAAAGACGCTTGCGCTTGTCGATCTATCTATCGCTCGCCAATATGCAAGTCTTGTCGCAGACGAAGCCGTGCGTCAAAAAGTTTTTAAGTCTATTGAGGATGAGTATAGCCTGACAACGTCAATGATTTTGCGAATTACAAATAGCGAGGCAATCGCCAAAAGATTTGTAGAATACGACGCGCGTCTTACGCATCGACTACAGACTATTAATGAAGTTAACCGAGAGCAGGTTGAATTGCTGCGCCGGTTTAGATCCGCAGAGAATGCGGCGGAAAAAGAGGACGTCAAAGTGCCTCTGCTGATTTCTATCAGTTGCATCGCCGCTGGCCTTGGGGCCACCGGCTAATATACACAACAGAAGGGAGTGTTAAGATGAGTTTTACACTAATTGAGCAGGCTACCCCACGATTGCATCGTTCAGAGCTTGCTGTTCCTGGTTCGGCGCCGGGTATGTTTGAGAAAGCGGCGACCTCAAAAGCAGATGTCGTCTTTCTTGATCTAGAGGATGCCGTAGCGCCAGATGATAAAGAACAGGCGCGTAAGAATATTATTCAAGCTCTGAATGATATTGATTGGGGTAAGAAAACAATGACTCTGCGTATCAATGGCCTTGATACGCATTATTGCTACCGCGATGTTGTGGATGTTGTTGAGGCTTGTCCGCGGTTGGATACAATTTTAATTCCTAAAGTTGGCGTGCCGCAGGATGTTTATGCAATTGATATGCTGGTTACGCAGATCGAACAGTATAAAAAGCGTGAAAAAAAGCTTGGTTTTGAACTTCTAATTGAAACCGCCCTTGGTATGGCGAATGTTGAGGCAATTGCTCAATCTTCCAAACGCCTTGAGGCAATGTCATTTGGCGTGGCTGATTATGCAGCCTCGACGCGTGCGCGCACCACGGTTATCGGCGGCGTTAATCCAGACTATGGCGTTCTGACAGATAAGGACTCCAGTGGTAATCGTGAGTATTATTGGGCAGATCAGTGGCATGCAGCGCAAACGCGAATGATGGTTGCTTGTCGCGCTTATGGGCTGCGTCCTATTGATGGTCCTTTTGGCGACTTTAATGATCCTGAGGGTTATAAAGCCGCCGCTAAGCGCGCAGCTGTGCTGGGTTATGAAGGAAAATGGGCGATCCATCCCTCGCAGATTGACCTTGCCAATGAAGTCTTTACGCCCTCGGAAGCAGAAGTAACTAAGGCGCGTCGCATTTTAGATGCAATGGCTCAAGCGGCTAAAGAAGGTAAGGGAGCTGTATCGCTTGATGGTCGTTTGATCGATATCGCCTCAATCCGCATGGCTGAGGCGTTAATTGAGAAGGCCAGCGCAATCAGCGGTTCTTAAGAAAACTCTCCCCCTCTCGATTGCGAGAGGGGGAGCATCGGTTGTTTCAGACCTCGTCATTCGGGCTTTGTTATGTCGCAGGATCATCGTGAGCTTCTTCGAGCAATGTTTGACGCGGCTGTTGGCGCGGCTTCGCCAGCTGTTTGCTTACCGCGCTATTTAAAATCTATTACGCCGCCCAAGGGCCGAACGATTGTTATCGGCGCGGGAAAAGCGGCGGCGTCAATGGCGGCGGCTGTTGAGGCGCATTGGCACGGAGAAGCGTTAGAGGGACTTGTTGTCACGCGTTATGATCATGGCGCTGCGACAAACAAGATTGAGGTCATTGAAGCCTCTCATCCAGTTCCGGATAATGCGGGACGTGAAGCAGCTAAGCGCATTTTGAAACAAGTCCAGGGTCTATGTGAGGATGATCTGGTCTTAGCGCTCATCTCAGGGGGCGGTTCTGCTTTGATGGCGTTGCCAGCAGAAGGCGTTAGTCTTGAAGAAAAACAAGCGGTAAATAAGGCGCTTCTAAAAAGTGGCGCTAATATTGCTGAAATGAATTGTGTGCGCAAACATCTCTCCGCAATCAAAGGAGGGCGTCTGGCGCGGGCTGCGGCACCTGCGCGTGTTGTCGCTCTTATGATTTCTGATGTGCCAAATGATGATCTTTCAGTCATCGCGTCTGGGCCAACAGTGCCAGATCCGTCAACGCGCGAGGATGCGCTTTCGGTCATAGCAAAATATAAAATTGAGGCGCCTCAGGCAGTTCTTAACCATCTCGCCAATCCAGAATGTGAAACTCCTAAGCCTGGAGATCCAATCTTTGCACGGGTGCAAAATATTTTGATTGCCACGCCCCAGGGATCTCTTGAAGCTGCTGCGTCAGTCGCTCAAAAAGCTGGATTTACGCCTTGCATTCTAGGCGATCTTGAAGGCGAGTCGCGCGATGTAGCGTTAGTTCATGCTGGAATCGCTAAACAAATAGCGCTTCATGGTCAGCCTTTTTCGCCTCCGGTCGCGATCATTTCCGGCGGCGAAACCACTGTTACAGTTCGTGGTAATGGTAAGGGCGGTCGAGATGCTGAATTTTTGTTGGGGTTGATGTTGGCTTTGGAAGGCTTTGGCGGTATTTCGGCAATTGCCTGCGATACAGACGGCATTGATGGCGTTGAAACAAATGCTGGCGCAATCATGGGGCCAGAGAGTTTCATGCGCGCCCAAAAAGCCAATATCGATTTAAAAGCCATGTTCGCCAATAACGACGCATTTAGCGCTTTTGAGGCTTTGGGCGATCTTGTTGTGACGGGGCCAACGCGCACGAATGTTAATGACTTTCGAGCTATTTTGGTGCCTAAGCGCATCTGATGGATGACCATATGAGCGCGAGTTCTAATCTCATTGAATTTGATGCCGCCGGAGCTGCGGCGCTTTTTGAGCGGTATCGCAGAGAGGATGCGCCGCGTCCGCTAATCTGGAATGCAAGCCTTGACCTGCTTCTAGCGCATCGTTCTCATAGACACTATTTGCCTCAGAATTTGCCATCGGGCGCACTCGAAACAATTATAGCGGCCGCGCAATCAGCCTCAACCTCATCGAATTTACAAGTATGGAGTGTTGTCGCCGTAGAGGATATGCAGCGTAAGAGTCGGCTCGCTGATTTAGCTGGCGGCCAGCAACACGTTCGGGATTGTCCTCTATTGCTGATCTGGCTGTGTGATCTTGCTCGACTAGAGCTCATTGGAAAAGAGAAAGGTCGAGACGCGGCGGCTCTTTCCTATCTAGAGCTATTCATGACCGGAGTTGTCGATGCGGCGTTGGCTGCGCAAAATGCAGCTATAGCGCTAGAGTCATTAGGGTTAGGATGCTGTTACATTGGCGCAATGCGCAACAAACCTGAGGAAGTCGCAAAAGAACTTAATCTTCCAGAAAAAGTATTTGCAGTGTTTGGAATGACGGTAGGTGTGCCTGATCCATCGGCCAATGCCGCGGTTAAGCCGCGCCTGGGGCAGAAAGCTGTTTTGCATCGGGAGCATTATCGCTGGGACGAAGCTCAGCGAGAAGCGGTTGAAACCCTTGATGTAAAATTTAAAGACTTTCAGAAAGAACAAGCTCTTCCCGAGCAGGGATGGGTGCGGCAGGTCCTGTCGCGTGTACGCGGCGTGGACGCTATGAGCGGTAGAGATCGTTTGCGTGAGGCGTTAATCGCTCTAGGTTTTGAGTTACGATAACAAAAAAGAGTGATGAGAAATCTCTTGTTCTAAAATTTAAAATATTGCTTAAGTATTTAGCGCCGGACTCATGATTTGGGTTGAGAACTAAAGACACGAAACTTGGTCGCATTTTCTGGCAGAGATAATCATTTCTTTAAGAGAGTTTATTCCCATCCACCCTAGCATTCCAGTGCCTGCAAGGATGAACGATGGCGTCATACTCATTCCAAGATTTTCTGCAAGTTTTATCTGACGGGTAATTACGTCAGAAATGATGGTCGAGTCAGCCGTTTCTTCAATCCTCTCTCTGTTTAGTCCTGCTGCTAAAGCGGCATCCAAGGCGAGTGTCCCATCTTTTTGGCCGCGCTGGCTAATGAGCGCTGAATGGAAATTATAGGCCGCTTTTGGGCCATAGATCCTAAGGACGGCTTGTTGAACTTTAGCAGCCTGCATAGAGCCAAGAGAAAGAATGGGATTATTGATAAGCCCAA
>DHWC01000100.1:0-3554 GCA_002412985.1 Methylocystaceae bacterium UBA5192 | reverse complement strand
CAAAAACTACAATTATAATCAAAGAATTCATATAAAATTATATCTGCTTCTTTTCTTCCTTTCCAAATCAGGCCGGGAACGGTCGTAGGATCTAATTCTGAGGGTATGCGGAAATTTTGGATAGTTTGGCCGTCATCGCCAGTTAACTTAAACCGCTGAAGATCGCTTGACCAAGAAAAAGCGTTTCGTACTGGCATGAGAGCCGTCAGAGCGCAAAGCGCTAGTCGTCGATTAAACATCTAACTAGTTATGAATGTGTCTGTGCTGGTTGATGCGCTGCAATCCGAGGGCGCGGCCGGCTAATCCAGCCAGCGCTTTCGGCAGGAAGATCTTTGCAATAAGGCTGCAGCGGAAGATTTTGCAAAAACTCACGAATTGCGCTTCTTCTTCGAAGGAGTTTTTTCGCAGTCATGGCGTTATCCTTCATTGTTCAGAATTATAAAGCAACAATAGCTTAAGCTTTATCTAGCTGGTGCTTCTCCTGAATAAATCTCTCGCCAATTTTGTAAATAATCAAGTAACTTTACGTCAATTTTATAGCTTAACGGCAACATTGTTCCCGAGTGTTGTAAAAATAGCGCACTTCAAAGTAAGAAGTCCGAGAAATATTAGATCTAACAAAGATAGATGAATTCTGGACAGGCCATAATTTTTGAACGAGTTAACTCAATGAGAGCAAGCTAATGATTGAGGCTCAATGGGAGGGTTACAAAATTAATTAAACGCGAAAGCAGTAGTTTCGGCGAGCATTTTATTTTTTGACAGCGCTTTCTTTTATTTAGTCTTGGCTATTTGGATCAAAAGGATTTTGAGGCCGCCAAAAATTTTCAATTTTCCAGTTTGCCGCTTTCCAATGGTGGGGAGATTTTGGGTCTTGAAAGAAATATATCCAAATAACTTGATCTTTATCTCGATAAGATTTTATTTTACAAGCTTGACGCGGCGTATTGCAGGTTGCTTCTTCGATGCTTTCTGGAGATAGCCCCAGTTTCTGCTCGACTAAACCTTCAGTGTCGCCTGCAACAAGCCTGTCTTTTTTATCGCCAAGCGGATAATTTCTTGGAGGCAGCGGAGAATACTGCGCCGCGACAGGGATTGTCGCGCTCAGCGTTATTAGCAATGCGCAGACGGAAGAGCGGCGGAATGCTTTTAACATTAATCCAAGTCCCTCAAGATAAAACCTTAACCCTAGGCTATTCTTTGTCTAGGATATTGTCCATCGAGGATATAGCTGATTCATGACGCTTGGCGAAAGTCTGATCGTTCTGCTGGCATAATGAATAATTGGTAGAAAAATGATGGATCGCAGATGAAAACGATACTCGTCACAGGAGCGACATCTGGTTTTGGCGCAGCATTCTCACGCCGATTTATTCGTGATGGCCATCGCGTTATCGCGACGGGCCGGCGACAATCCTTATTAGCTGATTTGGCTGCTGAATGTGGCAAACATATTTGCGCATATCAGTTAGATGTAACGGATCTGGGGTCTGTAGATTCTTTCCTATCCGACTTACCTGAGGAATGGCGCAAGATTGATGTGCTGGTCAACAACGCAGGCGCAGCGCTTGGAGGCTTAAGTCCCGCCTGGCAAGCATCGGCTGCCGATTGGGATAAGATGATCGCAACCAACATTTCGGGACTAGTGCATTTAACGCGTGTTGTCCTGCCTCAAATGGTTGAGCGGAATGAAGGACAGATTATTAATATTGGCTCGACTGCGGGCCATTATGCTTATCCGGGAGCACATGTCTATGGCGCTACAAAAGCTTTTGTAAGACAGTTTTCGCTTAATCTTCGCGCGGATCTTGTTGGGCTACAAATCCGAGTGACAGATCTAGAGCCTGGACTCGTTTCTGGTTCGGAGTTTAGTAAAGTGAGGTTTGGCGGCGATGAGGAGAAGGCGAAGGCTGTCTATGCTGGAACCAAGCCCTTAATGGCCGACGATATTGCGGAGACAGCCTCATGGCTTGTGTCGCTTCCCTCACATGTTAACATTAATCTCATCGAAATGATGCCGACGTGCCAAGCAAGCGCCGGACTCGCGGTGAAGCGAGAGCTAATTTCCTAGTCTTAGGCGTTCCAGCGGTCAGTTTCGTTGCCGATGCCGTCCCATTGTGAATCAGCCGAGGATAATCTGCGCGATTCATTTTCTTCATCGCGTTGTGCAACAGATTGTAAAATGTTGCGCATAAGTTTTGTGCCGCCTTGTTGGTAAAGCGCTTCGCCCAAGGCTTGTAAGGAAAGTAATAGGGAGCCTTCAAAGGGATCGTGTGCGATCCGGCGAAAGAGTTCGTTGCGCCTTTCAGTTGCCGACATTGTTGGCTTGGATTCAAGTTTAACCGAACGCACGGGCGCAGGGCGCAGCAATCGGTATTCAACTAATTCCGTAAGGATTGCGTCAAGAGCGGCGGCCAATTCACTAATCGATTTAGGGTCAGTTTTGGCCATTTTAGCTTTCTCGCTATTTAATTAAGCTAATTTTGCTCTAAAAGATTGGATATTGGCGTTATTTTTGCTGACGCTGTATTTTAGGGCTGTGAGGCGCAGAAGATAGCTTTGTGTTTATGTGAGTCAGGACTCTAGGGTAAAAATAATACTATTTTCAACTTATTGACTTCTCGGAAAGTCTTGTAGACTTTAAAGTCTTATTTTCGTATTCGCATCTTGAGATGCCAGGATTCCTCAGGGACAACTGGGATCTTGCTTCTTGAGCTCTAAGATAGAGAGATAAGATAATGGGCGTGTTGATTCTAAAGCTGCCGCTTAGGGAGATAATTAACCTTGTGCGGTTCGAGTCTTCGCAGGCTTATGGCGCTCCAGAATTAAACATGACCGCGCGACGCGAGTATTTAATTGAGGAGGATTTTGATCATAAGGCTCATGGATTGCAAGAAGGACATGATTTTGATCTTGTCACTTCTATTTCTACATTAACGATCGAGCCGCGTGTGGAGAGTGGATATTGGGTTTTAGAGAGTGTGATTGAAGAATCGCTCGGGGCAGTCCGGCGTATTGATGAATATTTAATGACTCCGTCTGTTTTATCTTTTGATGAATTTGAGGAAATTTTTCAGCAACAAGCGCATAATGTCACAACCGTTAGACTGATCACGCAAACGCAATCAGCCAAGAAGAACTTTGATTATTGGTTGGCTGACCTGCGCGCGCGGATGCGTGAGGAAGAATTGACGCGTCAGAGGGCTTTGTCGATTAAGCCAAAGCAAGCCGCTGCTATGCCGGCGTGGGTAGCGGAATTTCCAATTTTGATAGGCAGTGCAATGATCCTAGGAGCCGGCGCGCTGGTCTGGTCGCTTAACAATGCAGAGACTGGTGGGTTTAAAGCAAATCCCCCTCCAAGCGTCGTCTCTGCATCAAATATTGGAGATGACGAGAAGCGGCAGGCACAGCTTCTCAGTCAGGCCTTAACAGCGCTTCAGCATGCTCAGGATATCAATCCAAGAAATGAAACAAAGTCGATTATCGAAATTGTTAGCGCGCTTCGAGGAAAGCAAGATCTTTTGCCTCGAAACGATCATGATCCCTTATTGGGT
>DHWC01000084.1 GCA_002412985.1 Methylocystaceae bacterium UBA5192 | reverse complement strand
ATTATGTTCATTGTCAGAGACGGTACCGCTAAAGAGCTTTTAGCTCTATCCGCCTTATTGCTCTACTTTTGCAGGAGGCGTTTTCTTGACTTTTTTCTTCACCGTACCTGCTGGTTTCGTTTCTTTTTTTTCTCCACCCTCAGGCTGGCTCTCGGGCTTTTTTTCTACCGTTGCGCTATTAGGCGCGGGTGTTTTTTCTGGATTCGCCTGTTCTTCTTTGACGGGCGCCGGCGTTTTTACATCGCTTATTGGAGCTTCTTTAGCGACTGGCGCTGTTTCAGCTGCAGCAATGGCCTCGCGACATGATTTATAAAAATCAGACCAGCTTTGTCCGTTTAAGGCATTTTCTGATTTTGTATTTTGATAATCAGTCGCACAAAAAGCTAACGCATCTTCTGATTTGACGCCCTGGTAAGAGGTTTTCTTCTCGCTAGCTGGCGATTTACACGCTGCATAAAAATCCTGCCAGCTTTGGCCCGCAAGTTCATTCTTATCTTTTTTCTCAAGATATTTTGCCGCGCATTCTGACAATTCCGCCGCCTGGGCTAAGCTTGAGAAAGTTGTCGCTAAGAAATAAATTCCAGCAATAAGGAATAATTTCGAAGCAACCTTATCGTAACCTATCAACATTTCTCTCTCCCCTAAAAAACTTGTTTCTAAAGACAGTTGGCGTCACTTATCCTCTAGACATTCTCAGTGTGCGCACAGCAAAGTCCTTAAACGCTCGCGTAAATATGTTCCCTCACGACAGGGTACACCTGGCTATCCCATCGCTTGCCGTTGAAGACGCCATAATGGCCAACACCCGGCTGCATATAATGTTTCTTTCGATAAGGCCTTAATCCGGAGCAAAGATCTTGTGCTGCGAGCGTTTGGCCAACTGAGCAAATATCATCTCGTTCACCTTCAACAGTTAGCAAAAATGTTTTCTTAATTGCCGAAGGCCGCACGGGACGTCCCTTATATTTCAGCTGACCCAACGCTAATTCATGATTGTGAAAAACCTTTTCAATTGTTTCGAGATAAAAGCAGGCGTCTAAATCCATTATGGCGAAATATTCCTTGTAGAATTCTTTAATTTGATCAGCCTTTTCGTGATCATTGCTGATGCGCTTATGATAGAAATCTGAGAAGGCTTTAGAGTGCCGCTCCATATTCATACTCATAAATGCGCTTAATTGAATAAATCCTGGATAGACGACGCGTCCTACGCCCAAAGATGTACCCGGAACCCGCGCAAGCATATTGTGCTTGAACCACTCTAATGATTTTGACGCAGCAAATTTATTGACCGCACTGGGCTCAATGCGCGTATCAATTGGCCCCGCCATCAATGTCAAACTTGCAGGCTGATCAGGATCGTCTTCCTCCGCCATTATTGCTGCTGCAACGAGCGACTGAACAGCTGGCTGACAGACAGCGACGACATGCGTCTGACTACCGATTGTTTTTATGAATTTGATAATGTGCTCAACAAAGCAATCAAAACAAAATAGCCCCCGTTCAAGCGGCACATCCCGCGGATTGCGCCAATCGGTGATATACACATTATGATCGCGCAGCAGCGTTTGTATCGTGCCCCGCAACAAGGTCGCAAAGTGTCCCGACATCGGAGCCACGAGGAGGACATCCGGCTCAGACTTATTATTCTTCTTACTGAAGCGGCGAAGTGTACAAAATGGCGTCTCGGAGATGATGTCATCTACGATCGGGATTTTCTGCCCAGTTTCTGAGCAGATCTCATAAATTTCATACTCTGGCCGAGAATGGGTAAAGCCCGTGAATGTAAGCAACTCTTGGAATGCCGCCATATGGCGAAAGGGTTCAGTGCGATTGAAGCCATAGAGGGATCCCAGGAAAAGATTGCTCCCTGACGCCATCACACGCACAGAATTCGCGAGGTCCGCATAGGTTTGATACGCATTGTAAATCATGACGCGCTTAAGGATCCAATTTTCTGCAATCTAAGCAGCAATACCTATGCCAAGAGGATTTCCGGGCGGTACGACATTTGCTCCCTCCCAGCAGGCGAGGACAGGTGAAAAAAATGTCGATACCCACATTAACAATCAGCAGCAAAAACTACTCTTCTTGGTCACTTCGCGGCTGGCTTATGATGCGCATGGCCGATGTTGAATTTGAGGAAATTATTGTTGATCTTGAGGATGCCTCAGCGCGCGCCGAAATCCTGCTTTTATCCCCGTCCATTCTTGTTCCGTGCTTGACTTATGAGGGCAGTAAGATTTGGGACACGCTGGCGATTGGCGAATTTCTCAATGAGCTGCGACCAGAAAAACATCTTCTTCCGAAAGACATAAAACAAAGAGCGCATTGCCGCTCGATCTCTGGCGAGATTCATTCGGGCTTTAATGCGCTGCGCTCCGCCATGCCGATGAATCTAAAAGGTAACTTTCCAAAATTTAAACTTTGGTCGAAAGCACAACAAGATACTGATCGCATATGCGCTATTTGGAAAGAATGCCTGAATATGTATGGCGGCCCCTTTTTATTTGGCGAGTTAACTCTGGCGGATGCAATGTATGCGCCCGTCGTGACACGCTTTAAAACTTATGATGTGAAATTGGATCGTTTGTGCGAGAATTATCGCGATCGAATTCTTGACTGGCCGCCTTTGCGCGATTGGACAATGGAAGCTTTACAAGAACAGGAGGCAATTGAAGAACTCGAGGTGGAATTCTAAGTGTTCACGCAAAAATGCAGCAGCTGATCGATTTAGAAAAAATATTAAGTTTAAATAATCGTCAGGTCGTCTCGAGGAGCTTAGGAAGAGTTTAGTTTAAACCCCTAAATTTCGATTGGCTTTTTAAAACAACAATCCTTCTTGTTTGGCCAATTCATTAACTCAATTCCCACCGCGCTCCTGCCCGCCTCATCATCATCCCGCGATGTATTTTTCCATAATCTTTGCTTTTTCTCGATCAAATTCTTCATCATCAATCAAGCGCGCTTCACGACGCTTAACGAGTTCAGCAAGACTGGCCAAATGCTCATCCTCAGGCAAGGTTTCAGCAGGTAAACCAATTTCATTCGCCTTCAATCCCGCCTTGATTTTTTTCTCAATCGTTATAGCGGCGTCCTTATGGATATTACTGATTTCGTGATTAAAACGGCCCTCTTTAACAATGAGCGTTGTCATCATACGCCCTGGCTCAGAGGTAACCGCGCTTATTTTCTCAAGTTCAATCGTTTTTGATTTAAATCCAAATAGCAGCCCCCGACAGAGTAAAAGAATGCGCCTGTCGGTAACCAAAATAAGCCACATATCAAGATTGAGGACACCTTCTCCAATCGCGAAAATTTGTTCGCCAGGATAAATTGCGTCTTCGACATCGCTTAAGGCGCGACTCGAGAGCGTAAGATGCCCACCTGTTTGCTGAAGGATTTCTTTGAGTTTTTTTTGGACTTCTATTGGCGGCGAGTTTTTATAATCAAATCCCATCACAAGCCTCATCTTCAGCGACTATCCGCCCAAAGTGTCATATAGGCCCAAATAGGCTCCCCTCAAGGCCGCGACCGACGCAGTCAAGACTAAGGTTTTCTACATGAAGATCAGCCTAAACAAAGAATTATAAAAAAACATCCCATCCGCCGCGCACTCAAACCGCGATCTCGACCAGCGCCTTCACTGAGCGTTCTGGACCCGCTCCGCCAGGTAGGCATGCTTAAGAGCAGCTGTGTTGAGCGTTGCAATGCGCTCGTCCAAAACAAGCCCCCGCCTAACTTCTACAAAGCGCTCGTCTTTCTCGCCCAGCTCCACGGAGCGCAGGACAAATCCCTCATCTACTCGGACAAAGACGCTCGGTTGATTATTGATTATCTGAACCGCTGCGCGGGGAATAACCAAAGACGTGGCGGAGCGAGCGGTTTCTATTTCAGCGGTCAGCAGCGTTCCAGGGCTGAGCGAATAAGTCGGCGTTTTAAAATAGGCAATCACCTTACCCATGCGGGTTTCTGGCGTAAGAACGGAATGAACGATCTCGATCTTTCCTTGATATTTAGTTCCATCCGGCGACATGAGCTCGACGCTCTGTCCTTTTTGCAAACTGGATAATTCTTCAATAGGAACCGATAAATATACTTCAACCTCAGACAAATCAGCGATGACATAAAGTTGCGTATCATTGGTGACGGGCTGTCCAATATTCACGAGCCGGTCTAATACTTTACCTGAGATGGGCGCCAAGATTTCTTTTTCTCTCAATCGCCCCAGCGGTTGCTTATCTAGCTTAGAAATTTCATCCTCTTGAACGTCTAGGGACGATAATTTCTGTCGCGCTAAATCCAGTCGCAACTTTGCTTCCGTAAAAACGGCCTTAGCTTTTAAATAAAGCGTTTCAGCTGTGATCTTCTTTTCAAAAAGACCTCGCTCCCGATCGAAAAGATTTGCCTGTAAATCAAAGCTAACTTTAGCCGCCAGATACTCGCTTTTTGCATCAGCTATTTCACGAGAGTCAATGACTGCAATGACTTCGTCTTGTTCAACAAGCGCGCCAAGCCGTTTACGCAATTGCGCGACAACCCCATGAACTTTTGCCGCAACGCGAACAAGTCTAGAGGAGTCGGCCTCAACCGTGGCGGAAACGCGAAATTTTCTTGTGATATTTCCAGATACAACAGCGCCAATTTCTATAGCTTCGTCTTTTATCTGCCTTTCGCTCAATAAAATAATCGGCTCTTTTTCCAAGCTCATTTTATTTTTATTTTTATTGGCGGAAATTAAAGCGACAAAGTCTTGAACCTTTCCAACAAAAATAGTCGTGGAAGCTCCTAGAATGAGACAAAAGACGATTAAAAGAAAGAGCCGAGGACCAGTCGATAAAGAACTAAAAAGCATTTTAATAAAGAAAAATGAGATCTTTAATTTTTCTAAAATATAATTTTTGATCAGCAAGGTCAGTTTAATCATGCAGAATTTCTATGTGAAAGAAACCTAAAGACAACGCCTTGAGCATGTCGATCATTCATAATTACAATCTCTTTATCCCTAAAACCATTAATATAAAACTACGCAACTGCGGCATTTCGACTTCTTCACGTCTCTTGCCGCAAGCGCCAAATGAGATCTCGCGCAGCCTTTTCCCTTTTTATTTTTCGCCGATGATCCTATCAACTGACGACCTCACTTAGGCTCGCGCCCAATCAATGCCGTGATTAAAAAA
>DHWC01000065.1:3089-4805 GCA_002412985.1 Methylocystaceae bacterium UBA5192 | reverse complement strand
CCCGGCATATTAGCAATTGCGAGTGCGCCTCTTCTGATTGTCTCGAACAATCCTGGCACGCCAATGCGCGACGCAGCGTTTCCTTCCAATGGATCGCACCAATCAGCATCCACACGGCGCCAAAGAACATCGGCGCGCTTTAAGCCTGCTACTGTGCGCACATGTAATTTTCCGTCACTCACAACAAGGTCTTCGCCTTCTGCAAGGAGAAATCCCAAATAACGCGCCAGATAAACATGCTCCGAATAAGTCTCGCTCCAAGGACCAGGCGTCAAGAGGCAAATACGCGGATCAGAACGCGACGCCATAGCCGCTAGATTGTTTCGAAACTCTCGAAAGAAGGAGGCTAATCTCCTCACATTCATGTCGCGATAGAGACTTGGAAAAGTTCGCGCTAGGATCAATCGGTTTTCAAGCGCATACCCTACACCAGAAGGCGCTTGCGTTCGATCTCCAAGAACCCACCATTTTCCGTCAGGCCCTCTGGCGATATCCGCCGCATAAAAACTTATCCATCGTTTGTCTCTTGGCTGAACACCGCACATAGGCCTTAAATATTCAGGCGATCCAGCAACGACGGCGGCAGGCAATACGCCGTCTGAAACAAGTCGCCCGCGACCATAGGCATCATCAAGAATAAGATTAAGGAGCTCAGCCCGTTGCTCAATCCCGGCGGCAATCGTGCGCCATTCAGTTTCTGTAAGAAGGAGCGGTAAATGAGAAAGCGGCCACTGCCTTTCTCTTTCTTCGCCTCTCACGCGATAGGTAACCCCCATTTCCTTGATGCGACGTCCTGCAACAGAGAAATGCTGACTTAAACCTTCGTCACCCAAACTGGATAAGGTTTCAAGCAAACTGATCCAATGCGGTCTTGGACGTCCTTCAGCGTCAATTAATTCGTCCGTAACACCTGGCAAACGCGCATAATGATGAAGCCAGCTTTTAAGCTGTTCATTTGCGTCCTGGCTTTGTAGGATCGAACTAGTTAGCGCGGACACACCCTCTCCTTAAGTCTAGGGTCATCGGAAATTCGCTGGAGATCTCAGCCGTAGGCGCGTCGATGCGTCCAGGCGTATGGCCATGATCGTAGAAACGCGCCAGTCTGCGCGACTCGGCTTCATGAAAATTAACAGGGAGTGTATCATAATTACGCCCGCCCGGATGCGCGCTGTGATAGACGCACCCCCCTAACGAGCGCGCATTCCATTTATCAATAATATCAAAGGTCAGCGGCGAATCTACCGGTAACGTCGGATGCATGCCTGAGGGTGGTTGCCAAGCCTTGAAACGTACGCCAGCTACAGCCTCTCCAGTCACACCCGTAGATGATAAGGGGAGCCGGCGACCATTGCACGTTACAACGTGGCGTTCCGGGACAAAACCAAAGACTTTTACTTCCAAGCGCTCGACTGAAGAGTCGACAAAGCGTACCGTCCCGCCAGCAGCGCCTTGTTCGCCTAGTACATGCCAAGGCTCTAATGCGTGCCTGATTTCAAGCCGAACGCCTTCATGTTCTACCGCGCCAGCAAGCGGAAAACGAAATTCCTTTTGCGCCAAAAACCATTCCTCTCTGAAGGCATAACCGGCACGCGAAAGATCTTGCAAGACGCCCAAGAAATCTTGCCAAACAAAATGCGGCAGCATGAACCGATCATGTAAAGCCGTGCCCCATCTCACACATTCTCCTTGTTGAGGCTCTCGCCAAAACCAAGCGAC
>DHWC01000065.1:0-2699 GCA_002412985.1 Methylocystaceae bacterium UBA5192 | reverse complement strand
AAATTCAAGCAATCCCAAACGACCCGTCGCGCTATCGGGGGAGTATAATTTATCAATACAGATTTCAGAACGATGTGTATTTCCAGAGACGTCGACAAGTAAATTTCGATAGAGACGATCAACAAGCCAGAGCGGAAAGTCTTGACCATCGGGCCCCGGCGTATTGGCAAGCGCAATTTCTAATTCATAAAGCGAATCATGACGCGCCTCGTCAATGCGAGGGGATTGACTTGTTGGACCAATAAATAGTCCCGAAAATAAATAGGACAAAGAGGGATGGCGCTGCCAGTAAAGAATAAAGCTTTTAAGTAAGTCGGGTCGCCGTAAAAAAGGAGAGTCTGCGGGCGTCCTACCACCTAAAACAACATGATTACCTCCACCTGAGCCAATACAGCGACCATCTGTTAAAAATTTGCTAGTAGTCAAACGAGAATACCGCGCATCCTCATATAGACCCATTGTTATTTGAATAGCTTCGCGCCAGCTATGTGCAGGATGAACGTTGACTTCAATGACGCCTGGATCTGGCGTTACTTTAATCACCTCAAGACGATGATCTGTTGGAGGTGGATAGCCTTCAATATGTATAGGCAAATCCAATTCTTTAGCCGTGAGTTCAGCCGCGTAAACCAGCTCAAGATAATCCTCCAATCGTTCTACGGGCGGCATGAAGATACAAAGCTTACCCTCACGCGCTTCAACAGCAAGCGCGGTACGTACCGCGCCATCAATTGCGATTTGCTCGCGTATATCCTGCTGCGCGACTGAAGATTGAGGCGTTACATATATTTCTTGTAACTGACGATGATCTGGTAAGTCTTGCCGTTGCTCCAACGGATCCTGAGGATGAAGGTAGGGATAATCTGAAGCAGGAATCCAAGGCAAACTATTAAGTGGAAGTCTCAACCCGAGAGGAGAGTCGCCTGGCGCTAAAAATAAATGACCCCGTCGAAGCGACCAGCGCTCTGAGCGCCATGAGCGCTGAACTTTTGCATTCCAGCGCTGGATAGGAAGAATATAGCCCGTAGGCTGCGTCAAACCTCTTTCAAAAACGCTGCGCATCCGCGTGCGCTCTTCAGCATCCTCTAATTTAGAATTTTCTGGAGTTACATTTATAGGTAATTGTCCCTCCTTATTCACCCAATGCATAGGATCTTCATATGCGGGCACAATAAACTCCTCACTCAATCCCAAACGGCCCGCAAATTGATTTATAAATTGTTGAGCGTTTTCTGATGTGACAGAAATCTCATCCGCCATATCAGCAATAAACTCTGGATTACTCCATATTGCCTGACCGTCTCTGCGCCAGTAAAGCGCAAAAGCCCATCGTGGAAGGCTTTCTCCCGGATACCATTTTCCCTGTCCATAGTGAAGAAAGCCGCCTGGCGCGAAACGCGATTGCAATTTGCGAATTAATTTGTCCGCATAGATTTTTTTTGTTGGCCCAACGGCTGCTGTATTCCACTCTGAAGATTCAAAATCATCGATCGATACAAATGTCGGCTCGCCGCCCATCGTTAATCTAACATCTTGATGCGCCAAATCCTCATCTACTCTTTCTCCAAGCGCTTCTAATTTTTTCCATTCTTCGTCTGAAAATGGCGCAGTAATCCGCGGCGGCTCTTTTAGTCGAACTACGTGCATTTCAAAATTAAAATTACACTCAGCCGGCTCCACCACACCGGAGACCGGCGCACAAGATCGAAAATGAGGCGCGCTACAAAGCGCCAAATGCCCTTCACCACAGAGCAATCCAGAAGTAGCGTCCAGCCCGATCCACCCTGCTCCAGGAATATAAACCTCTACCCAGGCATGAAGGTCAGTAAAATCATGATCTGTTCCCGTAGGACCTTCTATCGGATCAATATCTTCCTTGAGCTGTATGAGATAACCCGAAACAAAGCGCGCAGCGAAACCTAATCTCCTTAAGATTTGAATCAACAGCCAAGCAGAATCACGACAAGATCCCGAGCGGAGAGCGAGTGTCTCATCTGGAGATTGAACACCGCTTTCCATGCGAATAACATAACGAATCATTGATTGAATTTGCGCGTTCAAATCAACGAGAAAATCTATCGTTCGTTTGTTTGATTTATCAATAGTCCTAACAAAATCATCAAGCGGCCCATTTGAGGGCTCAAGTTCGAAATAAGGCGCTAATTCGGCGAGTATGTCATTTGCATAATTAAATGGAAATGCTTCAGCATAGGGATCAATGAAAAAATCAAATGGATTAAAAACAACCATTTCAGCATGAAGATCTACTTCTATACGAAACTGCGTTGCTTTCTCTGGAAACACAAGCCGCGCGAGCCAATTTCCTTGTGCATCCTGTTGCCAGTTTATGAAATGCTTTTGTGGTAAAATCTTCAGGGCATAACTTGAAATCTTGGTTCGACAATGCGGCGCTGGCCTGAGACGAATGACTTGCGGACCTAAAGCGACTGGGCGGTCATATGTGTAGTGCGTAATATGCTGAAGCGCTACTTTAATCGCCACGATAATCCTCCCCGCTATTAAAACGCCTCTTCCGCAAAAAATTAGCTCTTGGTCAAGACATGTCGTGGCAATTTGCCATAATCTTGATCTTGATCACGATGCGTGACGCCTAGCCAGTAATCCATCGTAGAGTTATTCATCTTACTAAGCTGCCACAATTTTAAGGCTCATTATCGCTGTGAAAGAAGAAGATTGAT
>DHWC01000062.1:7432-51098 GCA_002412985.1 Methylocystaceae bacterium UBA5192 | reverse complement strand
CTAGTATTGTTGTAATTAGCGCAAAGGCTCAACAATTAAAAGCAATAAGGCTTGAACGCTTATTAAGTTGATTTCAGATATGTAAGGCGCGTCGCGTGACCGCAAGAGCAGCCTCTCTCATGGCCTCAGACAGTGTTGGATGTGCGTGACAGGTGCGGGCTAAATCTTCGGAAGAGCCTGAGAATTCCATCAATACGGCTGCCTCGGCAATTAATTCGCCTGCGCTAGCGCCGATAATATGCACGCCCAACACGCGATCCGTTACGGCATGTGCTATAATTTTGACTAAGCCATCGGTTTCTCGCATGGCACGCGCGCGACCATTTGCAGAAAAGGGAAACTTTCCAACAGCGATTGGGATCTCTTGGGATTTTGCTTCTTCTTCCGTTAACCCGATGGCGGCTACTTCTGGCGTTGTATAAACAACGCTGGGAATGACGTGGTAATTGACGTGACCGGCCTCGCCAGCAAGAATTTCCGCTAGTGCTATCCCTTCATCTTCGGCCTTATGTGCGAGCATTGGTCCCCGTACGACATCGCCGATAGCATATATGCCCTTTAAATTAGTTGCAAAATGATCATCAATAATAATCCGTCCTCGCTCCATAGCAACGCCAATCTCTTCTAAGCCTAATTGATAGGTGAAGGGAGTGCGGCCTGTAGCGATGAGAACAGCGTCTGCGGATAGTGTTTCCTGTGATGAGCCATCAACAGCGGCTAAACTAACGGTAGCTCCTTTTTTTGTCTGTGAAACGTTTGTGACCTTGGAGGCAAGTTTGAAGGAGAGACCTTGTTTTTCTAATATTTTTTGGAAGCGTGAGGCGATTTCTGTGTCAAAGCCAGTCAAAATACGATCAAGATATTCAATGATCACTACTTCAGAGCCGAGCCGTCGCCAGACAGAACCGAGTTCTAACCCAATCACGCCTGCACCAATAACGATGAGTTTTTCTGGTACTTTCTCTAATGCGAGCGCGCCAGTTGATGAAAGTATTATTTTTTCATCTTTTACAATTTCAGCCCCTGAGGCGTCGCGTAAGGGCGCTGGCGAAGAGCCCGTTGCAATAACGATGTTTTTGGTTTCTAAAATCTGACGCTCGCCTTCAGATGTTGTGACGATGACTTTATCGGGCGCTTCAATTTTACCTACACCATGGTAGGAGTCGATTTTATTTTTTTTGAAGAGGAAGGCTACTCCATTTACGTTTGCATCAACAGTTTGTTGCTTGTGTCGCATCATTGATGCGAGATCGAGTCTGGGAGGACTTACAACTATGCCGAGAGGTGCAAGTCCAGATTGAGCTTCTGAAAACATATGTGAAGCATAAAGCAGCGCTTTGGATGGAATGCAGCCGACATTGAGACATGTCCCTCCGAAAGTTTTTTCTTTTTCAACGACGGCTGTCTTTAATCCAAGCTGCGCCGCGCGGATCGCGCAGACGTAACCTCCAGGCCCTGATCCGATAACGACAAGATCGTATGTCATTTGCGCTTCTTTGAACATTAGAACCAAAAACTAATTGGACGCCCAGATGAATGACGCGCTAGCGATTAGACCGATTAAGGTTTGGCCTAATTCCAGCGCTCCCCATAGACGAATGACGCTCCTGGCTTCGTGTGCGGCCTCAGCTCCAATCAAGCCAAGAATACGATCATTCAGCGGCACTATGGCAAGGTAGGTGTAGGGTAACGATCCAAGAATCATCAGCGCGCCGTAGAGCCAGCGCTGATCATTTAAATCACGGTAGGCAATAAAACCCAATAATCCCGTGAGAAGCGCTAATCCAGCGAGAAGTATGAAGCCTCTATGATCTGAGGGCTCCCATTCTTTGATCAAAGCATCATCTGATAATTTCATCCGAGCAGGTTGTTCAACATAATTTAAATAGAAGGATGCGCCCGTAAAAGCGCCAGCCATAACTAGCGTAAGAGATCCAATCATCATATTGGCTTCCTTGAGGGGGGTAAGAGTTAGTCTCGTAGAATATTTATGCTGACTCAATTGCTTCTTCGTCGCAGACAACACGAGCATTTTCCTCTGCCTCGGCCGCAACATCAAATTTAACAGCATTAATGGCCAGAGATTCGTGCGACTTGTCGGTGAAATGATCAAAGAACATTTTCATCGTTCGATCAATTCCTTGAGTGTTAATTCTGCGTGTATCGTCGCGATAAAAACGCGCAGCGTTTGGCGATACATTGACCAAGTCATAAGAAGGGAAATAGGCAATATTGGGTCTTGCGCGAACAACCTCGTCTGCAGCTGCGCGCAATATGGCTTTAACCGCTGTGTTTGAGACGACGACATGGCGTTCTTCATAAGTCGCTATAATGCCTACTGGCGATACGCTGAGCACAATTCTAACTTTAGGATTAATTTCGCGAATGCGATCAACAGAAGCAAGGAAATCGCGCACAACTTCGCTGACAGTCATATTATAAAATTCGTAGACATTATCATCCCAATCGCCGCCTGCTACGCCTGGGGCTAATTGCAGGATGGCGCCGTCCGATTTATGCCGCCATGTTTCTGTATGACCAAAAGTGAAAACAAAAACATCCATCGTCTCTATCATATGACGTACGGCGGCAAAGTGACGGTTGCGCTCTTCACGCATTTCTTCAAGCGTGGCGAAGCCTTCTGGTTCTATTCTTGGACGGAATGGGTCTACAATGCGACCGTCTTCCTCTCGCGTCCAGTAATCAAGTTCAGGGATAAAGTCGCCATAGGCGCGGTCAATGAGTTGGCGTAACTGCGCAGTCGTATAAAGGTTGCCGTAGCGGCAGGAATACATGAAATAATTCCGCCGATCGGCCTCCGCCGCAGACATGCCGCTAGGCGGGCGCTCGGCAAGATAATAAGTGTAGCCGCTGGCTTGCAGTCTGTGAGCGATTTCCTGGGCAAAACAGCTTCCTGCGGTCGCCACACGGTCATGACGCGCAATTTTGAAGGGAGTCTGAAGTAAAGGATCAATCGCAAAAGGCGGCAAGGAGGTCACCGCCTTGCGCCAGAAGCGATGGTCAGGTAGGGAGCTATAGGGGTTCTCGGCCATTGGCCAGGCTCCTTATCGATGCTGTTCGATTGGGTCTGATACGGCTTTGTCAGCTTTTTTAAAGCCGCTGCTGTGTGTTCGGAACATAGACAAGACCTAGAGACTTGTCACCCAGGGCTCTTCCTAAACACGCGATTTTGTCGCGATAAATCCGGTGAATAACCGCATGTTTTCCCAGATAGATAAGCAAATTTTGAAGTCCTGGCGTCAATACGCCATTGAGCCTCGGCTCGCTAAGATGACCGGTAGAGTTCTACGCAACACAGGTCCCCGAATTGCTGTGATTGGCAATTGTCAAAGTTTTGGCGTGGCTTACTCTATGAAGCTCATGGATCCCAGCGCAACTGTTGATCATTTTTCTGCAATTGGCAGTTCACGCGCTCACATGTCGCTATTTGTAAAAACCTTAGCAACATACGACTATATTTTTACCCACGATTTTGTCGCAGGTCATATACGCGGAGGAGACTCAAAGGATTTATGCGCGCAGCTCCCTAAAACCTTCGTTTATCCAGCGATCGGATTCGCTGCTTATCATCCAGACATGATCTTGATCCATGACTTGTCGCGTACGCATGGTTTCTTGTTTGGTCCAATTGGTCCTTATCATTCAGCGATCGGATTGTTCGCGTTTCGGAAGGGGCTTTCGCTTGAGGAATGTAACGCATTATTTAATGAAAATGTTTTTGAGGCGCTTGGTTATTTCAATGTCTGGAATGACGCCGCTAGCGAATTGATTAACTCGATCAAGGCGGGCTGCGATATTGATCTTTCTACAGATTTGTTGAATTGGTCCCGTAAGGGCGTATTTATGTTTTCTACGGTTCATCCCAAAAGTTTTGTTCTTTATGATTTAGCCAGGCGTCTATGGGAAAAGGTCGGGCTCACGCCACGAGAAGTTGATTTTAGCTTTTATGGCGTTGACGATTTGTCTCGTTCGGAGGTATTTCCAGTTTATCCTCCAATTGCAAAAATGTTCGGCATAAGAGGAAGTTATCTTTTTAAACAGCAGAACCATAATTTTGCGCATACCGTTGGGGATTTTCTTACCCTGCCGCAGTATCTTTCATCATGTTACAAAACATATGCCGCAACCGAAGCTGCTAAACTTTATAACGCCCGCGTTGAGGCTTGGCTGACTAATGAAGACTTGTGTAGTTCTTTAATTAAAATGGCCCGCGAGAATTTACGCGCAGGCCTTACTCACTCTCTTTAATTATGACAGCTCAGTTGGCCTCTATTAACCAAAGCGCGGATCAAAGCGACTAAGATTGAAGGGGGGTTTGTAGGGGTGTAGCGGGTTCTCTCCAGAGAACGGTTTCGTCACCGTAATTATTTTCTCACGGTGCTTGAGCGCTTTAAAATCTGATGGATCTTTGTCGCCAAGCGGACCGGTAAGATGGCTTGGATCAATATTGACCATTATTCCTTGCGGTGGCCGCATCCATCGCTGAGAGATCACGTCCATATAGGCGGTCTTGAGCATATGGTTGAGGCCCCATTGCGTCGGCACAAAACAAGATTTCGAGGAATCGGACATATCCCAGTAATAAGTGTCTGGCCGGAGTTCGAGCGTTGCGTCTCCTTCAAAGATGGCTATGGAATTTTCATGCATCAGATGGCGGACTTCAGCAAAGCCAGCAAAGGGGTCGACAAGGTGATAATAGACCCCAAGACAAATTATGATATCAAAAGTTTGATTGAGTTTTGACGCTTCATAAATCGAAACGCTTTGATTAATTTCTGCCTTAGACTTAAGCAGCTTGTGGGCGAGCCTCAAACCAGCGCCATTGGCCCAGTTTTGTGAAACGTCATCTGTGGCGAGCACGTGCTTTGCGCCGCGGCGTTCTGCGTAAAAACTCCAATAACCATCCCAGCATCCAATTTCGAGCACGGTTTTGCCAGTGAAGTCGATCTTTTCAAGTTCGCTCTCGATAAAACGCCAGACACGACGATGATCTTCCGCCTGCGAGACGCTTACCGAACGCAAGCCATTCCCGAAGTCAAATTCGTGGTACCAGTGAATAGAGTCGATTTCTTTTTGCAGCGCCTCGCAAGTTGCAGCATCAAGCGTGTCCATGCAGTGTTTCCCTGAATTACAGTCCTGCCGCTAAAAAGCAGCGCGTGAATTTTATTTGAAAGTAGTAGATACCTGGCGGTCTATCGCCTTTCTAGTAGTTTTGCCTCTAATTGAGACGCGACACAAGATGGGTTCTACATCTGCGTCTCCTCGATCATTTTAGTAAACTCACAAATCTGAGGAGCTATAAATTCCCTAAAACGAGAGCCGTTGAAAACGCCATAATGTCCCACTGAATCTTGCAGGTAATGTTTTTTACGGTCAATGGGAATATTCGCGCAAAGGGTCAATGCCGCTTCTGTCTGACCTACGCCTGAGATATCGTCTTTTTCGCCCTCAACAGTAAGGAGGCCGACACGATGAATTGCCTTGAGATCGACCAAGGTCCCATGGTGTCTAAATAATCCAAGTGGCACCTCATGTTTTATGAATACGCGCTCAACCGTTTGTAGGTAGAATTCTTCAGTCAAGTCCATGACGGCAAGATATTCATCATAGAAATCTCTGTGTTTTTCCGCGTTGTCCCCATCTCCCTCGATCAGGTGATTGAACATGTCGAGATGCGCGGACACGTGCCGCTCAATATTCATCGCCATGAAACCCGATAACTGTAGAAATCCGGGATAGACATGACGCCCCATAGCTGCGTTTGGAAATGGCACGGTATGAATGCAGTGTCTTTGAAACCACTCAATACCACGCTGTTCAGCTAATTTGTTTACGGCTGTTGGATTTACTCGAGTATCAATAGGTCCGCCCATTAAAATCATCGACGCTGGAGCATCGGGGTCTTGCTTTGATTCAAGATGGGCAATCGCGCAAATCAGAGGAACGGATGCCTGGCAAACGCCGAGAGTATGCAGCGCAATGCCGTCGTGCTCGGCGGACAGGCAGCGCATCATGTCGATGAGATAATCGATATAGTCATCCAGATCAAAGCCGCCATCGGTCAAGGGAACGCTTCGCGCATCGCTCCAATCTGTAATGTAGACGTCATGGGTAGGGAGGAAGGCTTCAACAGTCCCCCTCAAAAGCGTAGCGTAATGGCCAGACATGGGGGCCACGATCAAAAGCTTGGATTGTTTGGGGGGAGATTTTTTGAATTGGCGCTTGAAGTGAAGTAGGCCACAAAACGGGCGACGCCATAGGATTTCTTCAACAACGGGAACTGCTTCGCCTTCGATAATTGTTGTGTCTAAGCCAAAGAGCGGCTTGCCATATCGGCGGGTCATCCGCTCGAAGAGCTCCGCAGAGGCAGCAATATTGCGCCCAAAAGTTGTATGGTTCAGAGGATTAAGCGGATTTTTTATGCTATGAAGCAGTGCGTCTGTGATCGCCCGCGCCGGAGCGAGCGCTAAATGCATAAATTCATAGAATTGATAGGATATTCGATCCATTCTGACGCTTCCTCCGTCGGATTAACCCGACGTGCCTCGCCGCAATCCTGTCGTGTTTTGCCGCCTTCAACATGTCACGCAGCGCAGGCCCAACAAGATTTATAGCTCTACCGTCTTTTAGCGCGCTTAGTTGTCGACAGGAAAATCTGCCTGCAAGAAATAGACGGCTAACGCGATAGAATAGCCGTGACAGCTAGTAAAATCCAAAAGATCAGCGCCGCTCTTCTATATAGGCTTAAGGCGCGTCTGATATCAACCGAGCCTGTCGGGGCGGGCCCATCGCCGAGCTTGGTTCCCTGAATCAATGTACCCGCGTAAATTCGAGGCCCCCCTAAAGAGAGGCCGAGCGCGCCTGCCATTGCCGCCTCGGGCCAGCCCGCATTTGGAGAAAGATGGCGAGGCGCATCTCTCAAGGCTGATTTTAGAGCGCGGCTGGCTGACGCGTTGGGCGCAATTACCGACGCCAGAATCAGAAGACTTGCAGATATTCTGGCTGGAATAAGATTTAAAAGGTCATCCAAGCGCGCAGCGGCAAAACCAAAAGCTTCGTAGCGCGCTGACATGTGGCCAATCATGCTGTCAGCCGTGTTCACAGCTTTATAAATTGCTGCGCCAGGAAGAGAAAATAATGCAAGATATAGTGCAGGAGCAATGACGCCATCGGAAAAATTTTCAGCCAAGCTTTCAATTGCAGCGCTCGCAACGCCTGTCTCATCTAATAACGTAACGTCTCGACCGACGATTTTACCGACGGCTGCGCGACCCTCTTCTAATGAGGCGTCAAGGCCATCGGCTACAGCCTCTACATGAAGATCAAGGCTGCGCAGGGCCAAGAGGCTTGAAGCAACAATTGCTGTCAGTAGGGCTCCCAATGGGAGAAGATTTAAAACGAAACCTACCGCGCAACTCATAATCAAGATTGTGATGACTAGTATGAAGAGGGTTATAAAGCCTTTTAATCTACGACGTTTAAAATCCTGGCTTGCATCATTTAGTTTCTTATCAAGCGCTGAAATTAAGGCCCCCATCCAGGTCACGGGATGGCCAATAAATTCTAACATACGGGATGGATAACCGGCGCTGGCTTCAAGAGCCAGCGCGATAATTGTTATGATGAGAGAATTCAACGTCCAAAAAAACCTGTAAGCGAGGATTTCGCCAAAGCATTTTGTTCAATCGTAAAACCTGCAATAGCCGTTCGGCCGAGCGCTGCATCCCCTAATTTATCAATTTTCAAGGCGTAAATCGTGAAAACATATCGATGCGGCGCTCCCGGCGGTGGGCAGGGGCCGCCATAAGCTTTTTCGGCAAAATCGGTTTCAAGCATTTGTGCGCCGATCGGCAGGTTCTTCCCCGACGCCGCCCCGGAATTTTGTTTGAGGTTCCGTATATCGGCGGGAATATCTACGACAATCCAATGCCAGAAACCCGCACCGCCTGTTGGCGCATCTGGATCATGAGCTAGGACAGCGAAACTTTTCGTCCCCGGAGGTGGGTTGTCCCAGCTGAGTTCTGGGGAGAGATTCTCTCCTACGCAGCCAAAGGCATTATAGACATGTTTCATGGCGATTCTTTCGCCATCTATGAGATCTTTGCTTTTAAGTTGGAAAGTCGCAGCGCCCCTTGCGTCGTCTCTTGCAAGTGCGGCGAGGGCGAAGGTCGAGAAATTCTGGCGCGTCATAAATTGGACTCCAGTCATGAAGGGATAGTTCTTTTAATAGCCTGTAAAGTGGATGTCGCCCACTTTGCAGTCGGAGGGCCGTGTTTCGCTCTTTTGGTCGCTTCGCGTTAAAAGGGCCTATGGAGGATTTGACAGAACATCGAACTTTGCGCCGAGGGTGGACAACCGGCGCTTGTGCGACGGCCGCCGCGCGCGCAGCTTTTGAGAGCCTGATGAGCGGCGATGCGCCGCCTGACCCCGTAGAAATCGCCTTGCCTTCTGGCCAGCGCGTTGCTTTTGCTGTGGCTGAGGTCGAGCAAGGAACGGGTTTTTGCCGCGTTGGAATTATTAAAGATGCCGGGGATGACCCTGACGTGACGCATGGCGCGTTGATCTGCGCCACCGTTCGGCTGGGGGCGAAGGGCTCTGGGGTAAATTTTTGCGCTGGAGAGGGCGTTGGAACTGTCACGCGTCCTGGACTGCCCGTTCCCCCCGGAGAGCCGGCCATCAACCCAGTTCCACGGGCTATGATGCGCCAAGCCATCAGCGAGGCTGCAGGCGCATTGGGCGTGGAGCCCGATGCGATAATTGAGATTTCTATTCCCGATGGTGAAGCCCGAGCCAGACATACGCTAAACGCGAGGTTAGGAATTATTGGCGGCCTGTCTATCCTTGGTACGACCGGCGTCGTTATTCCCTTTTCCTGCGCTGCTTGGATCGACAGCATCCACCGTAGCATTGATGTCGCCCGTGCGATCGGAATTGGACATGTGGCCGCGACAACTGGCGTTACATCAGAAAAAGCAGTTCAGGCTTTGTATAGCTTACCAGAACCTGCATTAGTGGAAATGGGCGATTTTGTTGGTGGGTTTTTAAAATATCTCCGTTCGCACCCCATCTCTCGCGTGACGCTTGGCGGTGGTTTTGCAAAGATGCTCAAGCTCTCTCAGGGTCGGCTTGACCTCCATTCTGCGCGGTCGCATGTAGATCTTATTCAGCTCGCCCATCTCGCGAAAACGCTCGGCGCAGAACAACATATACTGCAGCGGATTGAAGCATCGAATACAGCGCTAGAGGCTCTGCAGTTATGTCAGGCAGTCGGAATAGACCTCGCGTCGTCAGTAGCCGGTGAGGCTTGGCGCACAGCCGCTAAAGCTTTAAATAAAAGAGAAATAGAATTGGAAATCATAATATTTGATCGTGATGGAGGGCTGCTTGCGCGCTCTCCCCTTAAGAGCGCGGTTCTATGAAGGAGAATGCTAATCTCGTTTTTGTCCTTGGCGGCGCAAGATCAGGAAAAAGCGTCTATGCGGAAGGCTTAATTACTCTCTACGAACCTCAATGGGTTTATCTAGCGACTGCGCAGGCTTTCGATGAAGAAATGCAGGAAAGAATAGCTCTGCATCAGGCGCGCCGGAAAGACGGCTGGCAAACAGTAGAGGCGCCGCATGATTTGTCAAAAGCTATCTATGAAGCGCCAAATAAATCACCTTTATTGATTGATTGTTTAGGCGTCTGGTTGTCAAATAGGCTGCTTCATGGTGCGGATCTTGCCGTAGATCGCTTGGATTTATGCACCGCCTTGTCTGCCCGGCAAGCGCCAACGGTAGTGGTCTCGCCAGAGGTTGGACTCTCTATTGTTCCTGAAAATCCCCTGGCGCGCGCCTTTAGAGATGCGGCTGGTCAGCTACACCAAGATGTCGCGCGCATCGCCAAGAGCGTGAGATTTATTGTTGCTGGTTACCCGGTTATTGTTAAGTGAGGAGTCATCACTGATCAGCAGCCTTTAATCCGCGCTCTAAGTCAGCAATGATATCGTCAATGTGTTCTAGTCCAATTGAAAGCCTGACGTAGCCCGGAGTGACACCGCTAGCCAGCTGAGCGTCTTCGCCAAGTTGAGAATGCGTCGTTGTCGCGGGATGAATAGCAAGGCTGCGAGCATCGCCAATGTTTGCGACATGATAAAACATTTGGAGGGCGTCGATGAAGCGACGGCCTGCCTCCATCCCGCCTTTTAATTCAAACCCAAGCAGCGCGCCGTATCCTCCTGTCAAATATTTATCAGCCCTTCTGCGCATTTCGCCTGTTTGTTTGGAGGGATAGATAATTCTGGCGATTTCCTTTTTAGTCGCAAGGAAGTCAACAACTTTTTGGGTATTTTGGACATGCCGCTCCATCCGCAGCGTGATTGTTTCGATACCTTGTAAGGTTAAGAATGCATTGAATGGCGAGATCGCTGAGCCTAAGTCGCGAAGTAATGTGGTGCGCGCTTTAATAGCATAGGCGACGGGACCAATTGGTCTAACTGCCTCTACCCAGATGGCGCCGTGATAGCTGGGATCTGGCGTTGTGAGGGCAGGTTGTCGTTGTGGGTTTTTCTCCCAATCGAATTTGCCGCTGTCTATGATTGCGCCGCCAATGGATGTGCCATGGCCCGCAAGGTACTTTGTCGTCGAATAGACAATAATTGCCGCGCCGTGATCGAAAGGGCGCGCTAGAAGGGGAGCGGCGGTATTGTCGATTATTAGCGGTATTCCATATTCCTTGCCAATTGATGCAACCTCTGAAATTGGAAAGACGCATAGTTTAGGGTTAGGCAATGTCTCCGCATAATAGGCCCGAGTGCGCAAATCGGTCGCGCGGCGGAAATTTTCGGGATCTGTTGGATCAACAAAGCGAACCTCGACGCCTTGATCTTTGAGCGTATTGGCGAAGAGATTCCAGGTGCCGCCGTATAGGTCGGTTGACGAAACAATATTGTCGCCAGCTTTGGCTAGATTTTGAACTGAAAAAGCTGAGGCTGCTTGACCTGACGCAAGCGCAACCGCCGCAGCCCCTCCCTCCAATGCTGCAAGACGCTCCTCTAGAACGCTCGTTGTTGGGTTGCCGATCCGAGTGTAGATCTGTCCAAGTTCCTTAAGGGCAAAGAGGTTGGCGGCATGCTCTGTGTCTTTGAATTGATAAGAAGTTGTTTGGTAGATTGGCACAGCGACAGCGCCATTTGAGGCATCTGCGCGCCATCCTGCATGAAGAGCGATTGTCTCTGGATGGACTGATTTAACTGACATGCCAAACTCCCTAAATCTTCTAGACGCCGGTCGTAAGATTAGCTGTGTTTGCACGCTTTCGTCGAGGTGTGAATGCAGGCGATCGCAAAGGCGAACTCCAAAGCAACGTCTGAAAGCGATTTAAAGCGACCTGAGGCCCCAGCATGGCCCGAGTCTAGATGGGTCCAGAGCAATATTGGACCGGCTCCCTGCATCAGGGCGCGTATTTTCGAGATCCATTTTAGCGGCTCCCAATAAGTGACGCGGCTGTCGGAAATTCCTGTGATACAGAGAATTGGCGGATAAAATTGTTGTTTGATATTGTCATAAGGAGAGTAAGCGGAAATTTCGCGAAAAGCTGTCGCGTCTTTAATAGGGTTTCCCCATTCCAGCCATTCGGGCGGCGTTAAAGGCAAATCATCTCGCAGCATGGTATTTAAAACATCTACGAAAGGCACGCCGGCGATCACTCCCGCAAAAAGTGCGGGCTCTTGATTAACGATTGCGCCCATCAACATGCCGCCTGCCGAGGCGCCTTGGGCAATGATTCCCCCTAAATAGGTATAGCCAGTATCAATAAGAAATTTCGCAACGCTAATGAAATCAGAAAAACTATTTTTTTTATGCGTCAATTTACCCTGAGTATACCATCGCCACCCCTTTTCGCAGCCCCCCCGCACATGCGCAATGGCGTATACAAAGCCACGGTCAATGAGAGATAGAATATTTTCGTCGAAAGCAGCCTCGACGCTATAGCCATAGGCCCCATAGCCATAGAGTAATAAAGGCGCGCCTACTCCTGGCGTGAATTTTTTATGATGCAAGAGAGTGACGGGTATGAGCTCTCCGTCTGGCGTTGGCGCAAAGAGGCGCAAAGTGACATAGTCATTTGGTTCATGACCAGAAGGGATTTCCTGTTTTTTTAATAAAACGCGTTCTCGCGTCGCCATGTTGTAATCATAGATTTCTTCAGGCGTTTTAAGAGAAGAATACGTGAATCTTAGAATGTTCGTCTTAAATTCAAAACCCGGAGAGAGTTCAAGAACATAGGCGGCTTCATCAAATGTGAGGATATGTTGGGCTTGTGAAGAAAATTCGCGGACATAGAGCGTCGGGACTGTATCGTTGTGTTTTATCCAAACTAGAAAGTCATTGAAAACTGTCATAGATGTTATCATCGAGCCCGGTTCGTGACTGACAATTTCTTGCCAACAACTGATTTCAGGCTTGTTCAAGGGTGCGATTGAAATCTGAAAATCATCCGCTGAGCCATGATTATTAAGGATATAGAGCAGATCTCCGTGCGGCTCGACTTCGTAACGTAATCCGTATTGGCGTTTGGTAACGAGCTGTGGCGGTAAAATCTCATTGTTTAAGTCGATCAGCCAGCATTCAGTCGACTCGTGGCCATGAAGCGAAACAACGCCATAATTACGACATCTGCTCTGACTGAGCGAGATGGACCAAGCGTTATCAAGTTCTTCAAGAATTAACTTATCTGTAGTGGGGTTTGAGCCAATCGTATGGCGCCATACTTGTGAGGGGCGATGATTTTCGTCCATAACAACGTAATAAAATGCTTGAGCGCTTGTGTTCCAGACAATGGCTCCATCAGTGTTAGATACCACGTCGGCACGATCGTGATCATCGCTAATTTTTTTGCTGTAAATTTTAAACATTTCACAGCCATTTTCATCAACGCTCCAAGCGAGTTGCGTATGGTCGGGTGAATGACTTATTTCTCCGACATCAAAAAAATCCTTATTCTGCGCTCTTGTTTCTATGTCGAGCAGAATCGTTTCTTCCCAGCCCCCGCGAGGCCGGCGGCAATAGAGTGGATACTCAGCGCCTTCTTGAAATTTTTCATAATATTCATAATTGTCATCAAAATCTGGCACATCTCCATCAGTTTCTTTGATGCGGGCGCGCATCTCGGTAATAAGCGTTTTGCGCAATAGGGCGAGTGGCTTGACAACCTGTTCGCAGTAGTCGTTTTCAGATTCAATTAAATCTTTTATATTTTTTGGCAGGAGATTTGGATCTTGTAGGGCTTCACGCCAATTTGCTGCTGCGAGCCAGCCATAATCATCCACGAGGGTTTTCCCATGAATCTGACGGCATGTTGGCTTTTTTTCTGGTTTCGGCGGGCTCGCGCCGATATCAAAATATTCGGTTTTTTTTTCACTGTTTTTCATAGTCGGCTTCCGCTCTCGCATGATGTCTTCCCTATGCCAATTGTTATGTTTTTTTGAGGGTTAGGTTCTATGCGCGGGCTGTGATCGACGGCAAGAATTCGGCGTGTTCGCGCGTTCATGATCTTCAAGATTAAAACGACCCAAACCAACTCAATTTTTTTTATAATCTGGGTCTTTAGCTGGTTGAAAACTCTAGAGTCTCTGTGCGTTTATGGGAGGGAAGTCTCATGATAACAAGATGTTTCTTAAACTCTTGGACGACTTTTATCAGCGAGTGCATTGCAGCATATATGACGCCGCCTGGCTGATAATGTAACGAATGATTGATTATTGGTTTAGTTAAGATAAGACCTTTGCCGGTTCTGCGGTATACATTGTGGAAATTTTGCTAACTGTCTATTTGAGATGGGCGACAAAATATTTAGACTCGATTAAATATGAACCGTAGGAGAGATCGCCTGAGGGCGATGTCCCCCCTAACAATAAGTGAGTGGCAGCGAATGAAACTTAAGAAATTAGCTTATCTAAGCGCTAGCGTGTTTCTAACTCTTGGCGTTCTTGGCGCAACTGCTTTTGCGGAGACAAAATGGGCTCCGCCTGCCGAGATCGCAGGAAAGGCGAAGGAAGAGGCTGCAGCCGCCGGAGCTCCTGCTGCAAAAGCAGATGTAGAAAAAACCTGCGCAGCAGAAGCGGACGCTAAAGCTTTAAAGGGCCGTGCGCGTAAACACTTTGTTGCAGATTGTAAAAAGCGCTAAGCTCGGTTAATTCCAGATAAAAAAGAGCGGTCTCTCTCGAGTCCGCTCTTTTACTTTTTCTCAGCTTGTTATGCGCCTGGCTCAGTAGACTCTGTCGATGCAAAAATCGACGACTTCCAGAAGTGCGTTTTTCCATGGCGAGGCGGGGAATATTTCCATAGCATCGCGGGCAATAGCGCCGTAATGGGCGGCGCGTTCGATTGTATCATCTAATGCTTTATGCTTTTTCATCAGCCCGCATGCCGTTTCAATATCGGGTTCAGAAATATCGCCTTTTTCGAGTGTGCGCCGCCAAAACTCACGTTCTTTTTCGTTTCCGCGACGAAAGGCAAGCACAACTGGCAGCGTAATTTTACCTTCGCGGAAGTCGTCGCCAACGTTTTTGCCAAGTTTTGCTGAGGAGCCGCCGTAATCCAACGCGTCATCAATAAGCTGAAAGGCAATGCCAAGATTCATGCCATAGCTTCGCGCCGCAGCTTCATCCGCTTTGGGTTTGCCGGCAAGCATCACGCCAACTTCGGCTGCTGCAGCGAATAGTTCAGCTGTTTTGCGCCGAATGACGCCCATGTAGGCATCTTCTGTAGTGGTCGTGTCCTTTGCCGCATTCAATTGAAGAATTTCACCCTCGGCGATCACAGCTGCGGCTTGTGACACCACTGTCAATGGCGCAATGGCGCCTGGCTCGACCATCATTTTGAAGGCGTGTCCGAGTAAAAAATCGCCAACAAGGACGCATGTTTGGTTGCCCCAAAGCATGCGCGCGGCAATTTTACCTCGTCGCATATTTGACTCGTCAACGACATCATCATGCAAAAGCGTTGCGGTATGCATAAATTCGATGCCAGCAGCGAATTTAAGATGGCCGTCGCCTTTATAGCCGCACATACCCGCGGTGGCGAGGACTAGCATCGGCCTTAATCTTTTGCCACCTGCTGATATGAGATGGTTCGCGACTTCAGGTATAGTGGTGACGTCAGAGCCTGTGCGCTGAATGATTAGTTGATTGGTGCGTTCAAGATCAGGGCGGATCAGTTCAACAAGACTGTCGAGGCCTGCGTCTTTTTTTTCTTCCAGCGGAATAACGATGCCCACAGACCCCCCTACGGCCTTTCTGTATCAATTTTGGCGAACTTACGTGCTCGAATGGATGGCGGCAAGTCATCTTGCTCTAGCGTTGCATACCGGAATGGGCTTTTTAGGAAAATGGCCCTCTATTTTACATCTGTTGTGGTCATAATTCCAAAGTAAGATCATCGAATTTGAGAGGATTATGAGCGAAAATACCACTCTGGACGCTTTTTTGAGCGGCGGTTTGAAGCTGCGCCAGGCCCGTGCAGGACATCGCTCCGGAACAGACGCTATTTTGCTTGCGAGCGTGACGCCGCCGGGCACGGACGGCCTGATTCTGGATGTCGGGGCCGGATCTGGCGCTGTTGGTCTTGCTGCGGCTGTCCATGCGCCGAGTTCGAGGGTGGGGCTAATAGAGCGCGATCCACTCGCTTGCGCCTTGTCGCGGGAGAATATCGCTTTTAATCAATTTGACGCGCGGGCGCGTGTTTTTGAATTGGATCTAGCATCTGGCTTGGATCGTCGGAAATCAGGATTAATAGACGAATCTGCGCAATTAATATTAACCAATCCGCCATTTTATGAGCGGGGTCGGGTGCGTATCACGCCTGATAGCGCTAAAGCCAACGCCCATATCGCCAGCATGCCGCTTTCAGAATGGACGCGTCATTGTCTCGCTTTACTCGCGCCAGGCGGTTTTTTTTCCATGATTCACCGCGCAGAAGCCCTAGGGGAATGTCTGGCGGCTGTCTCAGGACGGCTAGGGGCTGTTCGCATCCTACCAGTGTTTAGTCGGCCCTCAGAACCAGCAATCCGAATAATCCTTGGAGGCGTCAAAGGATCAAAGGCCCCAATGTCATTGCGGCCGGCGCTTGCTCTACAAGATGCTAATGGGGCTGTGAGTGATATTGCTCGAAAATTGGGTGGTGGAGCCCTGCTACAAGATCTTGTTGGACCTTTTTTTTAACTATTCACAAAGAGCTTACGATGAAATTATTATACTCATGAGCAATGCTTAATTTGACATCTCATACAAGACAGTGTGCATGCGACTGCTGACTTTTTATAATTTCTCTTTTACTTCAGCGCGGCGCTTTCAATAAAGAGTTTCATCGCGCTTGTTTTGATTAACGAATTAAGCGTTGAGTTGGGTTGACCGGGTTTAAGCGCACTCATAAATTATGTTTTTTTAGCAGGGGTTTCGGATGTCTGTGGATGCGGCAGCTTATCTATCGCCGACAAAATCGTTTCAAGGGCTGATCCTAACGTTGCAAAACTATTGGGCGGCTCAAGGATGCGTTATTTTACAGCCTTATGACATGGAAATGGGCGCGGGTACTTTTCACCCTGCAACGACGCTGCGGGCTCTTGGCCCGAAAAATTGGCGTGCTGCTTATGCGCAACCGTGCCGCAGGCCAAAAGACGGGCGTTATGGCGAAAATCCCAATCGCGTACAGCATTATTACCAGTTTCAAGTTATCCTGAAGCCTTCGCCAACAAATTTGCAGGATCTGTATCTTGCTTCTCTTGCTGCGATTGGTTTGGATGCAAAACTTCATGATATTCGTTTTGTAGAAGATGATTGGGAGAGCCCCACGTTAGGGGCTTGGGGGCTAGGTTGGGAGTGTTGGTGTGACGGGATGGAAGTTTCTCAGTTTACCTATTTTCAGCAAGTCGCCGGATTTGAATGTTCCCCTGTCTCTGGTGAATTAACCTACGGATTAGAGCGTCTTGCGTGTTATCTTCAGGGTGTTGATAGCATTATGGAGCTAAATTTTAATGGCCGTGAGGGAGACGAAAAAATAACTTATGGCGATGTGTTTTTGCAGGCTGAGCAGGAATATTCTCGACATAATTTTGAAGCGGCTGACACCACAAAATTATTTGAAGACTTCAAAGATGCTGAGAAAGAGTGTGTGCGTTTATTAAAATTTGGAGCAGGTTCCGGAGACGCAAAACACTTGATGGCATTGCCGGCTTATGATCAGTGCATCAAAGCCAGCCACGCATTTAATTTGTTAGATGCTCGGGGCGTGATCTCAGTTACTGAGCGGCAAAGTTATATTTTGCGCGTCCGAGAGCTCGCAAAAGCCTGTGGCGCGGCATGGCTTAAGACCGCTGGCGGCGGTGCGAACGCATAGTGTTTTTCATTGAAATCTGCGTTCTTTTGTTTTGATCTATTTTGAATTCTCAGTCCCCAATCATTGTCTCAGTCTGGGGCTGCTGTTCACTGAAGATCGGACTTGTGCGCTCGCGCACATCCTTTTCATAATCTCCCCGCGATAGTTCCCCTCGACTGATGAGGATTGAAACAATAGGCCTTGCGAGCGTTGGGGAGCCAGTTTTCAAAGACAATAGCCCCTACCTTCTTGACTCTGTTCTTTTTATGTTCTATTTTAGTTCTAGTTTTGATCCGGAGTAATGAAGGATGTCTCTCGCCTACCCTCTGACTTCGACTTTTAGTGTTGGGCCGCATGTCGATAAATATTATGGCCACCGGGGAGACAAGGGAGGCGCCTTAACCTCTCTTTCCCGCACTCAAAATCTGCGGGATCGTTTCTTTTCCTGGCAGGGTCTATCCGGTCGACGCTACGTTTGTTCCATTTTCAAAAGTGGCGAAGAAGCGTTTGTGGCAGACATCACGCTTGGCGTGGCAATTGGAGTTATCCGCAGTGGCGGAGACGCCCATGCGCGCTTTGTAACTCAGCTAGGGCAATATGATAGCGGCGCGCAATTACGCGCAATTGGGCGTGAGCTGGGTGTTAATGAGTGGCATGTTCATTTTAGTAACTCAGATGGCGTTTTTGAAGATTTGACTGGCTCTTTACTGAGTTAATCAAAGTGAAGTTTGTAGCGTTGAGTTGTGATTTTTTGTAATGAGCGTTTCGGCCGGGGTTATCCCCGGCCTTTTTTCTTGTATTTTTCAGCTGGGCGTATTTGTGGTTGCGTTGCGGTCAAGATGACGAACTACTTCGGCAAGCTGAGCGTCGTGAATATTTAGGCGCTGTAAATGTTCGTATGTGTTGCGCACATAAGCCGAATTATCGCCATTAACTCCCGCGCCTTTCAAAATGAGCTGCGTCATCTTTTCTATTGAAAGTGGCCCGGCATATTGATTGTGTCGACGGTCAACAACATAAGCGATGGCGCGTTTGCGTGAACCGTCATTCAAACGCAACGTAACAAATTTTTCGAGATAGACGGATGTAACCAGCTCTCTTTCTCTAAGGTAAGCAATTGTCTCCTCGCGTTTTGAGGATGCAATCCGAAACACCACGCCTTGGCAAGAACCGCCATGATCCAAACCCAATACTAAACCAGGACTTTGCGGCGTTCCGCGATGAACATGAGAATAGATGCAGAGCGCTCGATGGTAGCCATGAACCCAGGCAAGAGCGCAGTCGATGAAGTCAAAACCGGGTCGCCACATGAGGGAGCCGTAACCAAAAACCCATAATTCGTTTGTGTCGTCATCAACCAAATGCATTGCTCACTAGTTTAATATCCCCCGAAAGATGGTCAGCTGGACGATTCGTGTTTTGTACGTCTTTCGGGAAGGGTGATAAGCAAAATTATTGCCGCAGAAAGCCAAGTGAGCCTGCTTCTAGCCTGTTTTGTCGTCAAATATTTTATTTAAGATGATTTTGCGGCGATTTTGCTCATGATGCCCACAAGATATTGAGAGAGTTTTCTTGCATTCCCCTTTGATTTGTGGCGCTCTTTGCCCCCATGAAATTCGAACGTCTGCGCCTTCTAGGCTTTAAAAGTTTTTGCGAGCCGACTGAGCTCTTAATCCAGCCAGGACTAACTGGCGTTGTCGGCCCTAATGGCTGTGGCAAATCGAATCTCATTGAGGCCCTTCGCTGGGTAATGGGTGAGAATTCATATAAAAATATGCGGGCATCCGCGATGGATGACGTGATTTTCTCGGGTGGCGGCTCCAGAACCGCGCGTAATTTTGCTGAAGTTGGGCTAATTTTAGATAATTCTGATCGGTCAGCTCCCGCAGCTTTTAATGATGCCGACACAATTGAGGTTACGCGCCGCATTGAGCGCGAGCAGGGATCGGACTATCGGATAAATGGCAAGGAAGTTAGAGCGCGAGATGTTCAGCTCCTTTTTGCCGATGCAGCGACTGGATCGCGGTCGCCTTCGCTCGTGCGCCAAGGTCAAATCGGCGAGATCATATCTGCAAAGCCTCAGGCTCGTCGACGAATTCTGGAAGACGCCGCCGGAATAGCTGGATTACACTCGCGACGCCATGAAGCCGAATTGCGGCTCAACGCCGCCTCCGAGAATCTAACGCGTCTCGAAGATGTTTTGAAGCAAGTTGAGGGTCAGTCAGATAGTTTAAGACGACAAGCCCGACAGGCAGAGCGGTTTCGAAATCTTGCAGCCCAGATACGTCAAAACGAAGCAATGGTTGCGCTGGTTTCGCATCAAATTGCAACAAATCAATTGCGCGAGACTGCTCAGAAATTAGAGCTGGATCTCAAATCTGTTCAAGAACGTACTTTGGAGCAAGCGGAAGCTGCGAAGCTACAAGCTGTTGCGGCGCATGAATTGCCTCCTTTGCGGGAGCGAGAAGCCGAGGCTGGCGCGGCTGTTCACCGATTGGTCGTCGCGCGACAAACATTAGAGGCTGACGAGCAACGCGCAAAAGATCGTATCAATGAACTGCTGCGTCATATTGACCAATTTTCGCGCGATCTTGAAAGAGAGCGTGCACTGATTGAAGATGCTGCAGAGGTTGCCTCTAGGCTTGAGGCAGAGCGTGCAGAATTGCTCAGCGCTGATGTCGACGAAACAACGCGGGAGTCTGAAGCGCGCGGGCGTCTTGATGAAATCGAAGCAAAGCTTGCGGCTACGGAAGCATCTTTGAATGATGCACAAGAGCAGCTTGCGGGCGTAAATGCCCGAAGGTTCTCTTTAGATTCTGCTCTACGGGATGAGAGTCAACGTGTTGCGCGTTTCGAGGCAGAGCTTACGCGGTTGGATACGGAATTTGCGTTGATTGCTGGACAGGGCGGAGGCGCTGCAGAAGTCGCCCGCTTAGCAGAGCTCTTTGCGGCTGCCTCAGATCAGGCGAACATAGCAGAAGAAAGCGCTCGGATTGCTGAAGAAGAGCAGGCGCTTGCTCGGGAGTCTGAGGCTTCCTTGCGTCAGCCTATGGAGCAAGCCGCTCTCCGCGCTCAGCGGCTTGAAACTGAAGTAAGAACGCTCGAAAATTTGCTTTACTCTGGGGTAGGTGGTCTGTGGGCTCCTATTGTTGAGAGCGTAAGCGTATCAAAAGGTTATGAAACCGCGCTTGGCGCTGCTTTGGGGGATGATCTTGACGCTTCAGCGGATGATTCCGCCCCTGCGCATTGGGCTTTAACCTCGTCCGCCGGAGATCCGTCGCTTCCCCCAGGTGTCCGCCCACTATCAGAGCTAGTTCAGGCTCCGCCCGCATTAATGCGTCGTCTCTCTCAAATTGGCATAGTCCTTCGCACTGAGGGAGAAAATCTGAGAAAACTTTTACGCCCTGGACAGCGATTGGTCTCTAAGGAGGGCGATCTATGGCGGTGGGATGGATTTACGCAAGCCTCAGAGGCGCCTTCGGCGGCAGCGCGACGTCTCGTTGAGAAAAATCGCCTCAATGACTTGCGTGAAGAAGCTAAAATCTCGCGTGAACAAGCTGATTTGCTGACACAAGAACAGGAGACCGCTCAGACGGCTGCGCGGCTGGCTGCGCAGGCGGATCATCAAGCGCGCGAAAATTTAAGACGCGTGCGTATTGAACTAGAAGAAACTCGGGAGCGCTATACAACAGCGGAGCGGCGTCAGGCGCAAATTGGTCAGCGTTTATCAGCGTTGGAAGAGGCAAAAGCTCAGACGCTTACTAACCGTGATGAGGCGACGCAGAAACGCGCTGAATTGATTGCCTCGATCGATCAACTTGAAGAACCTGCTTCGCTTATTGGGCATCTCGAAGGACTACGCGCTCAGGCTATGGTTGAGCGCGCTCAAGCGAGCGAGGCTCGAGCGGCTTTAGCCGCCTTACGGCATGAAGTAACGGCGCGCCAAGCTCGCGTTGCGGCGATTGTCCGAGAAATCACATCGTGGGCTGAGAGGCGAGATCGCGCTCAAGATCGTCTTGGCGAGCTGGAAGAGCGTCTTGAGTCGGCGCGTGAAGAACAATCAGGCCTTTCTCAAGCGCCCGATACATTCATGCAGCAGCATCGCGCTCTGTTGAATGCGCTTGAGGAAGCAGAAATTGCTCGACGTGAAGCAACGGATGCTCGAACTGCAGCAGAAAATCGACTTATTGAAGCGGATCGGGCGGCGCGGATAGCGCTCGAAGCGATGAGTTTGGCGCGTGAAGAAAAAGCGCGCAGTGAGGCGCAATTGGAAGCGGCGCGGCAACGCGCCTTAGACATAGCGCATGCAATAACGCAGGATCTAGAAACAACTGTGGAAGATCTTGCTGAGCTAGCAGGCCTCAAGGATGGGGATATCTTGCCAGAGATTGCCACGGTCGAAGGGCGTCTTGAAGGATTGCGATCAGATCGAGAGCGTCTCGGCGCGGTAAATTTGCGAGCCGAGGAAGAGCTCAACGAGATTGAAACACAACGTGATAAGATGATTGCTGAGCGAGATGATCTATCTGAAGCAATCAAAAAACTACGGGCTGCTATTGCTAGCTTGAATAAAGAAGGTCGAGAGCGATTGCTTGTTGCCTTTGATAAAGTCAATATGCACTTCAAAGAGCTCTTTACCCTGCTTTTTGGCGGTGGTTCAGCTGAATTACAGTTGGTCGAGAGCGAAGATCCATTAGAGGCGGGTCTCGATATTCTAGCTCGCCCGCCAGGTAAAAAGCCCCAAACGATGACATTATTGTCGGGCGGCGAGCAGGCTTTGACTGCAATGTCGCTGATCTTTGCCGTGTTTCTTACAAATCCCTCGCCCATTTGCGTTCTTGATGAGGTCGATGCGCCTTTGGACGATTCAAATGTCGAGCGTTTTTGTGATCTTCTTGATGAAATGCGAAACAAGACGGATACACGCTTTGTTACAATCACGCATAATCCTATAACCATGGCGCGCATGGATCGCTTATTTGGCGTGACTCAGGCTGAAAGGGGCGTTTCAGACCTTGTTTCAGTGGATCTAGCCCAAGCCGAAAAATTCGCTTTGGCGAGTTGATTTTCAGCGTCGTCAGTGAAGCGCCTGCGCCCAAGCCCGCGCCTGCCTTCGTTTTAGTTTTGCATGCTGCGGGTGCGAGTAGGGCGCGCGTGACGCAACGCTGAAGAAAGGCTATATATTACTAATATTCAACAAGTTACGAGATCGCCGCCCTGCCTTGACTTCATAGGGCGCCAAACATATGTTGCGCTCGGCTTGATAGGACTTGGCGGAGACGCCGGCGGGTGTTGGATGAGCTTCTTCAGGCCAATTTGTTCGCCTCTTTTCTGGCTATCGCCGTTATCCCCATTTTCACGATCACATGCGTGAGGGAGGTTGATGATGACGGAGGAGGATGGGAGAAGCTCAGATCAGGAGGCGCTGCAGGCGCGGCTTGATCAGTTAAGCGCTGCAATTCGCAGGGCGGATGAAGAAAAATTTGCTGCCGAGTCGCTGCCTCCTGAGCGTAAGGGATTCTCTCGCGCGATGCGTGTGGGGCTTAATGCGGTCTCAGAGTTTATGGGCGCGATCTTAGTCAGCGCATTTGTTGGCTGGCAGGCAGACAAATGGCTTGGGACTCAACCGTGGCTCTTGGTCTTTTTAATGGGCTTAGGCGTTGCGGCAGGATTTTATAATGTGTATCGCGTTGCGAAGCCTAAAGGCTCGTTAGGCGGTAAGACCCTCGATCGGGATGCTTAATGCGTCAAGGCAGGGCTGAGATGAAAAAGGTCTAAAAAAAGCAATGACACCGGAAGAAACCGTTTCCGCTCCAAATCCAATTGAGCAGTTTGAACTGCATCGGATTTTTCCGCTTGAAATAAGCGGTATTGAGACTTCATTCACCAATGCGTCCCTTTACATGCTTTTGGCGGCTCTGGGCGTAGTTGGATTAATGGTGGCGGCGACCTCACGTAAGTCTATTGTGCCGGGACGTATGCAGGCCTTGGCGGAAATGCTGTATGAGTTCGTCGCTAACATGGTGCGTCAAACAGCTGGCAAAGAAGGCATGAAGTTTTTTCCTTTCGTGTTTTCGCTCTTCTCATTCATCCTCATCGCAAATCTTATTGGCTTGGTGCCGTATAGTTATTCCGTTACCAGCCAAATTATCGTTACCTTTGCTTTCGCCGCGCTGGTGATTACGCTGGTTGTCGCCTATGGCGTTTATCGCAACGGCTTTGGCTTTCTCAGGCTTTTCGTTCCACATGGCGTTCCTTTGCCGGTGCTTGTTGTGCTTGTGCCTATTGAGATTATCTCTTTTTTGTCGAGGCCAGTTTCTCTGTCGGTTCGACTATTTGCGAATATTCTCGCGGGCCATATTACCCTGGCGGTATTTGGCGGCTTTGTGATGATGTTGTTGGCCTCGGGCGGCTGGTCATTACTCGCGCCTGTGCCGCTATTAGCCATTGTCGCTTTATACGCGCTGGAACTACTGGTTGCCTGTCTTCAGGCATTTGTCTTTTCTGTTCTAACCTGTGTCTATCTCAATGACGCAATTCACCCTGGCCACTGATAAATACCTAACAATAAAAGCGGCCTTAATTTAAAATAGGAGAAAAATATGGCTTCGGAAATGCAATTAGTCGGCGCTGGCCTAGCGGCAATTGGCACTGGCGCGGCGGCGATTGGCGTTGGCATTATTTTTGGTAATTTTGTCAACGGCGCGCTTCGGAATCCTTCTGCAGCTGCAAGCCAATTCACCAACGCCATCATTGGCGCAGCTCTCGCCGAGGGTTTGGGTATTTTCGCCTTTTTGATTGCGATCTTGCTCTTCCTTAAGTCGTAAAGCAGCTTCAGCCTCTTATTTATTAAGAGAGCTGTCGAGATTTAGATATCGTCATTCGCGCGCAGTGATTATATGCGCGCGAATTTTACCGTCCCTGTCTTATTCGAAGACCTGTGAGCGGGATCAGGATCATGAACTTACGCATTATTTCGACCGCAACGGCTGCTGAAAACGCGCAGGAGACGCATCCTAGCGTTGGCGCAGAAGGCCAAGCGCATCATGAAGGCGGCTTTCCTCCCTTCCAAACAGAAAATTTTGCGCCGCAGATTGTATGGCTCGTTGTAATTTTTGGGGTCCTCTACATCCTCATGTCTCGGCTTGCTTTGCCGCGTGTTGGCGGAATACTTGAACGCCGTTCTGAAAAAATAGCGTCCGACCTTGAAGCGTCTCGTGACATGCAGGCAAAAGCCCAGGCTGCAGCTGTTGCAAATAACGAGACCATTCGCCTCCGTCGAGAAGAGGCGCTGGCGATCGGCCGTGAAGCGCAGCAGAACACTGCAGCAGAAACATTATCTCGAAGATCCCGTGCAGAGTCGGAGGCGTCAGAGAAAATCCGCGCTGCCGAGGGGCGCATAGCTGATGCGAAGACGCGAGCTCTAGCTAATGTGGAGCAGATTGCGATTGAAGCAGCTGGATCAATTGTCGAGAAGCTAACAGGATCTAAGGTAGATAAAGATCGCTTGTCTGCAGAATTTCGTAATGTAAAATCAAGTTAAGGGGACGGCGTCAATGCATTTCGATGCTGAATTTTATGTTGCTATTGGTTTTGCCATCTTTTTAGCCGTGTTGTTTTGGGTCGGCGCGCATTCGAAATTAACAACGCTAATAGATGCCCGTATAAATCGAATTAAGCACGAATTGGCTGAAGCTGAGCGGTTACGGGTTGAGGCTCAGAGCTTGCTAGATTCCTTCGAGAGCAAGCGCGCGGAGGCTGAAGCGGAAGCCAAGGCCATTGTCGCGCAAGCGAAGGAAGAAGCGGAATTGGTTGCTCAAGAGGGTCGTCGACGCCTTGATGAATTTATGACGCGCAATGTCAAACAAGTTGAGCAGAAAATTGCTCAAGCTGAAGCTCAGGCTACCGCAGAAGTCCGCGCGGCGGCGGCGGATGCAGCGGTTAAGATTGCTGAAGGCATCCTAAGCAAAGGCGTTGGCGGTCATGATTTCATTACTGCTGGGATCGATCAGATTAAGGCTTTGGGGCATTAACCGCTTCTGATTGGGGCGCGGTCAATATCATATTGAGAGAGTCAACCTTCGGGTTGGCTCTTTTTCTTTTTTCCTCCGGGCTTAGCGGGAGATGCGGAACCGCCCTGACTAAAGCCGACAATAATTTCATAATCTTCATGTGCGCGTTTACTGACAAGGGGAACAGATATCGGATCTGCTAATAAACGATAGTCCCCACGCGTTCCGCCAGGTGAGACGGTCGCTGACACCTGATAGCTCTTGCTCGAAACGAGCGAGTAATCTTTTAATCGTCGAAGCGCAACGGCAATGGTCGCCGTAAAGCTCCCCGGAGCGCCCGCCGGGCCTAGTACGACACCCCCCTCAATACCGAGTTTGATTGATACATTTTCGCCTTCTATCAAACATTCGCGCGCGGTCTGATCGATGGAGAGTTGATAGCGCACGCTGGAGGCGTCTGCATCTTGCGGCATTCGAATCATAGAAGCCCCATTATCAATAAAGACAACGGGGCAGTCTTGAGTAACATTCGACGTAGATGGACTATCGCCAAATAATTTTGGCATTTCGAGTGCATAGGCTGTAGAAACGGTGCCTAACATGCAGATGAACAAAATTCCTGCGCGGCGGCTGACGCTATTCATGCTTGTTGATGCCCCTCAACTTGACGTTCTCTCAAGGTAGTTTCGCGTAAGCCTCTTTAAACCCTTGCAAGGTTAAGGGCAGACCGATGCCTTCATCAGGTGTTTGGTGGAGGATAAAAGTTGCTGTTTTGCCGTTTTTCAACTGATCTATTAATTTTTCGTCCATTGATACTTCCGCAACGCAGCCGGAAGAAAGACATTTCACAAAACCTGCCCGGCCAATATCTGTGTCATCAATTTTAAGGCCCAGGCCATTGGGCAGCAACACGCCTAAAGGAGCGATGACGCGTAAAAGTCGGCTTTTACCATCACTTGTCTTCAATACAATGACAACTAGGTTAATGTTTGACTTGTCGTCTGCAACGACGCTTTGAATCAGGGCGCATTGCTCACTAGCCGCTCCTGCGGGTTTCTCACAGCGTATTTCCCAATCGCCAAATTTAGATTTCACAACACCCTGAGCATTGCTGTCCCCCGCGGTAAAAAGGGCGAGGAAGGGTAAGAATAGGCCTAGACAAATTCCCGCGACCTGTTGTCGCAATAGCGGTGTTTTTATCGCGTCGCGAAAAGGCGTCATTTTGGCTCCAAGGGCGTTTAGCCTAATGCAGCGATCTATCCTGGAAAAGCCAGGCGATTTCGTGACCGCCGGCAATCCCGGGGGAATTTTCTGACTAACAAACCACCTTGATCTGTCAAGGTTAGCTGGATGGGAAGATTTCCCCGGCTGATAATCTTTCCTTGTCACTACTTTACCTGTATAAATATTGCGGTGCAGCAATTGCGTGGTCGGCGCGATTGTGGTTGAACCAGCCGCGATCACACGAGCAAGTTCTATACAGGATTTCTCGGCGTGAAAATTGCGTCGGAATTATCGAGACTCAGACCTGTCTAATTGGTGCGAAAGGCGACCTTCATGTCTACGGACACTCGTCAGTTGTTTAGCCGCGGCGCGAGCCTGATGGCGTTGGCTTTACCGCTTATTTTATCGGCCGGATTGGCGCTGGCTCAGGTTGAGGGTCAGCCTGCCCCAGGAGGCGTAGGACTGCCCGCGACGGTTACAGACGTCGGACATGATACGCAGTTCTTTTATAATGGCATCTTATTGCCCGTAATTACTTTTATTGCGATTTCCGTATTAGGTCTCTTGTTGTATGTAAGTTGGCGTTTTAACGAAAACTCTAACCCTGTGCCCTCAAAGCTCACTCATCACACCGGACTAGAAATAGTTTGGACCCTAGTGCCTATTCTTATCCTTGTCTTCATCTCTGTGCCGTCATTCAGATTATTAACAAAGCAAGTAGAGATTCCAGAGGCTAAGGTGACGATCAAAGTTACAGGCAACCAGTGGTACTGGTCATACAAATACCCTGAAGACCAAGGCGGTGGTTTTGGGTTTGATCAGCTTATGAAGGCAGACGCTGATCTGGAGCCCGGCGACGTAAGGTTATTATCGGTGGATAATGAAGCGGTTGTACCAGTAAATGAGGTAGTGAAATTACAAATCACCGCCGCAGATGTCATCCATTCCTTTGTTATACCTGCTTTTAGTATTCGTATGGATGCCGTGCCGGGAAGATTAAATGAGACTTGGTTTAGGGCTGAAAAAGAGGGCGTCTATTATGGGCAGTGCTCAAAAATATGCGGCAAAGATCATGCCTTTATGCCTTCCGCCATTCGGGTAGTAAGCCGCGAAAAATACGAGGAATGGCTTGCAGAAGCAAAGAAGAAATATGCCGCTGCTGAGACACCGGTTAAGCTAGCTGCAAGCGAAGCAGTCCGCTAACCTGAAAATAAAAACCTGACAGGATTTCGAGGAACAAGAAGATGGCGAGTTCAACTGCCGGAGCGCATGATCATCCTAAAGGATTGCGTCGCTTTCTCTTTTCGACAAACCATAAAGATATCGGCACGCTTTATCTGATCCTTGCGGTGATTGGCGGGCTGGTTGGCATGCTGATGTCTGTCGCAATTCGCGCAGAACTGATGCACCCTGGCATATCCGTGTTTCCAGGGCTTGCGCAGATGCTCTATGGCGCAGATCCATCCATGGCTACGGATGCGGGTAAGAACCTTTATAATGTTTTCATCACGGCGCATGGCGTGCTGATGATCTTTTTTATGGTTATGCCAGCTCTGATGGGCGGCTTCGCAAACTGGTTCGTGCCAATTATGATTGGCGCGCCTGATATGGCTTTCCCTCGGCTAAACAATATTTCGTTCTGGTTTCTTGCGGTTTCTTTGATCCTTCTTGTCATGTCGATGTTTGTAGAAGGCGCGCCCGGCATGATGGGCTTCGGCGGGGGATGGGTATTTTATCCGCCCTTATCTTCCAACATCGGCCACCCAGGGCCTGCGATGGATTTTGTTATTCTTTCGCTTCACCTGGCTGGAGCGTCATCGATCCTTGGATCTATCAATTTTATTACAACAATTTTTAACATGCGCGCTCCTGGCATGACTCTGCACAAGATGCCGCTTTTTGCTTGGGCAATGTTGGTCACCGCCTTCCTCTTGGTTTTGACCTTACCCGTGCTGGCTGGCGCAATCACAATGCTGCTGACGGATCGTAATTTTGGTACAATGTTCTACGATCCAGCTGGCGGCGGCGATCCCTTGCTGTTCCAGCATTTATTCTGGTTTTTTGGTCACCCAGAAGTATATGTGCTGATCCTGCCTGCTTTTGGGTTGATCAGTCATATTGTTTCAACCTTTTCCAAGAAACCTGTGTTTGGTTATCTTGGCATGGCTTACGCCATGGTCTGTATCGGTTTCCTAGGCTGTATCGTGTGGGCGCATCACATGTATACTGTCGGTCTCTCGTTGAATGCTCAGCGCTACTTTGTTTTCGCAACAATGGTGATTGCGGTGCCAACGGGAATTAAAATTTTCTCATGGATCGCAACCATGTGGGGTGGATCCATTTCTTTCCGCGCCCCAATGATTTGGGCTATTGGATTCATTTTTGTGTTCACCATGGGGGGCGTTACCGGCGTCGTGCTCGCTAATGCAAGTGTCGATCGACAGCTCCATGAGACCTATTATGTTGTCGCGCATTTTCATTACACGATGTCGCTTGGCGCTGTTTTTGGGGTTTTTGCGGGATTCTATTATTGGTTCCCAAAAATGACGGGCTATCTTTACAATGAGACGCTATCCAAACTGCATTTCTTAGTTTTGTTTGTGGGCGTAAATCTGACATTCTTCCCCCAACATTTCTTGGGACTTGCCGGAATGCCGCGCCGCTATATTGATTACCCAGATGCTTTTTCGTCTTGGAATTACTTGTCTTCGCTTGGGGCCTTTATTGGCGCCTTCAGCATGCTTGTATTCTTCTATACGGTCATAGAGGCGTTTATGAAAAAGCGTTACGCAGGATATAACCCATGGGGTTCTGGCGCGACGACGTTAGAATGGACCTTGCCATCTCCGCCGCCATTCCATCAGTTTGAAACTTTGCCGCGAATTACAGGCGCTGAACACCAGTAAGAGAGGGGTCGGCGCGCATAATGCGCGCTGACGTTTTTTGTCTTTTAGATAAAAGGCGGCAACCTCTTTTCTCTTCGCGCATATTAACAAGGTCAGGCAAGCAACGATGAGCGATGCATCCTACTTTGATGAAAGCACGACCCCAAAGCTTCCGGTTGCGGCGCCGTTAGATTTTATCGCCCTTCTTAAGCCGCGGGTAATGTCCCTCGTTGTGTTTACAGCGCTTGCTGGATTTTTATTGGCGCCAACCCTCCCGCATCCGCTACTCGTTTTTGCCGCGCTGTTAGCTATCGCCGTGGGGGCCGGTGCGTCCGGCGCTCTTAATATGTGGTATGATGCTGATATTGATGCGGTAATGCGGCGCACGCGCTTGCGTCCAATCCCAGCAGGCCGCATTGATACTGATGCGGCGTTGGCTTTTGGCGTTATTTTATCCGTTCTTTCTGTTTTTACTTTAGGTTTCGTATCTAATTGGCTAGCTGCTGCGCTACTTGCTTTCACAATATTTTTTTATGTCGTTATTTATACCATGTGGTTGAAGCGCTTAACGCCTCTCAATATCGTTATTGGCGGCGCTGCCGGGGCCTTGCCGCCAATCGTTGGTTACGCTGCCGCTACTGGCGATGTCAGCATAGCGAGCCTCATGTTGTTCACGATTATCTTCATTTGGACGCCGCCACATTTTTGGTCGCTCGCAATTTTGAAGCTTGACGAATATGGCAGCGTTGGCCTGCCAATGCTGCCGAATGTCTCTGGATTGCGGCGAACGCGTCTTGAGATCCTAATCTATTGTGTTGTTCTTGCGCCTACTGGCGTTGGGCCGTGGCTTCTGGGCTTTGCCTCATGGCTTTATGGCGTCGCTGCAATCGGTCTGGGCTTAGGACTTTTGTATCTGGCAGCGCAACTTTTTTTCGCGCAAGAAGATGCAGCAATCCAAAAGGCTGCTCGACAAATGTTCGCCTTTTCTATCTTTTATCTTTTTACGCTCTTTCTCATGCTGACGATTGAACGAGTCCTGAGCTTGATGGGCCTCTTTTAATGATGATGAACGGATGTGGATAACGCGATGAGCGATAAAGGTCCTAAAGATGAAGCGCAATCTTCGCAGCAAGGGATTGTTCTAACGCCCGAGCAAATGCGAGGTCGACGCGCGCGTAACATCGCCATTGGTCTCGGCGTTACATTTCTTGCAGTCCTGTTCTATGCCGTCACGATTGTCCGGCTGGGTGGCGCAGTGGCTAATCGCTCAATATGAGATTCTAGATGCGCGGACTGCCTCCTCCTCTCAATAAGCAAGGCCAAGTTGCATTGGCCTTACTTTTTGGCTCTGTGTGCATGTTGATATTGTCCTTTGCGTCAGTTCCGCTTTACCGGGCTTTTTGTGCGGCAACAGGATTTGGTGGAACGCCGCAGAAATCACAAGCTCTGACTAAAACAACTCCGGGCGCGCGTATTTTGACTGTGCGGTTTGATGCTAACGTCTCTAAAGATTTACAATGGCGTTTTGAGCCAGAAATATCGAAGATATCTCTGCGTACAGGTGAAACAACGACAGTTTATTTTAAGGTTGCTAATTTATCAGATAAGCAAACAAGCGGGCAGGCTGCTTATAATGTCAGCCCAGATCTTGCCGGCGCATATTTTGTAAAAATAGCTTGTTTTTGTTTTGAAGAAAAGCGCCTTGCGCCTAATGAAGAAGCAGAATGGCCGGTGGTTTTCTACCTTGATCCAGCCCTTGAGTCTGAAGAAGGAATGGGTCGAGTAGAGGAAATCACTTTATCTTACTCTTTTTTTCCTACAAAGACGCCGGCTAAATCCAAAACAAGCGATATGAAAGCGGAAAAAGAAAAGTCCTGATGAAGCGCTGCATGATGTGGCGGGGGATGAAAACTCGAATGAGCCGGTAGGCTGACGTAAATGGTGAGGAAGAGAAGAGATGGCTGACGGACACGCAAAACCCAACCATGAATATCATTTGGTTGACCCAAGCCCATGGCCAATCGTGGGGGCGTTTTCAGCGCTCATAATGGCGATAGGCGCGATCATGTGGATGGCGCAACATAAGGGCTCGCCAATTTATGGGTTGCCCTATGGGGGAACTATTTTCTTCATTGGTTTTGGCGCTGTTCTGGCTGTCATGTATGTGTGGTGGCGAGATGTCGTGAGAGAGGCTCAATATCAGGGTCATCACTCGCCGGTTGTGCAGCTGCATCATCGCTATGGAATGATTCTTTTCATTCTATCTGAAGTCATGTTTTTTGTGGCTTGGTTTTGGGCGTTCTTTAATTCCTCTATTTTCCCAGACGATATTTACCAAGTTACTCGAACAGAGTTATTTCAGGGCGTATGGCCTCCCAAGGGAATAGAGGTTCTTAGTCCGTGGAAGCTTCCTTTACTCAACACGCTATTGTTGTTGACATCAGGAGCAACCTTGACTTGGGCGCATCACGGGTTGCTTCATAATGACCGTAACGTCTTGAAGAAGGGACTAATAGCAACAATTGCGTTGGGATTAATTTTTACATGTGTGCAGGGCTATGAATATGCTCACGCGCCATTTGCGTTCTCCTTTGATCCCGCGCATCCTGCCGCTACAAATTATGGCTCGACCTTTTTTATGGCTACAGGCTTCCATGGCTTCCATGTTATTGTTGGAACCTTATTTTTGATTGTATGCTTGTTTCGTGTAATGAAGGGACACTTTACGCCAGAGCATCATCTAGGATTTGAATTTGCTGCCTGGTATTGGCATTTCGTTGACGTTGTTTGGTTGTTCCTCTTCTGTTGTATCTACGTTTGGGGGAATTGGGGTGGAATGATGGAATAAGCTTTTTGGCTTATTTTTCGAAACAAAACGGTCGCGATCAAATCGTGACCGTTTTTCATGAGGGCGGCTAATGTCTGAGGAGCATGTTTATCCTCCAGCGGAACTCTACCTCGATGGCTTGCGAGGCAAATGCCCAAGGTGTCATCAAGGACGCATGATTCAGGGGTTGCTTGCGATTGCGCCAAACTGCGATGTCTGCGGATTAGACTTTTCCTTTGCTGATACCGGAGACGGTCCCGCAATTTTTGTCATGACAATCGCTGGTTTTATTGTTGTTGGCGCTGCTTGGTTTATTGAGGTTGTATATATGCCGCCTTATTGGGTTCATGCGGCAGTCTTAGCGCCTTTATCTATAATCGTTTGTGTTGGATTATTGCGTCCTGCAAAGGGTCTCCTTATTGCTTTACAATATTTCAATAAGGCTGAAGAAGGTCGTCGAGAACAATGAGCCGGGGCGCTCGGGCGCTTTTTTTTCCAGCACTTGTTGCAGCCCTCACCTTTTCTTTTTTGATCCATTTAGGCCTATGGCAATTGCGCCGCTTAGAGGAGAAAGAGGCGCTTATTGCACGCGTTCAGTCTCGCATCTCCTTGCCAGCGCAAGGGTTGCCAGCCAAAGAAGAATGGAAGAATTTAAGTCCTGTTGATTATGAATATCGGCATGTGCGTGTAACCGGGCGGTTTCATCAAAGTTCTGAGGCTTTGATCTATTCTCAGGCGCCTGAGGGATTAGGCCACGAACCAGGTTATTTTGTATTGAGTCCCTTCGATTTAGCGTCGGGTGGCGTAATTTTGATCGATAGGGGGTTCATTTCTAATTTAGACCAAACGAATGCTGCGCATCGATCTGCTCCGTCTGAGCTCATTGAGCTTTCAGGGTATTTACAGGCCCCGCAGAGACGTAACATGTTTACGCCCGCCGATGAGCCGGAAAAACGAATTTGGTATACAAGAGATCCTAAAGCCATTGCGAAGGCGCTTCATCTGGACGAAGCAGCGCCGTTTATTTTTTTGCTTGATGGCTCACTAGGGTCAAGCGGCCGGCCCCTACAACCAGTATCGATTGCGCCTAGGATCGTTAACAATCATCTTGCATATGCTTTTACCTGGTTTAGCTTGGCGGCGGCTTTAATCGTCATCTTTTGTCTCTTCGCACGCGAAAGGTTGCGTCGAGGATACGAGAAAACCTAGCAGCTTCGTTATGATTTCTTGATCAGCCAGCGAGTATGTTATGAACGAGCGGATCGAGAGAGCCGTTTCTGCTCAGTATGCTCATAGTCAATGGAATTTAATTTGCGCTATCTATCTACCCGCGGCGAGGCTGCTCAACTTGGATTTGGTGAGGTTCTTCTCGCGGGTCTAGCTGCGGACGGGGGCTTGTATACGCCGCTTGCATATCCGCATGTTGCGCCTGATGAAATCGCGGCGCTCTCTGGCGTTTCTTATGCTCATGCCGCCGCGCGTTTAATTAGTCCTTATCTAAGTCAGACATATTCCGAAGATATTTTACTTCAGCAGGCGCAAAGCGCCTACAGTGGTTTTCGTCATCAAGCGATTGCCCCTTTAGTTCAGATTGATGACAATCTGTTTATTCTAGAATTATTTCACGGGCCGACGTTGGCTTTCAAAGATATAGCCATGCAGTTACTTGCGCGCATGATGAATCATATCTTAGAAAAAAATAATTTACGTGCAACTATCGTTGGGGCGACGTCGGGAGATACTGGAGCGGCAGCCATAGAGGCGTTTCGTAATCTTGATCGAGTCGATGTTTTTATTCTCTACCCTGATGGACGCGTTTCAGACGTCCAGCGTCGACAAATGACTACTGTATCAGATAGTAATATTCATACCATCGCTCTAAATGGCACGTTTGACGACGCTCAAAATATTCTAAAAAGACTTTTTCGCAATGCTGCATTCCGAGAAAAAGTAAACCTTGCAGGAGTGAACTCAATTAACTGGGCGCGAGTAGTCGCTCAGATGGTCTATTACTTTACGAGTGGCGTCACATTGGGAGCGCCGCACAGACATATTTCATTTTCTGTGCCAACGGGTAATTTTGGCGATGTATTGGCGGGGTATGTCGCGAAGCATATGGGATTGCCGATTAGTCGACTAATCGTTGCAACAAACGCCAATGATATTCTCGTTCGCGCCTTCGCCACGGGTCGATATGAACCTTTAGGGGTAACGCCTACGCAATCTCCATCAATGGATATTCAAGTTTCATCAAACTTTGAGCGGTTGTTGTTTGATGCATGTGGACGGGATCATTCGGTTATTCGTTCTGCTTTCGGAGCATTGGATCAATCAGGTTCCTTTGACTTGCCCGCTGGAGCGCTTGCGGCAATTCGTCGAGAATTTGATGCCTATTCGGTGAGTGAGGTGGAAACAACCAATGAGATCCAACGCACATATCGTGAGGCAGGCTATATTCTTGACCCGCACACAGCAACAGGCGTGCATGCCGCGCGCGCGCAGCTAAAAATTGATCCTAAAACGCCAGTTGTAGCTTTGGCGACAGCACATGCCGCTAAATTTCCAGAAGCGATTAGCCGGGCAATTGGTCTGACCCCTCAATTACCTACAAAAATAGCCAAGGGCCTTGCTGGGAAAGAGCGGTTCACATTATTGGACAATAACGAAAAAGACATCATGAATTTTATTTGTGAACGCGCGCGTGCAGTGACGGAATAAGATGGGATTGTTTGGAATATTGGGTCGCAGAGGCATGCCAATTCATGGCGATGGTATTTACCTGCGGCCAGCTGAGCTTCGGGACTATGCACAGTGGTCCCAATTACGCGAGCAGAGTCGGGCGTTTCTGACTCCTTGGGAACCAGTCTGGCCTAGCGATGATCTTACACAACAAAGTTTTCGATATCGTGTGAAACGCCATACGGAAGAGATGGCGCGAGATGAAGCTTATTCCTTCCTGATTTTTAGACAGGAGGATGATTTACTCGTTGGCGGATTGTCCTTTGGTTATGTTCGACGGGGTGTGTCACAATCCGCTTCGCTCGGTTATTGGATGGGGGCTCCTTATGCTGGAAAAGGCTACATGAAGCGCGCAGTTTATGCCGCCTGTCTATACGGATTTGATAAGCAAGGATTAAATCGAATTGATGCGGCGTGTTTGCCCGCGAATGAGCCATCGAAGCGCTTATTGGAGCGTGTTGGCTTTCGGCATGAAGGATATGCGCGCGCTTACTTAAATATTAATGGGGATTGGCGTGATCATCTCCTATTTGGGCTATTGAGCAAAGATCTTACTCCGCCGATCTAAGACGAATGATCTTGATTATATAATTTATCAAGTCACTCATCGTAGCCGCATGCGCAAACGTGACCATAATAAATTTTCAGCTGAAAAAATATAATCTAGTTTTGAGCTCGTTACTCTTGTTGCGCCTTGTGCGACGAGCCAGTCTGCGAAGGAGCCGACATTTTTTGCGGGACAAGAAAACGCACTTTCATTGGATGATTTGCTGAGTAACTTAGCTTCGTAGAGGCGCTCACAATCTTTGATAAGACTGTCGGTTAATTCCATGAATGTTATGCGGACTTCTCTTGTCTTTCTTGCAACCTCTTCTGCGGCGATGCGAGAAAGAATGATGCGAGCAGACTCAAGCGCTGTATCGCTCCAGCAAGCTGTCAACGAGGCGACAAGATTGGCCTGTGAGCGTAAGATAATTCCATCTTCCAATACCTTGAGCGCATTGGCGGCAAGTGTCGCGCCGGTTGTGGTGATATCGACGATAAGATCTGCTGAGCCAGCTGCTGGAGCGCCTTCGGTTGCTCCAGAGCTTTCAACAATACGATAGTCGCCAATGTTGTGTTGAGAAAAAAAACGGCGTGTTGTGTTTACGTATTTGGTTGCTACCCGTAAGCCTCGGCCGTGACGCGCGCGAAAGTGGCTGGCGACATCGGATATGTCGGCCATACTGCGAACATCAATCCACGCTTGAGGAACGGCAACTACAACATTTGCTGACCCAAATCCAAGTGGCGCAAGGAGTTCTACTTTGCTCTCCGGTTGAAGAATTTCTTCTCTAATTAAGTCCTCGCCAGTCACTCCGAGATGCGCTTCTCCTCGAGCAAGCCGAGAGGTTATTTCAGACGCCGAAAGATAGGCAACCTCAACATTGTCTAAGCCGCTGATTGAGCCTCGATAGTCACGGGCCCCGCGTCCCTGTGTTAGTTCTAGACCCGCGCGGGCAAAGAATGCTGCAGCGTTCTCCTGTAAGCGACCCTTTGAAGGTGAGGCGATTATTAATTTTTGCGCGTGATTCATATCGCGCCCCCAAGACGATCAACCCAAATTGCAGCGCCAACAGCGGGTATATCCTGCGTTGCGCCAAGCGTTTCTAATAGACGATCGTACCGACCGCCGCCGATAATAGGTTCTTTGATATCTGGCTCACGAGCTTCAAAGACAAACCCTGTGTAGTAATCGAGTTGACGGGCAAAGCTCGCTGAGAAGATCATTTCCTCAATAATTATTTCGTGAGCAGCGATGAAGCCGGTGCGTGTATCGAAACTATCGAGAGTTTTAGATAAATTAAGGTTAGCTTCCGCAGCAAGGCGTCGCAGAGCGTTTGAAGCCTTGTCTGGTGTATCTTCAATAGCAAAAAATGCTTCTAAAAGAGCGCGCTTTTCGCTTGGAACTCCTTCTCCAGATGTAAGCGTGGCTTGATCCAGGAAACGTTCAGCAATTTCTGCGGCGCTTCGGCCGCCAATGGCTGTAATACTCGCGATGGAGAGAAGATCTTCGACGAGGCGTCGGGCATCAGCCGGGTCTACGCGAGAGAGCGCGGCGCGAACGCCTGCTTGCTCAACATTGGCGCCAATAACAGAAATTGGTTCAAAAATAGATTTAAGACTTAGGCCGCGGGCGCGACCAGTGACAACGCGCCTGCGCCATACGCTAGGTAGATTTAGTTCATCAAGAAAAGCTGCAACTAAACTCGCATCTCCAATTCGTACTTTTAGATTTTTTGCGCCAGTCGCTTTCGCAGATTCAAGCGCGACAGCTAAGATTTCAGCGTCAGCGGCCTCGCGATCTAAGCGCCCAAAGCTTTCAATGCCTGCTTGAATGAACTCTCCCTCTTTTGAAGACGAGTTTTCAGGAGCTCGGAATATCGAGCCGCCATATGAATATGCAGCCGTCTTGGGAGCGAGTTGTGCAAGGTATTCAAGACAAATCGGGATTGTATACTCTGGGCGTAGACAAAGCTCCGCTCCTGAAGGGTCGTTGGTTAAATAAAGTCTGCCTCTAAAGTTCTCTCCCGAGCGATCTAGAAAGACGCTTGCAGGTTGAAGCAATTTGGGTTCCCGTCGCCCGTAACCAGCCTTCTCGAAATGATCAAGAAGTGTGTTTAGCTTGCGGCTAGCCGGCGATCTCGCCTCAGTCACAGATTCATCCTCAGTAAAAGTTTTGAGGTGTTTAGCAGCTGTTATGCGCCTGCGCATCCGCTTCTTTCCAGCAAGGTGAACGAATGGCTCTAGGTTGGAAACCTTGGAGGCTGACTAATTTGTCGTCATACATTTAAGAACCCGAAAAATGGGCAGCAATTGTCCTGCTATTTGAGGCTAGGCGTCTCTTCATAGGCTTTAAATGAATTACTGACGGAGCTTAAGGGCTCTTGCGCAAGGAGCGCGCCTCTGCCAGATAGAAGTCGGGAGGTTGGCGGTGGACGCTTCACTCGCCAACCGGGTCAGGTCCGGAAGGAAGCAGCCCTAACGAGTTTGGGCGGGTCTTCGTTCAGCCTCCCACCTTCTTTCGGCTAATGGCTTGAGGCGCCGCCTTCGCCTGCTGCGCGGATCAGGCAGAGAGTATCAGCTTGGATCACGAGCATAATGCGTCGAAGCTTACGCTGCCGCGAGCCGCCGATAAGTCGGTTCATCGCCAAGCAGGCGAGGCAAGTCTCCCCCCCTATCGCGTGTTGGCGCGCAAGTATCGTCCGACGACATTTATCGATCTTATCGGTCAACAATCATTGGTTCGCACGCTTGAAAATGCTTTTGAGCTGGGTCGAATCCATCAAGCCTATCTATTAACAGGCGTGCGGGGAGTAGGTAAGACAACGACAGCGCGTATCCTTGCTCGAGCATTTAATTATGAATTGCTTGCAAGTGAAGATCAGTTAGCCATCGACCAGCCGACCATTCATATGCCGAGCTTGGGGGTGCATTGTCAGGCGATCATTGACTCGCGACATGTTGATGTTTTGGAAATGGACGCAGCATCGCATACCGGTATTGATGACGTGCGTGAGATCATAGAGAACGCTCGTTATCGACCTGTAATGGCGCGCACTAAGGTTTATATTATAGATGAAGTGCATATGCTCTCGAAAGCTGCTTTCAATGGTCTTTTGAAGACTCTGGAGGAGCCTCCTGAGCATGTAAAATTTATTTTTGCTACAACAGAAATTGATAAGGTTCCGGTTACAGTCCGTTCCCGCTGCCAAAGATTTGACTTACGGCGTATCGACGCTGGGCTCATGGCGGAGCATTTACACAAGATTTGTCAGGCAGAAGAGGTCTCTATTGATGCAGAAGCGCTGATGATGATCGCGCGCGCAGCAGAAGGCTCGGTTCGTGACGCGCTCTCTTTGCTTGATCAAGCGATTGCTTATGGATCAATTCAAGGATCAGAAGCGCTTATTAAAGCTGATGATTTGCGCCTCATGCTCGGAGTTGCTGACAAGGTCCGTGTGATCGATCTCTTTGAAGCCGTTATGGCTGGTGAGATTGCGCAAGCTATTTCATTAATGCAAGAACAATATAATGGCGGTGTTGATCCTGCTCAACTGTTGATTGAAATGGCTGAATTCGTCCATTTGGCAACAAAATTTAAACTCTCTCCAGAGGTAACAGATTCAGATGCTTTAACCCCTGAAGAGAGACGGCGGGGAAGGGTTGCTAGCGAAAGGCTGACTATTCCTGTCCTAACTCGCGCTTGGCAAATCCTAATGAAGGGCCTTGAAGAGTTACGCAGTTCGCCGCGGCCACTTCAATCTGCAGATATGGTCTTGGTCCGTCTGGCCTATGCAGCAAAAATGCCCACGCCCAGCGATGCGCTCAAACTTCTTGATTTGGGGGAGGGCTTAAATGGATCGCGAGGAGCTCTAAAAGAAAGTCTGGATCGCAAGACTCCTGCTTCAACTAACGCTTCGACACCTGTTAGCGTTAAAGCAGAACGCGGGCCAAATTTGATAAGCAGTAATCCTATGCGCAGCTTTGTCGCTACTTCGCCAACAGTCCAAGTAAGTCAAAAATTGTTGCCGGTTGATAGTAAGCAGGTAGAGGCGATATCAGTAATAGAAAATTTTCAAGAGTTAATTGCGTTAGCAGAAACTAAGCGAGATATGCGTCTTAAGATTGCGCTTGAAAATGACGTAAGGCTTGTTCATTTTGAGCATGGTCGAATAGAGTTTGAATTAGCTCCTGGAGGCGCTCGAGATCTTGCCTCTAACTTAATACAGAAAATACAGGCCTGGACTAATGAGCGCTGGGTAATTTCTGTGGTAGCCAGTGGCGGTAAATCGACTGTAAAAGAGCAGCGGATGCTTAAGGAGCGTGAAAAACGCACAGATTTAGAGTCTGATCCTTTGGTGGCGGCGGTCATGATAGAGTTTCCCGGGGCGCAAATTATCTCCGTTCGCGGAGGAGAAGACCCAAGTAGCTCAGCTGAAATTTCAGAAATTCTTTATGATGATTTCGCCGCAGAAGACAATGATTAGCGGAGTTCTAAAATGATGGATTTTATGGGCTTAATGAAACAGGCGCAACAGATGCAGGCCAAAATGTCTGAGGCGCAGAGCGAGTTGGATCATATTGAGATTGAAGGCGAGGCAGGCGGTGGACTAGTGAAAATGACCATGAGTGCCAAGGGCGCGTTGAGATCAATAAGTATAGATCCGAGTTTGCTCAAATTAGAAGAAAAAGAAATCTTGCAGGACTTGATTGTTGCAGCTCATTTGCAAGCACGCGCTAAGGCTGACGAAGCTATGGGAGAAAAGCTAAAGATGCTTACAGGAGGGTTGCAGCTGCCAGCTGGTTTTAAGTTGCCGTTCTAACGCATGGTTGAGCGTGTTGCAGGGCCAGAGATTGAACGCTTAGTTCAATTATTAGCGCGATTACCCGGGCTGGGGCCTCGCTCAGCGCGTCGAGCTGTGTTGCAGCTGATACGTAAACGCGACGAGTTATTATCGCCGCTTGCTGATGCTATGCAAGTTGCTCGCGAGCGTATCGTCATATGTTCTTGTTGCGGTAATATTGATACCAAAGATCCCTGTATTATTTGTTGTGATGATCGAAGAGATCCAACAATTTTAGTAGTTGTAGAAACAGTGGCGGATCTGTGGGCTTTGGAGCGAGCAGGTCTTTTAAATGCGCGTTATCACGTTCTGGGAGGGGTATTGTCTCCTCTAGATGGAATAGGACCAAGCGATTTAGCGATATCAAGTTTAATTGAGCGTGTCAGGGGACATAAAATTACTGAGGTTGTGCTTGCGGTTAACGCAACTGTCGATGGTCAGACAACGGCTCATTATATTGCTGATCTTTTAACACCCCATGGCGTGAAGATAACTCGTCTAGCGCATGGCGTTCCAGTAGGGGGCGAGCTAGACTACCTCGATGAAGGAACTCTTGCTGCCGCCCTAGAACGTCGTAGTAGTTTTTAGCTAGATCATGATACGTTTATTTATTTGGCCTCAGATTTCGGGATGTTGATGAGCAGTTCAAAATCGATGCGAAATAGAAATCTATTTCGATGATTTTGCTGCGATGATTTTTTCGAAATCTGCGTAATTTATTTCGCCAGTATATTTATCGCCATTAATAAAGAATGTGGGCGTTGAATTTACACCAAATTTTTCAGAGGCCCGATCGCGGATTTTATTAATTTTATCAAACAATATTTGATCTTTTAATATAGCTTCAAACCTTTCCTGGCCCATGCCCGTTTGTTTCAAAACATTGGCCAGGCCATCAAGTGGTTTTTCAGTAAAAGCCCAATTTTTTTGCTGGAGAAATAACAAGTCAACAACTGCATTGCGTTTATCGCCTAATTCTCGTGCGAGCATGAAGGCAGCTGTAGCCAATGGATCAAGAGGAAATTCGCGAAGAATAAATTTTATTTTTCCTGTCTCAATAAAGTTCTTTTTCAGCTCTGGTAGAACATCATGATGAAATGCTGCGCAATGACTGCAGGTCATGGATGCATACTCAACAATTGTAATGGGCGCGCTGGCATTGCCTTCAATTATATCGGGCAAGGCGTTTGCAGCCATTAATTCATCGATTGGTATCTTACCGCTAGAATTTTTATCAGCTAGGGCGGTAGAGCCTGCAAAGCACAGAGTGCTACACGTGATTAAAAGTAAATTACGACGAGAAATGTTACGAAGTGAAGAGCGCATAAATCATCCATAAATTGGGGTCTCATAGGTAAGACCATAAGGTCTTCTAATAAGACGGCAATAGTTTTCAAGCTTGGGACGCATAACGCCAGCTAAGAACCTAGTCCAGCTTAATTTCTAAATAATTGTATTTAAATGATAATAATTCAAAGACCGTGTTTTGGTTGCAAGATCCAATAGGCGATGCCGATGACTGCAACAAAGAGTCCCAGATAAAACACGACGTCGCCGATCATCAAGTCATTCATGCTGTAGCTGAAAAGACTGATCACTAAGCCTGAGACCGCTATCCATAGGGGTCTCTGGCTACGTTCATTTGAGGAGATTGGTGATTTATCAGATTTATTGGACATCAGTTTAGCCCCAGTTCTTAAGTAATGCATGCAGGTGCGCGCGATAACAGAAAAGCTGCTTACTAATTAGTAAATTAATCAATTTTATCAATACAGAAAAATCCATAATTTAAATTTATAAATTTTATATAGCGACATGATTCTTATTAAACTCAGCCATAAGCCGGGGCTACTGTTCCGTTAACTTTAATTGTTCGTCGCTTAATCTGTAGAACAGATTAAGTCTCAAGCTTTAAAAGATATTGCGAGACGGAACAATGGCGATGATGGCTGAATATAGCGAGAATTGACGGGGTGCAAACATTACTCAAATCTTATGGAAATTTACAAAATACGAATTGTGAATCACTTATAATAGACGTCGTAATCATTGTCTACATTGAGGAAAAAAGAAATAGATCGCGCAATTTAATAGTATTTTATAATTGGAAGTCAGTATATAATTTTTCACCATTCATCGTCGCCGGAGAATAAAATGTTTAGTAAAAGAGTTATTTCAAAATTCATTAGAGATGTTCTGTTCATTAGATCTATAGGTCTTGTCCTATTGGCAATTTTTCTATCGACTGTCACGATTACTTATGCGCAAGAAGAACTCAAAGAGCCGCCAAAGGAAGCGCCGTCTGGCCACGTAACAATTGAGCAAATTCAGGTTGCTTTTATTGGGTCTGGAGCTGTGGGCGGCGGTACGCTAACTTTTGAGGGTAAGGAATATAAATTCAAGGTTGCTGGCTTGGGCGTAGGCGGATTTGGCGCTTCGCGATTGAGCGCCAAGGGTGAGGTATACGGACTAAAAAAACTAGCAGACTTTAGCGGTCCTTATGGTGAACTTCGTATGGGTTGGGCCGCAGGTGATATGGGTAGTGGTCATTTCTGGTTGCGTAGTGCAAAAGGCATATACCTCAAGTTAGAGGGTACGCGCCAGGGACTACAACTTGCGGCCGGCGCTGAGGGCGTTATTATTTCACTCGAGTAGTGTTTTGCGTTAGGGTCGTCATCTCTTGAGCAATAGGTATTGAGGTCGGCAATTATATCAGCAGACCTCAATATTTTATATGAATTATAGATTTATATTTATGAAAATCCCCGAGTAAGTTATTAAATTATCTCCGTATAATTTTTTTCTAGAAAGAAAAAGACTATTTTTCAGAACTCGACTGAGCTCCAGTAATCCTGATAACAAATGGAACAAAAAAAACAAAAGGGATAGTATTTTGTCGTCACAATCTGACTATACCGCACTTGATAGAAAAATTAATCGGCTTATTGATCGTAATCAGCTATTATCCATGCTACCCTCACAGCGTGCTCTCTTGACGTTAATGTTGAGTGATCTTTTGGAGCAGCGTAAATCAGTAACTTTAATTAGAGCCGAAGATATTATTGTTCAGTTTGAATTAATTACGGGTAAGACGCCACTAATAAATGTTGAGCAAAATAAAGAGGATTAATCATCATTAGATGAAACTTTTTAAACCAATATTCGAATAAAGAGTTTTTTTGCGATTATGATACTTTTGTTATAATAACTTGATGAT
>DHWC01000062.1:6399-7031 GCA_002412985.1 Methylocystaceae bacterium UBA5192 | reverse complement strand
TCCAACCATCCTATAGAGTGGTCGAGAATTAATTTTTTAGGTATAGTATTCTATATTTTCACTAGGATAAAAGGTCCCTAGACATGAATAAACGCCGAATATCCTTATCTCTGAGAGCTTTCATTCTCTTGGTCTTAATGAGTGGCGTCAGTGAGGCCGGAGAATCTGATTTCTTTGATTTTGGAGAGTTGTCCGGTTATGGCCATGCCGCAAAGATAATTATAAATGCAAGAAGCCGGCGGCTTACCTATATCTCAGCAAGCGGCAAAAGAGTCACATATCCGATAGCTGTTCCTAAACGCGGCAAAGAGTGGAGTGGAACGACTTATGTTATGGGTAAATATATACGACCAGACTGGTCGCCTCCTGCTGATGTAGCTGCAGATCATCCAAGATTGCCAAGCCTAATTCCTGGCGGATCGCCACGTAATCCAATGGGCGCTCGGGCAATTACTCTTGGAGTTGGCAATGTTGCAATCCATGGAACGACAGCAAAAATGCGTGGTTCTATTGGTACTGCGGCATCCTACGGGTGCATTCGTATGAGGAATGAGGATGTCATAGATTTATATAATCGTGTTGACGTCGGAACGCCTGTAGAAATGATTAACTAACGAATAACATTAATAATT
>DHWC01000062.1:776-6055 GCA_002412985.1 Methylocystaceae bacterium UBA5192 | reverse complement strand
ATTTTTTCGCTTAGGCGGTTTTTGTGTCAAGCTTAACTTAATAGTATCGCGCGAATAGCGTTACTAAACTTAAATTTTTCTATTCTACTTATTGCGAGGGTCCGCAGAGCTTTTTATTTGTGCAAGTGCCATCGGCAATGCTCAATATTGCTTTTTTTACGATGTTAAAATCTGCAGCTGTAGATCCGGTATAATTTTTTACTAAGCTGCTCAACAGATCTTGTTCAGCTAAAGCCGGATTTGGTTTCAGCAACATTACAATGAAATTCAACCATATACCCGCCGCTAAAATGACTAATAGAGTTTTTGATATTTTATCCATATTCATGCTCCCAGCTTTTTTAGATAGATGATCTGCGCTGAATTATTGATCTCGGGTATGAGCCAATTCGGGGAGCAACGATGGGCGGAGGCTTCTTTATTGCGATGAAAGTAAACAAGCTGAGCTGCTTCGTGTTGCGTCAATGGCCATAATACCGAGAGTTATTTGATTGAGGTCATGGCTGGGGCGGGAGGATTCGAACCTCCGTATGGCGGAATCAAAATCCGCTGCCTTACCACTTGGCGACGCCCCAATATTGTCCCTTGCATAATGCCAGGATGCCTGTTGTGCAACCCGTTTGAGAAGATCATCAGTTTTGCCAAATGCTTGGCTGTTTGGCGATCTAACCCGTCGTTACCGCGCCATAGCGCGTAATGCTTGTATATTTTCCCTGTAATATTGCGGTCCGCCGTTAAAAGCTGCTGAGCCGGCAACCACTGTATCGGCCCCAGCCTCAACAATGGCTCCAATTGTTTTTGGAGTTATCCCACCATCAACTTGGAGTTTGATAGGACGTTCCCCGATCATTTCTCTGATCACGCTAATTTTAGCTAGCTGAGAATCAATAAAAGATTGTCCTCCAAACCCAGGATTTACGCTCATCACTAATACAAGATCAATATCCTCTAATATGTATTTCAAAATGTGTTCAGGTGTTGCGGGATTGAGTGATACGCCAGATTTCTTACCCAACTTGCGAATTGTTTGTAAGGAGCGATGTAGATGAGGGCCGGCTTCAGCATGCACTGTGATGATATCAGCGCCAGCCTGAGCAAAGCTCTCTATGTAGGGGTCTACTGGAGCTATCATCAAATGGACGTCTAGCGGCAACACGGTATAGGATCTAAGCGCAGCGACTACATTGGGTCCAAAGGTTATGTTTGGGACAAAATGTCCATCCATAACATCTAGATGTATCCAATCTGCGCCAGCATCAACCATGGCGCTGATCTCCTCGCCTAAGCGTGCAAAATCAGCTGAAAGTATCGATGGCGCAATGATGAGATCTTTATTCAAGAATTACTCCGCTGCCTGTTTGTTCGCAAATTTTGGATCTAATTCGCCGCTCACATAACGTTTTGCCATTTCGGACATTGGGATAGGCTTAATTTTTTTTGCTTGTCCAGCAGCGTTAAATTCTTCGTATCTTTGCTTGCAAACTTCTCGCATAGCATCCATTGCGGGTTTAAGATATTTTCGAGGATCAAATTCAGCTTTGTTCTTGGTTAATATCCCTCGTATAGCTGCCGTCATTGCAATGCGGTTGTCCGTGTCAATGTTGATCTTTCTGACTCCAAATTTAATACCTCGTTGGATCTCAGAAACTGGGACGCCCCATGTTTGAGGCATTTGACCGCCTGCTGCATTAAAGGCTTCTTGAAGCTCTTGTGGAACGGATGAGGATCCATGCATAACTAGATGCGTGTTAGGCAAACGGCGATGTATTTCTTCTACAACGTTCATAGCCAGTATCGCACCATCAGGTTTGCGCGTAAATTTATAAGCGCCATGAGATGTGCCCATAGCAATCGCTAAAGCATCTACTTTAGTTTGAGCAACAAATTTTTCTGCCTGATCTGGATCTGTTAGGAGCTGATCATGACTCAGTTTGCCTTCAGCGCCGTGGCCATCTTCTTTTTCGCCCTCACCTGTTTCAAGTGACCCCAGAACGCCGAGTTCGCCTTCAACAGAGGCGCCAACCCAATGCGCGAGATTAACAACGCTTCGAGTAGTGCTAACATTATACGCAAAATCAGCTGGAGTTTTGCCATCGGCTCTTAAGGAGCCGTCCATCATGACAGAGGAAAATCCATATTTTATCGCGCTAGCGCAGGTTGACTCGGCATTCCCATGATCAAGGTGCATAACAACGGGAATTTCTGGCCAAATCGCAACTAAAGCCTCAATCATTTTAGCAAGCATAATATCATTTGCATAGGCGCGGGCGCCTCGTGACGCTTGTATAATAACAGGCGCATCAACAGCGGCTGCAGCCTCCATTACAGCGAGTCCTTGTTCCATATTATTAATATTAAAAGCAGGGACGCCATAGTCATGTTCTGCGGCATGATCAAGCAACTGTCTCAGGGTGATAAGAGCCATTAATATCTCCGCTATTTCGTTCTTCTATTTAATTAGAGCTAATGCTTCAGTTACAATTGAATCAGCGGTAATTCCAAAATGCTGATAAAGTTCATTAGCCGGAGCGCTAGCGCCGAACCCATGCATTCCGATAAATGTTCCATTCTCGCCGATCCATCGATCCCAGCCTAAACGTATAGCGGCTTCAATCCCAATGCGCGGCGCAGAGCCAAGAATTTCTTTTCTGTAGCTTTCAGGTTGTATCTCGAAGAGCTCCCAGCAAGGCATAGAGACAACAGCTGCGTGCTTGCCGTGAAGAAAAAGTTTCTGAGCAGCCTCTAGCGCAATCTCTACTTCTGATCCGGTTGCTAACAAAGTAATGTCACGCTGGCGATCAGGTTCACGTAGAATATAAGCGCCCTTTGAACTTAAATTTTCATCAATGGGACGGTCTAATGTTGCAAGGTTCTGACGGGATAGACTGAGAGCTGAAGGAGTTTGTTTCGTGTTAATAGCGATTTCCCAACATTCAGCAGTTTCGATGGCGTCTGCTGGTCGAAATACGTATAAATTTGGTAACGCCCTCAGAGACGCAAGGTGCTCGACGGGCTGATGTGTAGGGCCGTCTTCTCCCAAACCGATCGAGTCATGCGTGAGAACATAGATGACGCGCAAACCCATTAAAGCAGAAAGTCTTATGGCTCCGCGTGCGTAGTCTGAGAAAACAAGAAATGTGCCGCCATAGGGCACGAAGCCTCCATGTAACGCAATCCCATTCATAGCCGCAGCCATTCCAAATTCACGTACGCCATAATGGACATAACGGCCTGTAAAGTTATCTGGACGAACTGAGCCCATATCTTTAGTGATCGTGAAATTAGAGTGCGTAAGGTCAGCAGAGCCCCCGATAGTCGCCTCTGTTGCTTCGTTAATGACTGCCAGTGTCAGTTCTGAAGATTTACGTGTGGCGATCTTAGGTTTATCTAGAGCGAAATTTTTACGTAGCGCAGCCAAAGGCCCTGACACATCAAGAGATACCTCTCCATTTAAGAAGTTTTTAAACTCAACTCCCTTTTTTGTTGTTTCGAGGCGTTTTTCCCAAGCTTGTCTTATTGATGCGCCACGTTGGCCAGCATGACGCCAAGACTGGAGGATATCGTTGGGAATCTCAAAAGGTTCATGCGTCCAGTTTAGTTTTTTACGAGCTGCTTCAATCTCATTGGGGCCAAGCGGTGAGCCATGACAGGTCTCTTTTCCCTGTTTGCCAGGAGAGCCAAACCCAATGATTGTACGGCAAGCAATCAGTGAAGGTCTTTCATCGCTTTTAGCGGCTTCAAGGGCATTAAACACTGCCTCGGGATCGTGTCCATCGACGCGGCAAACATGCCAGCCTGAAGCAGTGAAACGGCCTAATTGGTCTGTTGAGGTTGCAAGACTTGTTGGCCCATCGATCGATATTGAATTGTCATCCCACAGCACGATCAGTCGAGAAAGTTTTAAATGTCCAGCAAGATCGATCGCCTCGTGGCTTAAACCTTCCATGAGACATCCGTCGCCTGCAATCACATAGGTGTGATGATCGACTAACTCAGCGCCGAAACGCGCCGCAGACAAGCGTTCAGCAATCGCCATTCCCACCGCTGTAGCAAGCCCTTGTCCGAGCGGTCCGGTAGTCGTTTCGATTCCGTCAATATGTCCATATTCAGGGTGTCCCGCCGTTGGAGAACCCATCTGACGAAAGTTCTCTAAATCCTTTCGAGTGACGCCTGGATAGCCGAGCAAATAAAACAAGGCATAAAGCAGCATTGAGCCATGACCGGCAGAAAGTACGAAGCGATCACGATCTGGCCAATTTGGATGGGACGCGTCAAATTTCATGATCCTTTGAAATAAGACTGTAGCAACATCCGCCATACCCATAGGCATGCCTGGATGACCAGATTTTGCTTTTTCTACGGCATCCATTGCCAGTGCGCGTATTGCGTTAGCAAGAAGACTCTGGCGTGCGATGTTATTCTCGTTAATTGCAGTCATTATAATCTTTTATTCTCCATTAAGGCGCGTTTTTCTTTCGCTTAACAATTTCAAGAATTCTTGGTGTGAGGATAAGTTGCATGGCTAAATCAAGACGGTTGCCAGGGATGACTATGGAATTTGCTCGCGACATCCAGCTTCCTGCAATCATGTTTACCAAGTAAGGAAAATCAACATCGCGAGGATCGCGGAACCTGATAACTACGATTGACTCATCAGGGGTTGGAATAGAGCGAGCAACAAAAGGATTTGATGTATCAACAGTAGGGGCGCGTTGAAAATTGATATCTGTTTCCGAAAACTGCGGACAAATGTAATAAACATAGTCATGCATACGTCGTAAAATAGTTTCAGTTACCGCTTCTGTTGTATACCCACGAGAATGTCTATCGCGGTGAAGCTTCTGGGTCCATTCGAGATTTATCACTGGCACTACGCCAATCTTTAAATCAGCATAGCGAGCAACGTTAACGTCATCAGTTACAACGGCGCCATGGAGTCCTTCATAGAATAAGATATCTGTATTAGGCGGAAGCTCTTCCCATTTTGTGAAGGTGCCTGGGGGTACGCCAAGTTTCGCTGCTTCGTTTTCATCATGTGCATAATGTCTATAGCTACCCGATCCTGTTTCGCCATATTCTCGAAAAAGTTTCTCTAGTTCGAAGAGTAAATTAGCTGCTGGACCAAAATGGCTAAAATTATGATGACCTTTGGCTTGTGCTTCGCCCATTTGAGCTTTCATTTCCGCTCGATTGTATCGATGAAAGCTGTCGCCTTCGACATAAGCAACAGAAATACGCTCACGACGAAAAATCTGCTCAAACGTAGCTTTGACGGAACT
>DHWC01000062.1:0-451 GCA_002412985.1 Methylocystaceae bacterium UBA5192 | reverse complement strand
GTTCCAGCTCCAGAAGAGCCTGTAATCGAAATGATTGGGTGTTTTACCGACATGGGCGCTTTACCCGATGATTTCCGCATTGAATGAGGCCGATGTATCAATATTCAGGCCCATTCCCGGCTTGTCGCACGGCTTTTACGCAAAGGGAAGGCGTTGCAGACAATAATAAACTTAACTACGAGCCATGTATGAATGTAAAGTTTTCAGTAGGGTTTTTAATGCGATTGCTTCGGTGATCGCTTGACGAAATAGTAATCGTCAACCTATACGCAAGTCGTTTGTTGAGTTCGCCAAAACCGCGACTCTCAGGGCGGAGTAGCTCAGTCGGCTAGAGCAGAGGAATCATAATCCTTGTGTCGGGGGTTCGAATCCCTCCTCCGCTACCACTTATGCCAATACAATCAATATTTTAGTCGTTACACACTTTGCCTATTGTGCTCTAAAAACCGTT
>DHWC01000058.1:3522-11800 GCA_002412985.1 Methylocystaceae bacterium UBA5192 | reverse complement strand
AATGTGATGGGAGTCGCCAAAGCCGCTCTTGAAGCCTCCGTCCGTTATCTCGCTGCGGATCTGGGAGAAAAGAATATACGCGTTAACGCAATCTCTGCTGGCCCCATTAAGACCATGGCTGCCTCCGGCATTGGCGACTTTCGCTACATTTTACGCTGGAATGAATATAATGCGCCACTACGCAGAGTTGTTACAATTGAAGAAGTAGGCGAAACGGCCGTCTACTTACTCTCGCCTATGTCGCGTGGCGTATCCGGAGAAATTCTTCATGTTGACGCAGGCTATCACATCGTCGGTATGATGAATCCCGCCGCTGCGCCAAAGATGGCGGATTTATTGGCGCTCTTACCACAAGGCGGGAAATAGGCATTTTGCGCTTGAGCGCTTTATCGTGGCGTTAGCTCATAAACCCACGGGATCGCCTGCAACTGTAACGAGCAATCCGCCATCTCCTAGAAGTTTTTTTGCTGATCGTCGACAGATCTCTAAATCTACGGCAGCGATTTTGTCGTTGCGCTGATCAAGATAACTTGGCTCAAATCCATCGAGCTGAAGATTGACGAGCTGACTTGCGATTTTTGTCGATGTATCAAAACGCAAAGCATAGGAACCGATCAGATATTTTTTTGCTTTATCTAACTCTTCTTCGCTTGGCCCTGCATCTGCAAAGCGCCGCACTTCTTCCTCAATAACTTCTAACGCCTCTTTAGCGCGCTCATTTTTAGTTGCGGCGGCGCCAATAAACATTGGACAGTGATCATATTCATTGAGTTGGGAATAGACGCTGTAAGCCATTCCGCGTTTCTCGCGCACTTCTCGAAACAACCGCGCCGTAAAAGTCCCGCCGCCTAAAATATGATTAGCGACAACAACGCCAAAGTAATCAGGATCATTTTTTGTCACGCCAGGTCGACCGAAACGAATAACTGACTGCGGCACATCAATATGAATCGTTTTGCATTGTCCAATATTCGCGACCTGAATCGGCGGAGTCGTTATCAGATCATTGGTTTTGGCAAAGGATGCAAAAATATCATCAATCTTGAGCGCAAGAGTTTCAGCGTCAATGGCGCCAACGACGCCTATCTTCAAATCTTTTATTGAGAACAAACGTTCTCGCATCGCAATAATGTCTTCTCGCGTGAGCTGATCGATTGTTGCAAGATCGCCCCGCACAGGTCTGCCATATGCATGATTAGGAAAAGCAGTCTCTCTAAAAGCTTTTGCCGCCATCGCTTCTGGATCATTTGCGTCGCGCTTAAGCTCAGCAACGAGTTGACTCCTGACGCGCGCAACGTCATCAGCCTCTAAGCGCGCCTGGGTTAAAGCCAGCTTTAAAAGTTGGAAAGCTTGGTCCGCATTGCGCGACAATGTCTGTAAGTGGCCAGAAATTGAGTCGCGATCTGCGCCAAACCCAAGATGAATCGCTTGATCTTCAATCGCACGATGAAAACTGCGCGCGTCAAGAGGCCCTGCGCCTTCATCCAGCATGCCAGCAAGCAAGGTCGCAACGCCGGGCCGATCAACAGGATCTTGCGAAGCTCCACCCCGCAGCGCAAATTCCATCGCAATAAGCGGAACAGCATAACTTTCAACAAGCCATACGGTTAATCCGGCGGGCGTTACAATTTTTTGTACATGTTGCGCGCGCGACGCCGTTGTGACGTCAGGAGCATGAGCCGTCATTAAAAGCCACCATTTCAGCGGAGAAATAACCGCTCTTTGAGAAAGAACCTAACTTAACTTGTCGCCTCAGGAAGTAGAAAGCCCGTAACCGCCCGACGCTTATCCAGCCAATTTTTAGCTGCAGTTAGAACGTCTTGCGCAGTAACTGCTTCCATCCGCGCAGGCCAAGCTTGCACATCCGCGATCGACAACCCTGTCGCAAGGGATTCGCCATACCAACGCGCAAGCGATGCCTGACTATCCTGCGCATAAATTGCATCCGCGATTAATCTCGTTTTCGTTCGCTGCAAGCGTTCAACGTCGAGTGGATGCTCGATAAAATTCTTGATGACGCCATCCATCGACTGATCAAGATGTTCAAGATTTACACCCGGCGCTGGCGTAGCAAATATCCAAAAACGCGTATCGTCCACGGCAGAGCCAGCATAATAGGCTCCTGCGCTCACAGCGATCTTTTGATCGACAACAAGCGTTTCATAAAGGACGCTTGTTGGACCACCGCCAAGCATGTGAGCAAGAATTTCAAGCGCTTCCGCTTCGCCCGGCTGCGCCGTTCGATAAGACGGCACTTTAAAGACGCGCTCATGAGCGGGTTGCTCAACTTTTTCATCTAGGAGCGTTACAAGCCGATGGGCGCGATGCGGCGGCTCTTGTGTGCGCCGGCGTTGCGGCGACTCTGCCCGCGCAGGGATTTTACCATAAGTTTCTTGGGCCGATTTTAAAACGTCTTCAGCTTCTACGTCGCCTGCTACAATAAGAATCGCATTTTCTGGCGTGTAGAACCGATTGTAATAATCAAGCGCATCCTGGCGTCCAAGATTTTCAATTTCATGGTTCCAGCCAATGATGGGCGTGCCATAGGGATGATGCGCAAAAAGGGCTGCCTGAACGGCTTCGTCTAATTGCGCGGCAGGATCCGAGTCTGTTCGCATGCGGCGCTCTTCCAAAACGACGTCGCGTTCCGGGGCAACGACCTCATCGGTGAGTAAAAGATTGCACATTCGATCGGCTTCAAAAGCCATCAGCGCGCCCAGATGCTCCTTGCCGATACGTTGAAAGTAAGCCGTGTAATCATAACTCGTGAAGGCGTTTTCTTGCCCGCCTAATTCCGCAACGAGATTAGAAAATTCGCCCTGTGGATGCTTTTTTGTTCCCTTGAACATGAGATGTTCCAGGAAGTGGGCAATGCCAGATTTTCCTAAAGGATCATCTGCTGAACCGTTTTTGTACCAAATCATGTGCGTAACGACGGGCGTTCGCGTATCGGGGATAACGACCACCTCAAGACCATTGTCGAGCGTGGAGTGAGAGACGGATCCGCCCGGGCGCGCTGCGCTGTTTGCGTCGCCGGGCGTTAAAGAGGGCTGGATTGCCAAAAGTGGCGCAGACATGAAAACCTTTCTCACGACAGAGGGCGACAAAATCACTCTAAGCAAAACTCTATATAGGACGAAACTTCAGGCTTGTCAGAGCTTCATGCAGAGGTTGATGGGCGGGAGTCATTGGACGCTAGACTTTCAATGAGAAGAAGCGCTGCGCCAAGCGTGATGCCGACATCTGCAATATTGAATACGTAATTGGCCAGCGGGCCCACGGGCAGAGACGTGTGGAAATAAAAGAAGTCGGCCACAGCGCCGCGAAACAATCGATCTGTCATATTGCCGAGCGCGCCGCCAATAATCAGACCCAAACCAAGCGCGCAGAGATGCGCGCTTGCGCGCCACAGCCAATACAAGAGTCCCAGAACAATTCCTCCTTGCACGCAGATTAGAGCTAGTCTGGCCGTAACCGCATGTGTCGCAAACAAGGAATAGGAAACCCCGTAATTCCAGGACATCGTAAGATCAAGAAAGGGCGTCACAGTAATCGGCGCTCGGGCGGCAATATTAAAAACAGACAGCATCCAGGCTTTGTGGCCTTGATCCACAATCAAGACAAAAAGCGCCGAGAGAAGGCCAAGCGTGCGGGGGTTGAACCGCGTAAGCAAAAAATTTTCTCCTCAATCCGTACAGGGGGCGTCCCGGGAGACATAAACGACGTCTACCTTCAACCCTCACGCAAGCTGCCTATCACAGTCTTACATCTTGACAATCTGACCAGCGCACCATACTTCCAGCCGGCTGGTAGCACTCGTCACAAGAGAGTGCCAACAGTATTCGCTTATCTCTTTGCTGGGCGGATCAATCCATATCCCCAGCGCAGAAAAGGAAACAATTACAATGGCGTTTCGTCCCCTGCACGACCGCGTCGTGGTCAAGCGTCTCGAAGGCGAGGAAAAGACCAAAGGCGGCATCATTATTCCGGATACAGCTAAGGAAAAGCCACAAGAAGGCAAAGTTGTCTCAGTTGGCCCCGGCGCGCGCGACGAAAGCGGCAAACTCGTAGCCTTGGATGTCAAGGCTGGCGACCGTGTGCTGTTTGGAAAATGGTCGGGCACCGAAGTCAAAATTGACGGCGATGACCTGCTCATCATGAAGGAAAGCGACATTCTGGGCATTGTCGACTAACTCGACCCGCCCCTCGCACCCTATAAGTTCCAGGAGTTTTAAACATGGCTGCTAAAGACGTACGTTTCTCCACCGACGCGCGTGACCGCATTTTACGCGGCGTCGACATTCTCGCTAACGCCGTTAAGGTGACACTTGGCCCTAAAGGCCGCAATGTTGTCATCGAAAAAAGCTTCGGCGCTCCCCGCATCACTAAGGACGGCGTAACCGTCGCTAAGGAAATCGAGCTGGCCGATAAGTTCGAAAATCTTGGCGCTCAGCTCGTCCGCGAAGTCGCCTCTAAGCAAAATGACATGGCTGGCGACGGCACAACAACCGCAACCGTTCTCGCCGCCGCTATCGCGCGCGAAGGCTCTAAAGCTGTCGCCGCCGGCCTCAACCCAATGGATTTGAAGCGCGGCGTTGATCTTGCTGTTGAAGCAATCGTCGCCGATCTCAAAAAACATTCTAAAAAAGTGACCTCAAACGACGAAATCGCTCAGGTCGGCAAAATCTCAGCCAATGGCGATGAGTTCATCGGTCAGGAAATCGCCAAGGCGATGCAAAAAGTGGGCAATGAAGGCGTTATCACGGTTGAAGAAGCCAAAAGCCTCGAAACCGAAACCGACATTGTTGAAGGCATGCAGTTCGATCGCGGCTATCTCTCGCCTTATTTCATCACCAATGCCGAGAAAATGATCGCCGAGCTCGACGACGCTTACATTCTCATTCACGAGAAGAAACTGTCCACGCTGCAGCCTTTATTGCCAATATTGGAAGCTGTCGTTCAAACAGGTAAGCCGCTCATCATCATTGCCGAAGATATCGAAGGCGAAGCTTTGGCGACGCTCGTGGTTAACAAGCTGCGCGGCGGGTTGAAAATCGCCGCTGTTAAAGCGCCAGGATTTGGCGATCGTCGCAAGGCGATGCTTGAAGACATCGCAATCCTAACAGGCGGGCAAATGATCGCCGAGGATCTTGGCATTAAGCTTGAAAATGTCACGATTCAGATGTTGGGCCGCGCAAAACGCGTGCGAATTGAAAAAGAAAATACAACCATCATCGACGGCGCCGGCGAGAAGAAAGAAATTGAAGCTCGGATTGGCCAGATCAAAGGACAAATCGAGGAAACAACCTCCGATTACGACCGTGAGAAACTACAAGAGCGTCTCGCTAAACTCGCTGGCGGCGTTGCTGTCATTCGCGTAGGCGGCGCTACTGAAGTTGAAGTGAAAGAAAAGAAAGATCGTGTTGACGACGCTTTGAATGCGACCCGAGCGGCTGTTGAAGAAGGCGTTTCTCCTGGCGGCGGCGTTGCTTTACTGCGCGCCATTAAAGCGCTTAGCAGCGTGAAAGTCGGCAACTCCGATCAACAAACGGGCGTAGAGATCGTCCGTAAGGCTATCCAAACTCCAGCGCGACAAATTGTCGATAATGCTGGCGGCGACGGCGCTGTTGTTGTTGGTAAGCTTCTTGAAGCTACCGACTATGGCTTTGGATTTGACGCTCAGAAAGGCGAGTACGGCGATCTGATGAAGCTTGGCATTATCGACCCAACAAAGGTCGTGCGCACAGCTTTGCAGGATGCGGCTTCAATTGCTGGGCTGATCATCACAACTGAAGCGACAATCACCGAGCAACCAAAAAAAGAAGCTCCTCCAATGCCCGGCGGCGGCATGGGCGGCATGGGCGGTATGGATTTCTAATCCAAAAATCGACGGGGCGAAAAAGTTGCCCTTGTCTTATCCGCTTAAATCAATTGAGGCCTCGGAGTTTCCGGGGCCTTTTTCTTTGGTCGCTCATTATTTGATCCTCATTGCAACACGCGACACAATCGCTAGGCGTCAGTGATTGCGGTTATCTCCCAGCTCGGCTAACCTCTAGAAGCTTTGAGCCGTCAGGCTTAAAGATGGAGCTGACAATCAGGAGAGACTTATGGCGAGCAATCGCAGTTCCGCCTCAAGCGGCGAGAACGCAGACTGGAATGAGCATCTTAAAACCTACAATGGCTTTATTTGGCTGTTGAAATACTCAGCTGGATTTTCAGCGCTGACGTTAGCTGCGCTCTATCTGATTTTCGCACGCTAATGAATTAGTCCCTCACGCCTCGTCGTTGAGGGGCTCCTCCCAAGACGGCGACGGTCTTTAAAACCCGGAGTTCGTCATGCGTATCGCCGTATTAGCTGAAACGGATACGACAGAAGCCCGGGTTGCCGCGACGCCGGAGACCGTCAAAAAATTCTTAAGTCTGGGCGCTGACGCAAAAATACAAACAGGCGCAGGGATCAAGTCAGGCTTTACTGACGCGGCTTATCAAGCTCAAGGCGGACAGATTGTCGATTCAGCCGCAGCGGCGCTGGCGCAAGCCGATGTCGCCTTATGCGTGCGCCGCCCAAATGCATCGACGCTCATCGGCGCTAAAGAAAATCTTGCTGTCATTTCTATTATGGATCCCTTTGGCAATGAGAACGCAATCGGTGAATTGGCGCGAGCAAACGTCATTGCCTTTGCTATGGAATTCATGCCGCGCATTACGCGGGCGCAAACGATGGATATTCTCTCTTCGCAGGCAAACCTCGCCGGCTATCGCGCTGTCATTGAGGCCGCCGCAGAATATGGACGATCCTTCCCAATGATGATGACTGCAGCTGGCACGGTGCCAGCTGCAAAAATCTTTATCATGGGTGTTGGCGTAGCCGGTTTGCAGGCAATTGCAACAGCGCGCCGTCTTGGCACCATTGTCACAGCAACAGATGTGCGCCCCGCCACCAAGGAGCAGGTTGAGTCGCTTGGCGCGAAATTCATTGCGGTTGAAAATGATGAATTCAAGCAGGCTGAAACGTCTGGCGGGTACGCGAAGGAAATGTCGCCGGAGTATCAAAAAGCGCAAGCTGAACTTATCGCATCACATATTTCAAAACAAGACATTGTCATTACAACCGCGCTCATACCTGGTCGTCCGGCGCCAAAACTTGTGACCGAAGAAATGGTTCGGAGCATGCGGACTGGCTCCGTTATTGTCGACCTTGCCGCTGAGCGCGGCGGCAATTGCGCCCTCACGCAAGCGGATGAAATTATCATTGTCAATGATGTTAAAATTATTGGCGCAACCAACCTAATTTGCCGAATGGCTTCTACTGCGTCGAGTCTTTATGCAAAAAATTTATTCGCTTTTGTTGAAACAATGATTTCAAAAGAATCCAAAACTTTTTCTATTAACTGGGATGACGAACTGGTTAAAGCCACCGCATTAACGCGCGATGGCGTCGTATTAGATCAACGTTTTGTCACATAACGGAAGCAGCGACAATCGCCAACAGAAAGGCGCGCGACTATGACCGACTCTGTGCAACAATTACTTGAAAAAGCCAAAGCCGCAGCTGAAAATGCGCAGCAAATGGCGCAGCAAGCGCAACATTATTCCGATCAAATCGCTCAAGCCGCCGCCGTCATTTCAGGACATGCTTCCGGTGGCGGAATGATTGACCCTGTTATTTTCCGTTTGGCTATTTTCGTCCTCGCTGTTTTTGTTGGCTATTATGTTGTCTGGTCAGTCACGCCAGCCCTACACACGCCCCTGATGTCTGTCACAAACGCAATCTCGTCCGTGATTGTGGTTGGGGCCTTGGTATCGACTGGCGTTGAGATATCGACCCCACCGCAAGATGGAGAAAATTGGGCGCGCTGGCTTGGATTTATTGCGCTGATCCTGGCTTGCGTGAATATCTTTGGCGGCTTCCTGGTAACCGAACGCATGCTCGCGATGTATAAAAAGAAAGGCTGATCCGATGAGCGCGAATCTCGCAGCCCTTCTTTATCTTTGCGCGGGTATTTTATTTATTCTTGCATTACGCGGGCTTTCCTCGCCAGCGACATCTCGACAAGGCAATCGTTACGGCATGATGGGCATGGCGATCGCGGTTGCGACAACGCTTCTACTGCATCTTCCGCCAGCATTTGGATTTGTGCTGATTATCATAGGTGCGGGCGTTGGCGGCGGCGGCGGCGCTTATCTCGCACGTCGTATCGAAATGACCAAAATGCCAGAATTGGTCGCCTTCTTTCATTCCCTCGTGGGGCTAGCGGCTGTATTGGTTGCAGGCAGC
>DHWC01000058.1:0-3193 GCA_002412985.1 Methylocystaceae bacterium UBA5192 | reverse complement strand
TCGCGCCCCAAGCTTTTGGCATTGGCGCGCCTGGACGCATTGAAGCAGGCAGTCTGTTTGAAATGTCTCTGGGCGCCGCAATCGGCGCGATCACATTCACGGGTTCAATCATTGCCTTTCTAAAACTTTCTGAACGGATGAGCGGCAAACCAATTCTACTGCCGCATCGTCATAAAATTAATATTGGGTTGGCGATTGCATTAGTCGCGCTTATCCTCCTTTTCGCCCTTACGGAAAGCGGCTTATGGCTGCTCTTGCTTATCCTCATTTCATTTACCCTTGGCGTTACTCTAATTATCCCGATCGGCGGAGCGGATATGCCGGTTGTTGTTTCGATGCTGAATTCTTATTCAGGTTGGGCTGCAGCAGGTATCGGCTTCACGCTTGGCAATCTCGCATTGATTATAACTGGCGCCTTAGTGGGGTCCTCCGGCGCAATTTTATCTTATATCATGTGTAAGGGCATGAACCGCAGCTTTATCTCCGTCATTCTTGGCGGCTTTGGCGGCGAGACGGCCGGCGCGAGCGACGTAAAAGAAACGCGCAACGTTAAACAAGGCTCAGCAGAAGACGCAGCTTATATCATGCAAAATGCTGGAAAAGTGATTGTTGTTCCAGGTTACGGCATGGCTGTTGCGCAAGCACAACATGCGCTACGTGAAATGGCGGATCTACTGAAAAAGGAAGGGGTTGAAGTGCGCTACGCAATCCATCCCGTCGCTGGCCGCATGCCCGGACATATGAATGTTTTACTCGCAGAAGCGAATGTTCCCTATGACGAGGTGTTTGAACTAGAAGATATTAATTCCGAATTCGGACAGGCTGATGTCGCTTTTATTATCGGCGCCAATGACGTCACTAATCCAGCAGCAAAAACGGATAAGAGCTCTGCAATTTATGGCATGCCCATCCTGGATGTTGAGAAAGCCAAGACAGTATTATTTCTCAAACGCGGCATGGGTTCAGGATATGCTGGCGTCGAGAATGAATTATTCTTCCGCCCGAACACAATGATGCTTTTTGGAGACGCCAAAAAGACCGTTGAGACGATCGTCAAGGCGCTTGGCCATTAAATTGGGCTACCCAATAAAGCTAGATATGGGCGCAGGAGGGCTGTATCGCCCCGCCGGAGCGACCCTCAACTGAAACAACGCGCCGCTTGAGTGCGAGCGACCAATGCGTCGAGAAAGGATTGCTGAGAAGAATTTCGCGTTCTGCGCGCCTTGCGCTACGTGGGCGCGCCCGCCGACCCTCGCCACCAAAGAGCGGGACAGCGGACGTCTTTGCCCAGATTTTCGACTAGCGTTTTGTCCAAACTTGCGTAGCCGAATATGCTGAGAATGCCGCTAGTCGGGAAATTTTCCAAGATGCAATGCGTTGTCAATGAATGAATTTTCCGATATGAGACATTTATGTCACAGTTGCGCGTCATGCTTGAGTGGGTTCGTAGGGCGATCGTCGCCGCCTGCATCTGCGCATTATGGACGGGCGGGGTTATTTCGAGCGCAGCGGCGCATTCACCTGAAACACCTAATGCGACGCTTCTGACGCAAGCCCCCCATAGCGTAGCCTGCGAACATCATGCGGGACTGTTTTCAGAAATATCGGGATTAAATAAATCCAATAGATCGCCAGATAATAAGCGTACTGAGCGACGCCATTGCCCTGACTGCTGCTTTTTTGCTGACTCCAGCGATATCGTTTTACCTGAGCGTCCTTTTGCGGCGATACGATTTCTCAATGATCCGGCGACAACGCCAAACGATGCTTTTCGCAAAAGAGATAAAACCGACGGTCTCTCGTCCCGACTGGCGCATGGCGCGCGCGCGCCGCCAACTCTTTCCTAAATCCTCGTAGACCACGCTGAGCCTCAGCTTGCGTTTTACGCTCATGGCTGCATTAGGCATTTGGCCTATGCGAGCCACTTTTTTCTGACACTTCAAATAGGCCCGAGCATTTAATGCATAGCGTGGGCCGACAATCGAAACGAGTTCAAAAAATGGATCATACCTCGCTCTCGCCGCTCGCCATGTTTTTAAACGCTGGCCCAGTTGGCAAATTGGTTATGGCGCTCTTACTTGCCGCCTCCGTTTGGACCTGGGTTTTAATCGTGGAGGGCCTTGTTGCTGTCCGACGGATTGGCAAGGCCACACAATCTGCGCGCGCCGGCGGCCCCCTTGATGTCTTGGAGCCAATCGCCGAGGCTGGCCGTGAAGCCTATGCTCTCCATTTAGCGGACGAAACGATCGGAGAAAAACGCGAACGCGTTGCAGAATATATGAGCAGAACTGCGCGAGAGTTTCTTACTCATGCGGAAGGCGGCTTGCCAAATCTTGCTGTCATTTCATCTGTTGCGCCTTTTATCGGATTATTTGGAACCGTATGGGGCATTATGACAAGCTTTGCTGGCATTGCGCAGTCGCAAGACACCAGCCTCGCTGTTGTTGCGCCCGGCATTGCTGAAGCCCTCGCCGCAACGGCATATGGCCTTGCGGCAGCCATACCAGCTTCAATCGGCTATAATCGTATTGGCTCCTCTTTTGCCCGCCTGGGCCAGGAAGTCGCTCACTACATTGAAGATGAAGCGCTTCACATGACGAGCGGCGCGGGTCCGCGCGCTAAACAACAGAAGGAGGCTGCGTAATGGCGCTTCCTGCTCGCTTTAAAAAGAACAACGATCTCTATCAGCCGCTCGCCGACATTAATGTGACGCCATTAGTTGACGTCATGTTAGTGCTGCTTATCATTTTTATGGTGACGGCGCCCTTGTTAGCCAAAGGCGTAAAGGTCAATCTCCCACAAGCAAGCGCTGCTCAACCGCTCAATCAGAAAGATCCGATTGTTGTCAGTGTTGGCAAGGATGGCAAAGTTTCGCTGGGTGGCGACAACGTCACGATGGAAACATTGATTGATGGCATTCGCGCGATGATGGGGGGCGATACATCGCGCGTTGTACATGTTCGAGGCGATACAGAAGCGGTTTACGGCGAAGTTGTTGGAGTGATGGATAAGCTTGCGACTAATGGCATTACCCATATCGCAATCATGACGAACTCTCGCAGCAGCAAAACCGGCGCATTGCTTAAAACGCGCGAAGCGCCCACAGCGGGAAGCGCCCCAAAATGACGGAATACGCCATGACGCAGACAGCGCCCAGACATAAACTGGAACAGTCTGCCAACATGTCGCCCTT
>DHWC01000118.1:4526-8787 GCA_002412985.1 Methylocystaceae bacterium UBA5192 | reverse complement strand
AAAAACCAAGGCGCAAATGCCTCATTATGGCACAGATGCCTCACGCATCAGGCAATGATTCTTAAAGTCTAATTCGCCATTATCATCGGCTGTGGCATTTTTGTCTTAGAGCCAAAACGATCGCCGCATCGCGCGTTGGTTGAGTAAAGAGTCTAGACATGCGTCCCCGGTTGAAAAAACGTCGAGCCGCTCAGAGAAATCGCTCATGGGCTTTCAACGTCTTGGCGCCATGGGCCATTGGCGTTGGCGCACTAGTCTCCTTTACGGCTGACGCTGGACAGGACTCCGCAAGAGACTGGAATATCGCCCCCCTCACGGCGCGCATCCGGGCCAGTCGGGCTCTTGAAGAACAACAGGCAATTAATTTCAGCGCAGCTGCGACTGGCGAACTGAGTGAAGTAAAATTTACCCAACCGCTTATCAAAGAGGCAGAACTGAGCTTAAGCGGGAATGAACGCGCAGAGATTGGGCTAGAAGAGAATGAGCCCCATGCGGACCTAAAAGGAAACACACAAGAATTCCCTTTAGTCGACCGTAAGCATAGAGGCGATCCCTCAATCAGCGTTCACCCAAATCTTGCATCTCAATCTTCCTCAATTCCCGAAGGAGATGAAGATCCCCTACTGACTTTCAGTATTGAGGGTACTAATGGGCGGTTAGCCCAAATGCCGCTTGCGCCGCGCGCTGCCGTTCCCGGGGACGAAATCTTCGAATTCGAGGTTCCTGAAGCTATTCCATCGACAACACAAAAAACAACCGCCGCCGCCTCACCACCGCAAACAAGCGCAGTCGCGACCTCTCCGACAGAAGCGCCAAGAGAGGCCAGGGAGAGTTTTGATAAAAAATTAGCCTCACAATCATACGGAGAAAATAGACAAGAAGCGAGCTCCACCTTCGCTAATGAGCGGACCCTACACGGCGCGACGCCTCAGATTTCTCGCGCTATCGCCTTAGGCTCATCTACGCCAGCGCAGCCAGACTCAACTCCAATTGAAGTTTCAGCTTTCCCAAGCGCAACGCTTGCGCTTTCTGCGCCAGAAAAGCGATCTCAAAAAAACTACAGCGCATTTATAAAGCCTGAAAAACTAGATCGAGAGAAACGCTGCCTTGCTGAGGCTGTTTATTTTGAATCTCGCAGCGAAACTGAAACAGGCCAAGCCGCTGTCGCTCAGGTTGTGCTCAACCGCGTTAACAGCGGTCTTTATCCATCATCAATCTGCGGCGTCGTTTATCAAAATCGACACCACTACAAAGCCTGTCAATTTTCTTTCGCTTGCGAAGGACGGTCGCTCCGCATCACGGAACACTCCGCCTGGACAACAGCTGTTCGGATAGCCAACGAGGTTATGGAGGGCCGCACTTATATTTCAGATGTTGGCCACTCAACACATTACCACACAAATTATGTCAGGCCGCGTTGGGCGCGCGCATTAACCAAAATGGACGTCATTGGCAGACATATTTTCTATAAACTCAAGCCAGGACAAACTTAATAATATGTTCAGCCTATGAGGCGCGCACGCACCAATCCTCTCACTGAATTCCCCATATAGAATTCGTCTTTTAAATCGTCTTTTGTCAGCCGCTTTTCTATTGCACGCCCCTGTGCAAGAAGATTCGCCCGCAAAGTTCCAGGCAACAACCCGCTTGATATAGGCGGCGTTAGGAAGCGATCATCATGAGGAATAAATAGATTACATCTGGCGCCCTCACAAAGCTCATCCCTTTCGTTTAAAAATAAAACTTCATCTGCGTCATACTGACTAATTGCTTGCGCAAGAGGTTCTTCATAAATCGACCGACGTGTCGTTTTGTGACGCAGCAAAGGATTTGAGGACGAAAAACGCTCCCTTGCCAACAAAACTCGCCAGCATGTGGCAGGAACAATTGGTTCTATGACGTTTACGCTCGTTTCAATAGTTCCTGACTTGGATAAAACGAGTCGAACACGCAGATATTCGCCTGGCTCACGGGCAACCGCCGTAGATAAAGCTAGATTAACGCGCTCCACTTCATAATTAAAATTAAAAACGCTAGCTGACTGAGCGAGTCGGTCGAGATGCGCGTTAAGCAAAAAAAAGCCATCCTTTCTGCTCCAAAGCAATGTCTCGATTAAGCCGAAGTCATTGTCGCTCCCGTCAGGAAACGGGCCTTTATTAAACATTCTTCGTACTCTTCTCTTGCGCGAGAGTCAGCGACAATCGCCGAACCAACGTTGCAAACTAACTCGCCCTGCGCCAAGAGCGTTAAAGTCCGAATAGCGACATTGAATCGCATATCGCCCTGCGGCGTGATGACGCCAATTGAGCCGCAGTAAACGCCCCGCGGTGCGCATTCAAGATCTCGGATGATTTCCATGGCGCGAATTTTAGGCGCTCCGGTAACCGAACCACAAGGGAAAAGTCCTGCAAAAAGTTTTGCGAGAGTGATTTCTTCCCTCAATTGCGCCTCAATGCCAGAAGTCATCTGATGCAAGGTCGGATAGGTTTGGATTGTAAAGAGATCTGTGACTTTTACCGAACCAACAACAGCAAGCCGAGATAAGTCGTTTCTTAATAAATCAACAATCATTAAGTTTTCAGCGCGAGACTTTTCATCTTCAACCAATCGCTGGGCGCGGGCCATATCTTCTGGCGGCATGACGCCTCGCTGCGCCGTCCCCTTCATGGGGCGCGCACGAATATGGGTTCCTTGAGACTCAAAAAACACTTCCGGAGAGAGAGAAACAACTGTTTCAGAACCAAGAGCAACTATACCGCCATAAGCGACAGGCTGGCGTTGCCGTAATCCTTGATAGAGCGCGAGCGCGTCGCCGTTAAAGCGACCATAAAGCGGAAAAGTTAGGTTGATCTGATAGACATCGCCAGCAAAAATATAATCATGACATTGCTGAAAACGATACGCATATTCTGTCTGTGTCCAAGCAGGCGTTAATGTGATTTGCGGCGCAGCCGCGTTTAGAGTTGGTTTGAAGCTCCATGGCCGCGGCTTTTTAAAGGCTCCAAAATTAAGCAATGGCATATGCGAAAGCGGCGTGGTCTGGCTGGAGAATTTTGGTTCAAGACAATAGCCTAATTCGTAACTTGCATAACCCGCCAGGTAGCTCCCGCGCCGTTGCGCAGCCTCCATCCGCTCAAAGGCTTCTGAGACCTCCGCACATGTATGCGCAACGATGATTTCTTCAGGCTGATCAAAAAGCAGCGCCTGCCCGCCATCTCGACCATCTTCAAAAATGACAAAAGGAGAGGCCGGCGCATTGTCATGCGTCTGAGGAATCGGACAGGGGTCAGTTTGCGGCATCTTTTGGCGCTTCTTTCGATCCTAGGATACACCCAAGCGCCAGACCTATGAAAGCTGACGATTTTCTGCAACTTTCCTTTTTAAAAAGCTAGGAAACTGAACTGCCGATTGGAAAGATTTTTGCGCGGCCGCCCATCTATGTTTATTAAACCTTATGTCTGACTTGCCAACAGCTCTCCGCATACTTTTTATCGGTGACGTCATGGGTCGCTCGGGGCGCGCCGCTATTGCCCGCTATGTCCCGCAATTACGAGAAAAATGGACGCTCGATTTTATTATCGTCAATGGGGAGAACGCAGCTGGAGGCTTCGGCATCACAGAATCTATCTGCGAGGAAATGCTCTCTTGCGGGGTCGATTGTATTACCCTTGGCAACCACGCGTTCGATCAGCGGGAGGCGCTTGTCTTTATTGAGCGTCAGCCTCGGCTACTCCGGCCAATCAACTATCCTGCTGGCACGCCAGGACGCGGCGCTAATCTTTTTACGAGCGCGCGCGGCCACCAAATCCTTGTGATTAACCCAATGGGCCGCGTCTTCATGGATGCGCTCGATGATCCCTTTGCTGCTATCGAAAGCCAATTAGGGGCCTGCCCTATGGGCATTGGCTGCGACGCTATCGTCATTGACATGCATGCTGAAACGTCGAGTGAAAAAATGGCCATGGGTCACTTTGTAGACGGCCGCGCCTCTCTCGTAATCGGCACGCACACACATACACCAACAGCTGACGCGCAAATTTTACCCGGCGGCACCGCCTATCAAACCGATGCCGGCATGAGTGGCGATTACGACTCAATTATTGGCATGGATAAAGAAGAGCCCTTGAGACGTTTCCTCCGCAAAACCCCCGGCGCACGTTATGAGCCGGCTAATGGCGAGGCGACCCTATGTGGCGTGGGCGTCGAAATTAGCGGAAATGGACTTGCGAGGATGATTTCTCCAGTTCGGCTTGGCGGTAGG
>DHWC01000118.1:0-4120 GCA_002412985.1 Methylocystaceae bacterium UBA5192 | reverse complement strand
GCATTTTCAATATGCCGATGCGCTCCAGAGTCTTTAACCGCTGAGACAATTTTTCCATCAGAGGAAATAACATAAGAAATCCGATCAGCAAAAATTCGTCCAACAATCGGCGCCTCAAATGCCGCATCATAAGCCTCAATGAGCTTAAGCTTTTCATCAGCCCCGACCGGAAATTTGTTACGGCACTCTTTAAGCGAAAACTCTTTTTGAGTTTCAATTTTATCTGCAGATACACCGATAACTTGTGTATTCATCGCAGAAAACTGCTCCATTGCTTCTGCAAATTCATGTGCCTCTACCGTGCAGACGCTAGTAAAAGATTTAGGATAAAAATATAAAACAACCGGCCCTTTCTTCAGCGCTTCGCTGAGCGTAAATTGAAATTCCTTCCCCCCCTGAGCTGCCTCAATCGTAAAATCGGGCGCTCTCATTCCAGGCTTCATCATCGCAAAGGCTGGTCCGGCAAAAAATAAAAGGATTATGGCGAGTATTTTGCGCAGCATAGCAATCCCCAAAGTTAAGTAGTTAACTAATGTTTCGAACTACTTCGTCAACCTGCTTCAAATATGCACCGCGCGACCAAAGGCGTCATAAACGCTTTCGAGCATTGCCTCAGAAAGCGTTGGATGCGGAAAAATAGTTTCCATTAGTTCTTGTTCTGTCGTCTCAAGATTCATTGCGATCAGAAAGCCATGTATGAGTTCTGTCGCTTCTGCGCCAATCAAGTGCGCACCAATTAAAGCGCCGCTTTGCGCATTAAAAATTGTTTTTACAAGCCCCTCAGCCTCGCCCAAGGCTAGAGCTTTACCATTCGCCCGGTATGGGAAACGCCCAACCCGAATATCAATTCCTAGCTTTTTAGCCTTTTCTTCCGATAGTCCAACTGAGGCAACCTGTGGATAGGCGTAAACACAACTCGGGATTTTCATTTTATTCAGCGGTTCACGCGCAATACCGGCAATCATATCAACACAAATCACGCCTTCATGCGCAGCTTTATGCGCCAGCATAGGCCCCCCCGCCACATCGCCAACAGCATAGAGACCTGAAATATTTGTGCGACCGGTTCCATCTGTCTGAATGACTCCTTGCACTAAATCGACGCCAAGTTCTTCAAGTCCGAGGTTTTCAACATTCGCCACGACACCCACAGCAGACAACACGCGCTCCGACTCGACCGTTTCGAATAAACCCTGAGGCGACTCTACCGTTGCATTGACAGAATCCGTCCCTTTCTCGATTTTGGATACCCTACTTTCTAATTTAATAATTACCCCCTGCTTTTCGAGCGACTTTTGCGCCAAATTGGCAATTTCCTGATCTTCCGCAGGCAAAATCTGCGCCGCCGCCTCAACTAACGTCACAGCAACGCCCAAAGTCTGATAAAAAGAAGCAAACTCAACTCCGATCGCTCCTGCGCCAATAATCAGCAATGATTTTGGGAGCACGCTTGGTTTTAAGGCGTCGAAATAAGTCCAAATCAGATGACCATCGGGCTCAATGCCATTTAACACACGCGGTCGCGCGCCCGTTGCGATCATAATATTTTTTGCACTGTAGCGCCCTATCCCTTTTGTGTTTTTTGGAGGCGACGCTTGCGGTAGAACAGCAGATTTAGAAGATATGCCGACGGTAATTTCTCCAGGAGCCACGATGCGCGCTTGGCCCCAAATCAAGTCAATCTTATTTTTCTTAATGAGGAAGCTCACGCCTTCATTTAAGCGCGTCGCTGTTTCGCGTGAGCGTTCAATTATTCGATGTAGATCAAACCCTGGCTGCCCTGTTAACCCAAACTCCATTCCAGCTTTTGCTAACCGATAAATTTCGGCAGAGCGCAAAAGCGCTTTTGTTGGGATGCATCCCCAATTTAGACAAATGCCGCCAAGATGCTCCCTTTCCACTACAGCAGTTTTTAAGCCTAGCTGCGCAGCTCGAATGGCGGCGACATAACCTGCAGGACCACTGCCAATAATGATCAGATCATAGGGCTCAGACATAATCCTATCCGTCCTGTATTAGATCTAATTTTGAGCATAAAAAAAGCGCCCTGCCAAAAGGCGGGCGCTTCTTCAAATGCCTTGTTCTAGCTTTAAGCAGCTGCAGGCAACGCTTTCTTTGCCTGCGCCACGATCGCTGCAAAAGCTTCCGGCTGTTCGATGGCGATTTGCGAGAGCACCTTGCGGTCAACCGCAACACCCGCTTTGGTCAAGCCGTCGATGAAGCGAGAATAGGTTAGCCCATGTTCGCGCACTGCTGCATTAAGACGCTGAATCCATAATGCGCGAAAAACCCTTTTACGTACTTTACGATCTCTCGTGGCGTATTGCATCGAGCGATCGACTGCCGCCTTTGCAGTACGGATAGTATTTTTACGACGGCCATAAAAACCTTTTGCGGCCTTGAAAGTCTTCTTGTGCTTGGCGTGGGAGGTAACGCCGCGTTTTACGCGAGCCATAACGAAACTCCTCGATCAGAATCTGCTGTTAAATTGGGGAAATCTCAGCCGTTCGGCAGAAAATATTTTTTAATATTATCGCCGTCTGTCTTGAACAGAACGCTGGTCCCGCGCAGATTTCGAATCTGCTTGTTCGTGCGCTTGATCATGCCGTGGCGCTTGCCTTGCTGGCCATACACCACTTTGCCTGTGCCGGTGATTTTAAAGCGCTTTTTAGCGCCGGATTTTGTTTTCAACTTGGGCATTTTGCTCTCCTGGGCGCTTGGCCCTTTGTTCTTGGCGCTCCAGTAAGAGGCTAATCTCCTGGAACAGTTTCGCGCGAGCGAAAAGAACCGCCCCGGCAGCCCATCACTAGCCGGGCGGTTCTAGAATAGGGCCTTATAGGCTTATGCTCTTTGTAAAAGCAAGGGCAAAAGGGCTACAATCACTAGACGGAGCCCCTAACGCTGCCCTATTAAGCGGCAAATTGTGATTTTAGCATCAATTGACAACGCGCAGGAAGCAATCTGAGAGTTCAGCGATGAATATACACCAAGCAACCCCCGCTCAAGCCGCCTCAATCATAAGCCCGGTTAATTCGCACAATGAATGGGATCCGCTTGAAGAAATTATTGTGGGTCGCCTGGAAGGCTCGACCATACCCTCTGATCACCCAGTAGTTACCTGCAATATTCCCGGCATGGCCGCGCGCGCGCAGGCGCTAGCAGCCGGCTTTCGGTTTCCAAAATTCATGATTGAGCCGGCCCAGCAGGAATTGGATAATTTTATCCAAGTGCTCCAGGGGCTCGGCATTATTGTCACACGACCAGAGGCTTATACCCACAAGCGCAAATTTTCTACGCCAGACTGGTCGTCACGCGGCTTTTGTAATTCTTGTCCCCGAGACAGCATGTTGGTTATCGGCGATGAAATCCTCGAAACGCCAATGGCTTGGCCCTGCCGATATTTTGAAACACACTCCTATCGTCCAATCTTGAAAGATTATTTTAGACGCGGCGCTAGATGGACGTCTGCACCAAAACCGCAGCTAACGGACGAGCTCTTTGATCCTGATTTTAAACTGCCCGAAAAGGGCGCGCCGATGCGGTATATTTTAACTGAATTCGAGCCTGTGTTTGACGCTGCAGATTTTTTCCGTTGCGGAAGAGATATTTTCGTAACGCGCTCAAACGTTACGAATGCGATGGGCATAGACTGGCTAAGACGTCATCTCGGCGAGGGTTATCGCATCCACGAGATTAAAAGTCGCTGTCCAAATCCAATGCATATTGATACGACGATTTTGCCGTTAGGACCTGGCAAAGTGCTGATCAATCCAGAATATATCAACCCAGATGAGCTACCGGATATTCTCAAAAAATGGGAAATTCTAGTCACTCCGGAACCAGACCCAATCAATGATCGTATTCTTGCCATTACCTCTATGTGCGGCAAATGGTTAAGTATGAATATTTTGATGATCGATGAAAAGCGTGTGATTGTTGATCCGCATCACACGGGCATGATGCGTGCAATGGAAAAATGGGGCTTTGAACCAATACCTGTGCCGTTTTTACATTATGCAGCGTTTGGAGGCGCTTTCCATTGCGCCACTTTGGATGTCCGTCGCCGTGGCGCATTGGAAAGTTACTTTGACTGAAACAAAAAATGTCAAATGACTTTATG
>DHWC01000014.1 GCA_002412985.1 Methylocystaceae bacterium UBA5192 | reverse complement strand
CAGTGACAGAACAAAGGATCTAGATTACGTCACGCTCTAATCATCGATCAAGAAATAGGAGGAAAAATATGAACCTTCCTCCTTTTAATTGGCCTGCTTGGTTTGTTCTTTGCTGAGAGCGGTCAGAATCTTTTCTTTTAATTCTTTAGCCGCTTCTGGCGCTAGAGCGTGTCGAGCCATGGGATTATCAAAAATTTCATGAATTGAGGCTGGTATTGTTTTTGAAAATAAATAAAGCCGATCAGAGAGAGCAATCGCCTCATCTATATCATGCGTTACAAGTAGAGTTGTGATATTTGAGGCGTCTATAATTCTGGAGAGTTCTATTCTTAATTCCTGTGCAAGTTGCTCATCTAAGGATACAAAAGGTTCATCTAATAATAAAATATCAGGTTTAATAGCTAATGCCCGCACTAAGGCGACGCGTCGGGCTAGGCCGAGGGATAATTGGCCAGGAAAAAGATCTAAATGTTTATTTAAGCCAAAAATATCTAACAGTTTAGCACAATATTCTTGCTGATCATGTGGCGTAGAGATTTTTAAATTATCGCTAATGCTACGCCAGGGTAAAAGTCTGGGCTCTTGAAAGACGGCCCCAAGACGCCAGGACTTTGGGTAGGTCACATTGCCTTTAAAATCGTTATCAAGCCCCGCTATGATCCGCATTAAGGTGGTTTTGCCATAGCCCGATGGCCCAAGAATCGCGCCAACTTCGCCCTCTTTGAGGTAAAAGTGAATTGAGCTTAAAATGCTTTTTGAGCAATTTTTATCAGATGCGAATGATTTCGTTTCAACTGATACTTCAAGCATCGTTGTTGCGCCATCTCGATGCGCGTCGCTCAAAAGGCTGCACTAGGAATGTCTCAATTATAAGCATAAGCGTAATAAATGGTAACGCATAGGCAAGCAAAAGTCGCATATCAAAAAGTTGAAAGGCGAGATTAATCTGAAAACCAATGCCATCGGAGCGTCCAAGCAACTCTACAATCAAAACAAGTTTCCAAACCAGAGAAAGGCCAGTTCGCATTGTGGCGGCGATGTATGGCCCGAGCTGGGGAATTATAATATGGCGAAGTCTATTCATTGCCGAAAATTTAAAAACAGTTGCCAAATCTTCATATTCTTGGCTGAGCGATCTGGCGCCTTCTCTGATGGTAATAATAACATTAGGCAGTTTATTGAGTGCGACAGCTCCTATGGCGGCGGTTTCTGTTAGGCCAAACCAGATATAGGATAGTACAATCACAACTAAGGCGGGTATATTGAGAAGTATGACGGTCCATGGATCTAGTAAGCGGTCGATCGTCTTCACCCTCCCCATCATGTAACCTATCGCTGTTCCAAGACTCATAGCCAATAGAAAGGCAGCGCAGACGCGTAAAGTCGTCGCCATAAGGTGGGTTAGAAGGGCGCCAGATTGAGCTTCTCTTACGATTGTTTGGACGACTATGATTGGTCCAGGAAGCTGTCGCGGTTCAGAAAGCAATGCTCCGATCTGCCATAAGATGACTAGGGATATGAATGAGAGCGCGCGGATCAATGTGGGCCTTTATAAAAAACATTCATATCGAGTGTTTTTGTCGGGCCAACAAGTTTTTCTCCGCCAATTTCCGCTAAAACCGAATATATTTTCGCGACGTCGGCTTGTTCTTCAGCTATCGATTTTTTAGGCGAGGACTCGGAGTAGCTTTTCCGATAGAGATCCAGAGTAGTTGGGGTTTTGTTTTGTAAATATTTTGCGACAATATTCCAGGCTCGATCGTCCGTCTCAATTAATTCCCTGGCCTTTTTTGTCATGATTAAAAATTTTTGCAGAGTAGTTGGATTTTTAGCGGCGAATTCTTCATTAAAGACGTAGCCTGTGATAATAACTTTATCTTTCGCGCCTAATTCTTTTTCAATACTTGTGAGATCAATTACCCGCCTAAATCCTTGAGCCTCAAGATCGATCGTAAAATTCCAATATTCAAGGACGGCGTCAATTTCGCCCTGCAGCGCCTTTTCTGCAATCAGTGGCGGCGCAGCATAAATTATTGTTGCTTCTTTTTCTAAATCGATGCCTTTTTTTAGGGCGGCGGCTTTTAAGAGGAGCCAACTTTTATCAAGCGGCCCACCGGCAACGCCAACTTTCTTTCCTTTAAGATCCACAATCTCATTAATGCTTGGGTTTTTGGACATCAGCGCGCCAATGCCGGAAGAATAAGGATAAAAAGTAACTTTGACGCCGTTTGTCCTTTCGCGCGCAACCCAGAGCCAATCAGAAATAATCAGGTCGGTATTCCCGCCGAGAAGAGCTATCTTGCTGGCTTCAGGGGAAGCAAGCTCATTAATTTGAAGTTCTAGATCGGCTTCTTTATCTAACCCGAATGCCTGTGCGACTTGAATTTCCCAGTTTCCTGTGCCGGTTTTTTGTAGGGCCAGTCGAAGGTGTTGCGCAGCAGAGGCGACGCTTGGCACGGCAAAGAGGGTCGCGAGCCAGGCTAAAAGAGCAATTGTAGCGCGATTCATTTGTTTTCCGTATAGTAAGAGACGCCCTTGCTCATAGCGCAAGCAGGGCGTGTCGTCATCATTTGGCGTTTGCGCTCGCCCTTTCTAGTAAGAATCGTTAATATTCAAACATGGCCACGAAACCTGATCTTTTTGGAGCCGCGTCCCGAAAGACGTCTGCTTCGCGACAAAGCGCCAAAAGTGGCGCAGGTGAATATTCTGCAGCTTCAATCGAAGTGCTTGAGGGGCTCGAGCCAGTGCGCCGGCGACCTGGCATGTATATTGGCGGGACCGACGAAGCGGCGATGCACCATCTTTTTGCAGAAGTGCTTGATAATGCAATGGACGAAGCCGTCGCGGGACATGCTACCTTTATTGAGGTGACTTTGGAGAGGGATGGATGGCTGCGCGTCAGTGACAATGGTCGAGGGATACCCGTTGATCCGCATCCAAAATTTCCTGGAAAATCCGCATTAGAAGTTGTGATGACAACTTTACATGCCGGTGGAAAATTTGATTCGGGCGCGTATCAGACATCTGGAGGTCTACATGGTGTTGGCGTTTCAGTTGTGAATGCGCTCTCGGAAAAACTTGAAGTTGAGGTTGCAAGCGGCGGTCAACTTTATGTTCAGGAATTTTCGCGCGGTTTACCATTAGGTAAATTGATGGCGCGTGGACGGGTTGCAAATCGTCGCGGGACGTGTGTGCGGTTTAAGCCTGACGCTCAAATTTTTGGGGCGCAGGCACATTGGAAGCCGGCGCGTCTTTTTAGAATGTCGCGGTCAAAAGCCTATCTTTATGGCGGCGTAGAAATTCGTTGGCGATGTGATCCGTCGCTTATTGAAGCCAGTGCGGATACGCCAACTGAAGCAATCTTGCGTTTTCCTGGGGGACTAAAAGATTATCTGGCTCGAGAAGTCCAAGATAAGGAAATGGTCACAGACCAGCCGTTCGTTGGTAAGATTTCTCGTGAGGGCGGTCATGGTTCTTTAGAGTGGGCAGTTGCCTGGTTGGCTGAAGAGGATGGTTTTGTTCTCTCCTATTGTAATACAGTACCAACACCTGATGGCGGCACGCATGAGGCTGGTTTACGTCTCGCATTATTAAAGGCCTTAAGGGATCATGCTGACCGCATTGGACAATCAAAGCGGGCAAAGGATGTTTCCGCTGATGACTTGATAGGCCAGTCAGCTGCGATGATATCTGTTTTTATTCGAGAACCAGAATTTCAAGGTCAGAATAAAAGTCGGCTTATGAGTAATGAGGCTTCGCGCATAGTTGAAAATGCGATACGCGACGCTTTTGATCACTGGCTTGCAAGTGCGCCATCTCAGGCAAATAAATTATTAGATTTTGCAATTGAACGCGCAGAAGAACGACTACGACGCCGAGCGGAAAAGGATGTTGCGCGTAAATCAGCAACACGTAAATTGCGTCTGCCTGGAAAGCTTGTTGATTGTACGAACAACTCAGCTCAAGGGTCCGAATTATTCATCGTTGAAGGGGATTCCGCTGGCGGATCGGCTAAAGAAGCGCGTAATCGCGTGACGCAAGCCGTTTTGCCTCTTCGTGGTAAAATCTTAAATGTTGCCTCCGCAACAAAAGATAAGTTAATGGCAAATCAGCAGCTTGCTGATTTAACCCAGGCGCTGGGGTGCGGCCTGGGCGCGCATTATCGTGAAGAAGAGCTACGTTACGACAAAGTCATCATTATGACTGACGCAGATGTCGATGGCGCGCACATAGCCTCGTTATTAATTACTTTTTTTTACAGGCAAATGCCTAAACTGATTGAAAAAGGTCATCTCTATTTAGCCCAGCCGCCGCTGTATAAATTAACACAAGGGGCAAAAACGGTTTATGCGCGTGATAATGAGCATAAAGAAGAACTTATTCTTCATCAGCTCACGGCTAAAAGTAAGATTGAAACCAGTCGTTTCAAAGGCCTAGGCGAGATGAGCGCCGCTCAATTAAAAGAAACAACAATGGATCCAACAAAGCGGACCTTGCTCAAAGTATTTGTCGTTAATGATGAGCGGGAAGAAACAGCAGACTGTGTTGAGCGGCTTATGGGGAATAAGCCTGAGGCGCGCTTTGCTTTTATTCAGGAAAAAGCAGCTTTTGCTGTAGAGCTTGTAGATATTTGATCGATATATGAAGGTTTCAGCGTGAATAAATTTGAAACGACTGATGCTGGGGTTAGTGGTAGTTTGGCGGATGTCGATCATGAAATAATGAATGATCCGGCGTATGCCTTGCAAAGAATGCAGCTTGCATTAGATGCTGGGAGTACAGGTATTTGGGATTGGAACCTTACCACCGGAGAGGTTCATCTTGATGGGCGCGTAAGAAAATTGTGGGGTATGAGCGAGTCCACCCCAGCAACTTTAGATATGTTTCGGAGCGCCATTCATCCTCAAGACCAAAGACGTTCTCGTGAAGCGGTTCAAACGGCTATAGACCCGGAAAATAGTGGCGACTTTGAGATTGAATATCGCGTTATTGGTCAAGAGGATCGCGTCGAGCGTTGGGTGTCAATTCGCGGTCGCACTATATTTGACCATGACAAAGCAATACGTATTTTAGGTACGGCGCGAGATATTACCGGTCGCAAGCAAAGAGAAAATCATGTGCGCGTATTATTGCGCGAACTGGTTCATCGATCAAAAAATCTATTGGCTGTAGTGCAGGCGATGGCGCGTCAAACAGCTATCGGCGCACTCTCGCTTGAAGAATTTCAGAAAAAATTTGGTGCGCGTCTTCAGGCCTTATCTATGGCGCATGATCTACTTATCTCTCAGGATTGGCGAGGGGCGTCAATGCATGATCTTATCCAAGCGCAGATGGGCTATTGTTTAGATCTTCCTAAATCTGAATTAAGCGATCGCGCTGCGATTAATGGCCCTGCGCTGATGCTCAAGCCTGAGGCGGCTCAAAATATTGGTTTAGCTTTACATGAGTTAGCTACCAATGCGCTAGCACATGGCGGCCTATCTCGGGACGATGGGGCTATTGCGATCAAGTGGGCTATTGAAGATGGGCGATTGACCCTTGAGTGGCGTGAGAGCGGCGGGCCTTGCGTAGTTGCGCCACCGCGGGAGGGCTTTGGCCATAAAGTTATCAAGAGGCTGGTCGCACAAGCGCTAGATGGTGAAGCGACATTAAGTTTTCCACCAGAGGGATTAGTTTGGACATTATCCATACCGGCAGCATATGCACTCATAAAACCAGAGCCGATGCCGCTTACTTAATTTTGGTCTACCCATTTTATTAGCGGCTCGATCAAGGGTATATCCGCTTCAGGCATGCTAAAATTTTTTAACTCCTGCATCTTTACCCAGGCAAGATTTTGTCCCTCTGCTGGCTGCGCCGTGCCGCTCCAAATACGACATGCATAGAGAGGCATGAATAGATGAAACTCATTATAGCTATGGCTAGCGAAAGAAATTGGATAGAGATGTTCTTTCTTTGTATGAACGCATAGTTCTTCTTCTAGCTCTCGAATAAGGGCTTGTTCAGGTGTTTCTCCCGCATCAATTTTTCCACCGGGGAACTCCCAAAATCCAGCTAGATTTTTTCCTGGAGGGCGTTGGGTAATTAAGATTTCCTGGCTATCAGTAATCAATGCGGCGGCGACAACATAAAGAATTTTCATGATAATGAACTTATTCCATGTTTTATCTTTTTATTACTAGCGCCAAAATTTTAAATCTTATTTGGAGCAGGATGGCTTATAAATCTAAGAAGTATCTCTAGTTTTTATGCGAACTTCTAATCGAGTGCTTTATTAATAGATTAGATTTTATACAGCGCCTAGAGTGTATCTTGAAATACTGTATGTTAATCTTCAGCTTCTATAGTCGCCATTAATAGCGATGTATTCCTTTGTTAAATCACATGTCCATACTTTAGCGGCACCCTTGCCAATTCCTAGATCGATTTTAACGATGATGAAATCTTTTTTCATGAGCTGAGAGACTTCTGCTTCATTATAATTAGGATCACGAAGCCCTTTGTGCGCAACCCGAATATCGCCAAACCAAATAGAAAGTCTATCTCTCTCCGCTTTTTCCCCCGCTTTACCAACCGCCATTACAACGCGGCCCCAATTTGCGTCCTCTCCAGCAATGGCTGTCTTAACTAATGGAGAATTTGCAACAGATAGAGCAATCTTTTTAGCTGATCTGGATGAGCTTGCGCCGGTTACCTGGATTTCAATAAATTTTCTTGCGCCTTCGCCATCTTTTACAACCTGATGAGCGAGATCAAGCATGAGCTCATTTAAGGCTCGTTTAAAACCTGTCAGCTTTTTATCGCCTGGCTGATCTATTTTTTCTAATCCGCGCGTTCGTGCAGCCCCAGTTGCAAAAAGTAACAAACTATCTGAGGTCGACGTATCGCTATCAACAGTGATGGCGTTAAACGTTCCTTTTGTTGCGCTTGTGAGTAGCGCTTGTAGTGTTTTAGCCTCAATGTATGCGTCGGTAAAAATAAAAGAAAGCATTGTCGCCATATCTGGCGCGATCATACCTGCGCCTTTGGCGAAACCACTTAGTGTCACTTCAATCCCAGAAATAACGGCTTTGCGCGTGGCAAGTTTTGGAAAGGTGTCGGTTGTCATTATGGCGCGAGCTGCTTCCGCCCAATTTTCTGGTTTGGCCTGTGCTATAAGCGGAGCAAGTTTTCCTTGAAACTTACTGGCGTCGAGAGGCTCGCCGATAACGCCGGTTGAGGCTATAAATATATGCTTGTCCTTTATCCCAGCTGCTGCAGCTAAAAGTTGTGCTGATAATTTCACGGCCCGAGCCCCGGCCTTTCCAGTGAAGGCATTGGCATTGCCGGAGTTGACCAGAAGCGCGCGTGCTTTTCCATTTTTTAATTGAGCGCGACACCAGTCTACTGGCGCTGATGGGCATTTTGATTTTGTGAAAACGCCAGCAACCGTCGTTCCTTCATCGAGTAAAGCGAGCATCACATCAGGACGATCTGTATAACGTATGCCAATTGCACCAGTTGCAAAGCGTACGCCCTCTAACGGCGCGATAGTGGGCGCAGATTTAGGAGCAAGAGGTGAAAGTGTTGATTGTTGCGCCATGATAGATAGCCTTGATTGTGTTTATCTCGTCAATCGTTAAATTGAGTAATTTATAAAAGGATATAAATTTTTTATTACAATCATGTGTCGACGCTTTATAAAGCGTCGACACATTTAAGATTTATTTCTTCTTGTCTTCTGGCTTTGTAGTTTCAGGCGGCTGATCTAATCGTTCAATTTTTGCGCCTTCGCGTAATTTTACAACTAATTCACTTTGCGCCTTCTGCACAACATAGCGAGCCACTTGATCCTTTACCTGATCAAGAGGTGGGAATGTTTTTGGTCGTTTTTCATCCAATTTGATAATGTGCCATCCAAATTGAGTTTTGACGGGTTCGGAAATCTGTCCGGGCTCAAGCTTGCTGGCCGCTTCACCAAATTCGGGTACCATGCGATCTTTGGTAAACCAGCCTAAATCGCCGCCCTTTGCGCCGGGATCTTTTGATAGTTCGCCTGCAACCTTATCAAAAGCCTCTCCGCCCCTTACCCGCTTAAGCGCAGTTTTAGCTTCTTCCTCCGTTGGCAGAAGGATATGGTGAGCGTGAAATTCCGTATCAGGCTTCTGGTTTTTAGCCGCTTCATCATAGGCGAGTTTGATTGCGGGCTCTGTTGCGGCTGATTTTGCAATATTGCTCAGAAGTGTTTCCATCAATGCTTTATCTCGAAGATAGGCAAGTTTTTTTGCAAAATCTGGCGTTTCCGATAATTTATCAGCTTGAGCCTTTTGAACGACAAGCTGCTCATCAATCAAAAAATCAAGAACGTAGCTCTCTCGCGCTTTTCCTTCGAGTTGACGCGGGATACCTGGGCCAAGGTCATCCATGGCTAGTTTCAGATCTTCGTCGGTAATCTCTACCCCATTGACCTTTGCTAAAGCTTTGGCATGAACCGGTGCGCTACTTGAAGCAAGAAGGAGCGCTATGCTTGCGGCCCCAAAGAGGAGGGTAGTAGGAATTTTTTTACGATTCTTTGTGTCAGACATCAGTAATCTCCGGCTGATGGGGCATAATTGGAACGTTTATTGGATGCAAAGCAGACGGGGCGTTTTAAACCCTCTGAATTGGGCGTTTCTATGCCAGGGAGGGTCATTCGACAACTGTCAATTTAAATTAAAAGCTTATTCAGTAACTTCTCCCAAAAAAGAAATGAATATCTCCCGTATTTGGCGTTCCTTTTCAATTAGACAGGCTTCAAGATGCGACAGGTCCGGGGAGCTGGTAAAGACGAGAAGTAATTGAGCGAGGCCAAGGCTCGACTTTTCTCTATTGAACGTTTCGTCAATCGAAAGGCGAATAATCTGGGTTAGGCCTTGGTATAGTTGGAAAGCCTGAATTAAATTTTCCGCCACATTGGGCGCTATCAGGCGAGCGATTGATAGATTCGTTAAGGCGGTAGTGATTGTTGTTGAATAAATATTATGATGGTGCGCTCCATGAAGAAGGAGCAGATATTGAGTTATAAATTCAATATCTATTACGCCTCCCGCTGTTTGTTTTAACTCCCATGCGTTAGCGCTATTTTTTTCAGAAGCTAAGCGCTGGCGCATTGATAAGATGTCATTTTTTAATTTTGTGGGATCTCTAGGCCGGATAAGAACATCACGAATGGCCTTCTCTGCAAGAGTATTAAAGTCTCTGGAACTAACAATTACGCGCGCCCGCGTTAAAGCCATATGCTCCCATGTCCAGGCCTCATTAGCTTGATAGTCAATAAATCTTTCTATGCTGATAGCAATAGGTCCTTTGTTTCCAGAAGGTCTAAGCCGGAAATCTGTTTCATAGAGAATGCCTTCTGTTGTCTGAGCGGAGAGGGCGGTGATAAGGCGTTGTGTGAGGCGGGCATAATAATGGGGCGTTGGTAGTCCTTTTTCACAGCCGATCGATGAGGCTGTGGGATCCGCCTTGTAGATGAGGATTAGATCTAGGTCTGAGGCGGCCGTCATTTCAAAGCCGCCTAATTTTCCCATTGCAATGACGGCGACTTCTCCGTTTTCAATATAACCATTTTCACGTGAAAATTCTTCCAAAACATGGTGAAATAATTCGCGTAGAATAACTTCCGCCAAATTTGTATAGGCTGCGCCCGCTTCGGCCACAGAAATTGATCCGGTGATGATACGTACGCCAATCAGAAACTTTTGTTCCTGACCAAATATTCTTGCACGATCTAATTTTTCTTCATAACTACTCGCTGCCTTTATTTGTAACGAGAGACGCTCAATGAGTTCAGTGCTGGTCGGTGTTTTTTTATAGAATTCTGGTTCCAATAAAGCGCCGAAGATACGTGGACGACGTGAAATCGTTTCAGCTAATTTTGGCGACGCGCCAAGGATAGCGGATAGGAGTGTCAGTAGCTTTGGATTAGCTGCAAGGAGTGAAAAAAGTTGTACGCCGCTAGGTAATCCTTTAATCATATTATCAAATGCAATAAATGCTTGGTCAGCATTTTGGGTTTGTGCAATCCGTTCTAACAGCGCTGGTGTGAGTTCTGTTAGCCGCTCACGCGCGATCGTAGAGCGGGTAGCTGGATATCGGCCAAAGTGCCAACTTCGAATAATTTCAGTAATTGTTTTGGGATTTTGGTATCCCATTTGTCTAAGGGAGGCTAATGTCTCGGGGTCGTCTTGATCTCCTGTGAAAACAAGATTTCCGCCAGTGGTTGTTAATTCGGGTGATTTTTCAAAAAGCTGCGAGTAATATTTTTGTACGATAGTCAGTTGATAAGTTAAGCTTTGTGCAAAGTCGTCATAGCCGGTATAGCCCATCATTTTACCAATTATAGAGACGCCTTCATCAGTCTCAGGTAAACAATGCGTTTGTTCATCGGCAACCATTTGTATGCGATGCTCAACATCACGTAAAAAGATATAAGCCGTATTAAGTTCATTATAGGCTTTTTCTTCAATCCAGCCACTTCTCATTAATTGTTCTAGCATTTTTAGTGTTTCGCGGCCTCTGAGTTCTGGATTTCTGCCGCCTAGAATGAGTTGTTGTGTTTGAACAAAGAACTCGATCTCTCTGATGCCGCCTTTGCCAAGCTTGATGTTATGACCGTTCACCGTAATTGAGGCATGCCCTTTGTGAGCATGAATTTGTCGCTTAATAGAATGGACATCCGCGATTGCTGCGAAATCAAAGTTCTTTCGCCAAATAAAAGGGGCAAGCTCTTTGAGAAAATTTTCGCCAGCTTGCAAATCTCCTGCTACTGGTCTGGCTTTAATAAATGCAGCCCGCTCCCAATTTTGTCCCATGCTTTCATAATAATTCATCGCTGCTTCGAGCGGCAAGGCTATTGGCGTTGCGCTTGGGTCTGGGCGAAGTCGTAAATCAATCCGAAATACATAACCATTTTCCGTGTAGTCATTTATAATTTTTACAACTCTTTTTGTCATTTTTACAAAAAATTCAGTGTCAGCGTCGGGCTCGAGAAGACGGGCGCGTCGCCGATCAAAAAAGACGATTAGATCAATGTCTGATGAGTAATTTAATTCATAGGCGCCCATCTTTCCCATACCAAGAAAAATCCATCCGCTGCCGCGTTCAGGATTTCTTATGTCCGATAGCTCAATTTTTCCTGTTATTGTCGCCTCACGCAATGTAAATTTTATCGCAGCGGATAGAACGGCTTGAGCAATTAAAGTCAGAGCGTGAGTTGTTTTTAAGGTATCCCAAGTCTTGGCTAGGTCAGCCAGTGCAATAATCATCGCAGCTTCAGCTTTTATAAGACGAAGCTTATGCATTAGCTTTGCTTCGTCCATTAAGTTTTCACTTTGGGTAGTTTCAATCAGTCTGCTTATTTGCTTTTCAGGATCCATCGAGATGACGCGTAAGAGTCGATGGGGGTCCTTTAATGCAAGATGTGCGAGATGTTTTGATGAGCTGAAAACGCCCAATAAAAAGTCACGAGCATTAGGCTTGTCTGTGAAGAGGTCAAAAAATATGGCTTTGGTTTGTTCATCTTGTTCAATTATTTGGGTGAGGATAAGTTCTGCTTGTGTTCGCTCGAGAGGAGAAATAATAATTTTGAGATTGTTAATTATGGCCTCAGCTTCCAAAAGCGCCTCCTTATAAAAAATAAGCTTATGGAATAAATCAAAATAGACAACAAAATCATTGGCGTATAGATCTAGTTAGATTAACGACGAGCTTGGTGAGTTAAGAGATGAAAAAAAAGGATATCGCAGCTTATCTCTTACGCCTCACGGAAGCAGTCGAGCGGTTCGCGCCCCCTTTAGCCCCAAAGCCTGATTTTTCATCAGCGGACGCCTTTATTTGGCGAAGATCATCGGGTGGGGAGTTCCATCCAGTTGTCAGTGTTAATTGCGTCGAATTAGCTCTCCTAAAGGGGATTGAACAGCAAAGTGATATTTTATTTAATAATACACAACGCTTTGCTCAGGGATTTTCAGCAAATAATGCCCTCCTTTGGGGAGCAAGAGGCATGGGCAAATCATCTTTAATAAAGGCAGTTCACGGCGCTTTGTCCAATAGAGGCACGCTAAAATTAATAGAGATTCACCGAGAAGATATTGATGCGCTGCCTGATCTATTATTAACTCTCTCCCAGTCATCCTTTCGATTTATAGTGTTTTGTGACGATCTTTCTTTTGAAGGATCAGAGACGACCTATAAAGCGCTTAAATCTGCGCTAGATGGCGGCGTAGAGGGGCGGCCAAAAAATGTTATTTTTTACGCCACGACAAATCGACGTCATCTTATCGCACGAAATATTATGGAGAATGAGAGCGCCACTGCAATCAATCCAAATGAGGTGATTGATGAGAAAGTCTCGCTTTCAGATCGCTTTGGCCTTTGGGTTGGTTTCCATAACTGCAGTCAAGATGATTATTTGTTGATGGTTTTTTCGTATGTTGATCATTATAAACTTGCCGTTTCGCCAGAGCTTGTTCGATCTGAGGCGTTAGAATGGTCGATCACGCGTGGCGCGCGTTCCGGACGGGTCGCTTGGCAATTTATTTGTGATTTGGCCGGTCGGCTAGGGCAATCGTTATAATATGTCATTTCATTAATGGCTCTAGCGCACAGGCAGCAGAGAGTTTTCATGATCTTTTACTGAGTTGGGCAGCAATTCAAAGTTAAGCAGTTTAACAGGTTTTCTTTTTGGATTTGCTGAGGTGTGGGTAATGTCTCCCCGTTCAGTAAAGCAATCTCCAGCTTTATACAAAGATTTTTGGTTATTTATAACATAGGTTAATTCGCCTGAAATCACGCAACGGATGCCAGGCCCTGAGTGATGGTGATCTTTCATATAGCCTTGTGAGTCGATTGTGAC
>DHWC01000039.1:36840-42914 GCA_002412985.1 Methylocystaceae bacterium UBA5192 | reverse complement strand
TTGCGCGGTCGCGATTACGGCGATCTTCATGTGCAACTGAGCGTTGAAACCCCGCAAAAACTCACCAAACGACAAAAAGAATTACTCGCCGAATTTGAACATGAGTCCTCTCACGATACGCATCCTGAGGCGATGAGCTTTTTTGCCCGCATGAAAGAATTATTTGGGAAATAAGCGATTTCTGTTTAAATGCGTCATGGCTTGCAGAACAAGCGATAGACTACGACAAAACATACGAGAGCATTGGCCGTGCAGCAAAAAAAGAGCTCCCTTGCAGATAGCGCCCGTTTCATTCGTCAATGGGTCGAAAATCCGCGTCTCATCGGCGCTGTCTCGCCCTCTGGCCCTGCATTGGCAAAGGCAATGGCAAGCTACGTCGATTTAAAAAAAGAAGGTCCTATTATCGAATTAGGACCTGGCACGGGCCCTGTCACACAAGCGCTTCTTGCCCGCGGCATTGCGCCAGAGCGTCTTGTGCTTGTTGAATATGAGCAAGGCTTTTGTCACTTGCTTGCTGAGCGCTATCCCGGCGTTCAGATTGTTCAAGGCGATGCTTATAGTTTAAAAAATACCTTACAAAATAAATTGTCCGCGCAACCCATCACAGTTGTTTCCAGTCTTCCGCTCCTTGTGCGACCTGAACGCGATCGCGTTGAGTTGTTGCATCAAGCCTTTGAACTGATGGGCCCGGACGGTCTTTTTATTCAATTTACCTATGGCCTAACAAAATCGCCCATGCCGATGCATGCCCATAGCATCACTGGCGCCTATGTGGGAAAAGGTTCCGCCCCGATCCTGCTTAACATTCCCCCCGCCAGAGTATGGCGCTACCGGAAAGCTGGCCATGGCGGTCGGCCCGCATCATGATCTCTCAAGCCTCGCGCGAACGCTTAATCGTTGCGCTAGATGTTGAGGATGTTGCAACAGCCCGCGCGCTCACACAAAAACTTGGCGATACAGTTGTATTTTATAAAATTGGCATGGAGCTCGCCTATGGCGGCGGCCTGGATCTTGCGCGTGAACTCAAGGCGCAAGGCAAAAAAATCTTCATCGATTTAAAGCTGCATGACATTGGCGCAACCGTCGAACGCGCCACCCGACAAATCGCGCGGTTAGACGTCGACTTCCTGACTGTGCACGCTTACCCCCAGACAATGACTGCTGCGCGAACAGGCGCAGGCGCAAAACTAAAACTACTCGCCGTTACTGTGATGACCTCCTATGACGATGCCGATCTTGAATCGGCTGGTTACGCCTATGGCGTTGAGGCGCTTGTTAAACGTCGGGCGCAGCAGGCGCGCGCGTCCAATATCGACGGGCTCATTCTCTCCCCGCTAGAACTAGCCGCCATTCGTCCCTGTGTCGGCCCAGACATGCTGCTCGTGACGCCAGGGGTGAGACCCGCCGGCGCTCAATTGGGCGATCAAAAGCGCGTTTTGACGCCCGCACAAGCAATTGCTGCAACGGCAGACCACATCGTTGTCGGACGGCCCATTACGCGCGCCCAGGATCCTCGCGCCGCAGCCGCCGCAATCATCGATGAAATTGCTTCGGCTCGGTGATTTACCTGCTTAAAACCCAGGCGGGGCTTTGCCAGCGCTAACGAGCTGCTGTAGGACTGCGCCATTCAGGCGGGTTACCGCCCCTTAATTGAGGCTCCCGCGGCGACATGATGGACATTGCCGACACAGGCTCGGGCAAAACCCACCGAGACGAAAACTTTCCAGTCGCATCGATCCTACTTGCGCCGCGCCATCGCGCGCCTGTTATGGCATTTTATGATTTCGTTCGTACAGCGGATGATATTTCCGATCATCCTACGCTGAGCGGCGCTGAAAAAATAACCCTGCTCGACCGACTTGAAGCCGCTTTAATGGGAAGGGGCCCCGAGGAAGCCGTGGCAGCGCGCTTGCGCGAGATCTGCCAAGAACGCAATCTCGACCGACAACACGCTTGCGATCTTCTGATCGCTTTTCGACGCGACGTGACAAAGCTGCGCTACGACGACTGGGATGATCTAATCGATTACTGTCGTTATTCAGCCATGCCGGTGGGACGGTTCGTACTCGATGTACATGGCGAAGATAGAGCCCGCACCTGGCCGGCAAATGACGCGCTTTGCGCAGCGCTCCAAATTATCAATCATCTTCAGGATTGCGGAAAAGATTATCAAATGCTCAATCGCGTCTATCTAACGCGCGATACGCTTGAAAAGCACGATGCGCATATTGACATGCTCGGAGCCAAGGTAGCTGCGCCAGCGCTGCGCGCAACGATTGCTGAGCTTAATCATAAAACAAAGAAGCTACTCGAAACCGCACAGCCCTTTGCAGATTTAATTTGCGATACGCGCCTGGCGATGGAAGTTGGGGCGATTCATTCCTTGGCTGAAAAACTTATTGCGCGCCTTAACGTCGCTGATCCGCTCAGCGAAAAAGTCCATGAAAATAAAATAGGCTTTGCAGCGATAGCGGCAAAAGGCGCTCTGGGCGCTTTGTGCCGGCGTCTGCTGCGCCCCAAGCGCCCTGCATTGGGTTCAGCGCGATGAGCTGGCAAATCGATGAGCGTGCTACCGCGCCACAAACGCAAGGTATTGCTGTAAAAAGTTCATTTTACTTGGCCATGCGCATTCTCGAACCAGCGCGTCGCGACGCGATGTTTGCGATTTACGCTTTTTGTCGCGCAGTCGATGATATTGCTGACGATGAGGGCGATCGCGACGACAGACGAAAAGCCCTTGATCGTTGGCGTGAAGATCTGGACGCGCTTTACGCAGGCCAAATTCGGCCAAGCAATGCTTTTCTAGCTGGCGCAGTTCGACGCTTTAAACTTGATCGGGCTGATTTTGAAGCTGTGATCGACGGCATGCAAATGGATGTCGATGAAGATATCTGCGCGCCCAGTTGGGAAAAATTAGATCTTTATTGCGACCGCGTCGCCAGCGCTGTTGGACGTTTGTCTGTGCGCGCCTTTGGTTTGACTCAGGAAAAAGAGGGACAGCTCCCTGAAGGGCCAAGGCTTTTGGCGCATCACTTGGGCCGCGCGCTGCAATTAACAAATATCCTGCGCGACTTAGATGAAGACGCAATGCGCGGACGTCTCTATTTACCGCAGGAGTGTCTGGTTGACGCCGGCATTGCTACGCAGATTCCTGACGCTGTCTTGGCCGATGGAAATCTTGCAGCCGCCTGCGCCCCGGTCGTTCTTCGCGCGCGTGAGCACTATGACCATGCCGATCGCGTCATGAGGGAGCTGCCAAAGAGCGGCTTGAAGGCGCCCTATATGATGTCTGTCGGCTACCGCTCAATCTTTGATAATCTCACTAAACGCGGATTTGCGCCGCCGCGCGCGGCTGTACATGTTTCTCGCGTGAAACTTGCAGGCGCTTTCCTGCGTTATCTGTTCTCGTGACAGGCACAACCCACATCATCGGCGCCGGACTTGCGGGACTTTCCTGCGCTATCCGACTTTGCGATAAAGGCAAAAAAGTCGCGTTGTATGAAGCAGCGCGTCTAGCGGGTGGACGCGCACGCTCTTATTTTGACGCTACGCTCGGTCTAACAATTGATAATGGCAATCATCTTTTATTATCCGGCAATCACGCTGCTTTAGATTATGCCCGCCGCTTAAATACAAGCGAGGGACTGATTGGCCCAGAAACCTGCGCCTTTGATTTTATGGATCTCGCCACAGGCGCAAGATGGCGCTTGCGTCCCAATGACTCACAACTTCCTTGGTGGGTATTTTTCAACGATCGACGCGTTCCTGGCACACAGCCGCTCGACTATCTCGACGCTGCAAAACTTCTCTTTGCAAAACGCAACGCCACAATCGGCGAAACCATGCGGTGCCAGGGCCCCTTGTATGAAAAATTATGGCGTCCCGTCATGCTCTCGGCTCTCAACACTGAACCGCCAGAAGCCTCCGCCGCTCTTGCAGGCGCAATTTTACGTGAGACCCTTGCAGCAGGCGGGCGCGCCTGTCGTCCGTTAGTTGCAAAAAAAGGACTGGGCGAGGTGTTTGTTGAGCCCGCTTTGCATAAACTCGCCCAACAGGCCATCACGCCCAAATTTGGCGCGCGGCTGAAAGAAATAGTCTTTGCAGAGAATCGCGTTACGCAGTTGCGGTTTGCCGGAGAAGAGATCTCCGTGGGCGCGCAAGATAACGTTGTGTTCGCAGCCCCCGCCTGGGCGGCGGAAGAACTGATTCCCAAGCTGCAGGCGCCCAATGATCACCGGGCGATCTTAAATGTTCATTTCAAACTGACGCCGCCGAAAGACCAGCCGCTGCTTTTGGGACTTGTCCACGGTCTATCAGAATGGCTTTTTGCTTTTGAGGATCGTCTTTCCGTGACAATTAGCGGCGCGGACCGTCTGATGGAGACGCCGCGCGAGGTCTTAGCCAGCCAGGTTTGGCTGGAGGTTTCGCGAGCGATTGGACGAGATATCTCAACGACGCACGACCTTGCCTCCGATCTGCCGCCATGGCAGATCGTGAAAGAGAAGCGCGCAACCTTTGCGGCGACCCCCGCCCAAGATGCGCGCCGGCCCGACGCCAAAACAGCATGGGAGAATTTGTTTCTCGCCGGCGATTGGACGGCGACGGGTTTGCCCGCGACCATTGAAGGGACGATCCGCTCCGGTTATCGGGCGGCGGACCTTGTCAGCGAAAGCGTCTGACGCCAATTGACAGATTTTTGCAACCCACGAGGCTTGAAAGAATGACTGAAGCCGCGCGCCTTGCCCCCAGCGCAGAACTCACGAACGCCACCGAGCTTGAAACAAGCATTCAAAACGCCAAGCGCGCGCTGCTCAACTTAAGTAAGACTGACGGCCACTGGTGTTTTGAGCTTGAGGCGGATTGCACAATCCCTGCTGAATATATCTTAATGCGCCATTATCGCGCTGAGCCTGTCGATGCTGAACTTGAAAGAAAGATCGCTGTCTATTTGCGCCGCACGCAAGGGGCGCATGGCGGCTGGCCTTTATATCAAGACGGCGATTTCAATATTAGCGCGAGCGTCAAAGCCTATTTTGCGCTCAAAATGATTGGCGATGATATTAATGCGCCGCATATGGCGCGCGCGCGCGCTGCAATTCTTGCGCATGGCGGCGCAGCGACCAGCAATGTCTTCACGCGCGCATTGTTAGCCCTTTATGGCGAAATTCCCTGGCGTGGCGTTCCTGTCATGCCTGTTGAAATCATGCTCCTGCCAAAATGGTTTCCCTTCCATCTTGATAAGGTCTCTTATTGGGCGCGCACTGTGCTCGTTCCATTGCTTGTCTTGATGACAAAAAAACCGCGCGCGAAAAATCCGCTTGGCGTGCATATTCGTGAATTATTCACAACGCCGCCGGAAGATGTAAAAGTTTGGCCAAGAGGCGAACATCAAACCTGGCCTTGGGCGCATATTTTTGGCGAGATCGATAAATTATTACGCCTAATTGATCCTTATCTTCCGCGTCAAACGCGCGAGAAAGCGCTGCAACAAGCCGTTGACTGGACGACAGAGCGTCTCAACGGCGTTGATGGATTAGGCGCAATTTTTCCAGCAATGGCTAATTCATTATTGATGTATGATGTTTTAGGCGTTCCGCCCGAGGATGCGCGCGTACAAGCCGCCCGCACATCGATTGAACGTCTTCTTGTCATCCATGAAGACGAAGCCTATTGCCAACCCTGCGTATCGCCGATTTGGGACAGTTCTCTTGTTGCGCACGCATTACTTGAAACAGGCGATGAAGACGCAATAGCTGGCGCGCGCGCAGCCTGTGAATGGTTGGCCCCCTTGCAAGTGCTCGACATTAAAGGCGACTGGGCGGCGCAACGTCCAGATGTGCGCCCTGGCGGCTGGGCGTTTCAATACGCTAATCCCTATTATCCCGACGTTGACGATACTGCAGTCGTCGCTACGGCGATGGATCGCTTAACCAGCGGCGAAATGACGAAACCCTATGCTGAACGCATCCGGCGCGCGCGAGAATGGATTGTCGGCTTACAAAGTAAAAATGGCGGGTGGGGCGCATTCGACGCAGATAATAATTATGACTATCTCAACCACATTCCCTTCGCCG
>DHWC01000039.1:36358-36508 GCA_002412985.1 Methylocystaceae bacterium UBA5192 | reverse complement strand
TGCTGGATCCCCCCACGACGGACGTCTCTGCGCGCTGCGTTTCCATGCTTGCACAGCTTGGCGATACGATTGAAACAAGCGACGCGCTCAAACGCGGCGTCGATTATATTTTAGCCGAACAAGAAAAAGATGGCAGCTGGTTTGGCCGCT
>DHWC01000039.1:9619-36055 GCA_002412985.1 Methylocystaceae bacterium UBA5192 | reverse complement strand
CAGCTGGTTTGGCCGCTGGGGCGCCAACTATATCTATGGCGCCTGGTCAGCATTATGTGCGCTTAACGCTGCGGGGTTGCCGCATGCGCATGACGCCTATCGCCGCGCTGTGAATTGGTTTGTTGAAATTCAAAATAGCGATGGCGGCTGGGGCGAAGATCTTTCAAGTTATAAGCTTGAATATCGCGGCTATGAACAAGCGCCCTCAACAGCCTCGCAAACAGCTTGGGCGCTAATGGGATTAATGGCGGCAGGAGAAGTCGACCATCCCGCCGTCGCCCGGGGCGTCGCCTATTTACAAAAAAACCAAACGAGCGCCGGACTTTGGGATGAAGCGCGATATACGGCCACTGGTTTTCCACGCGTCTTTTATCTGCGTTATCACGGTTATGCGAAATTTTTCCCGCTTTGGGCGCTCGCGCGTTATCGTAATTTGCAACGCGCAAACAGCAAACGCGTTCAATATGGCCTCTAACCGACAGCGCGTTAAATGATGCGGCGGCGCCATCGCGATCAAGACGCGCAACGAAACGCCCCGCTCTTGTTTATTACAGGCATGCAACGCGAAGCCGCCTGTTGTGAAAGCGAGGGCGTCGTTATTGTTTGTAGTGGGGCGAATGTCCAACATCTACGCGAGCAACTTGCGCGCTTAGAAAATCAAAAATTTTCAGCTGTGCTGAGCGTTGGATTAGCAGGCGGCTTAGATCCTTCATTGCGCGCCGGCGATATCCTGATCGCTGACGCGATTGTAGATAAGGATCAACGCTTGCCAACAGATCCACGATTTGCGCAAGCGCTCACGCAGGGAATTAGCGCTTGCGGCGACAAAGTCGTCAATGGGCCTATTTACGGCGCGGACGCAATCGTCTTGAGCGTTGAAGAAAAAGCGCAATTACGCGCGACATCACAAGCGATGGCGGTGGATATGGAATCTCACATTGCCGCAGATTTTGCGCGCCGTCGCCAGCTGCCTTTTGTGGCTTTTCGAGTGATCAGCGATCCCGCCCAACGTGCGTTGCCCCCGCTAGCGCTGAAAGCGATCACGCCGCAGGGCGATGTCGATATCAAGGAAATTGCGCTTGGATTGCTCCAAGCGCCAGGTCAGATCGCTGGATTAATTCGCGCAGGCATCGACTCGCAGGCCGCCTTTAAGCGGTTAAGCGGCTGTCGACTGCTGCTCGGCCCGCTGCTTCGCCTCGTGCTCGCGGATCTCTGAGAGCCGCGCGACATTTTCGTCATAGACATATTCCGCTGGGCGCTGGTTCTCGAGCGAAATATCTGGAGCCATTGGGCCTTGCGTGCGCACGCCAAAGAGCGCAACGGCGGCGGCTTTCCAAGGACGGCGGACGGCGTCATTTACAGCGCTCGCTTCAAATCCGGAATGAACCATGCAGTCTGCGCATTTTTCATAATTGCCGACGCCATAAGCGTCCCAATCTGTCTCTTCCATTAGCTGCTTAAATGTCGGCACGTAACCTTCGCCAAGCAGATAGCAGGGGCGCTGCCACCCAAAGACTGTGCGCAAAGGATTGCCCCAAGGCGTACAGAAATAGCTTTCATTGCCGGCAAGAAAATTCATAAACAGACCAGATTGCTGGAAAGCCCAAGCCTTGCCGCCCCGACCGCGCGAAAGAATAGAACGAAACAATTCTTTTGTGCGCTGACGATTGAGAAAATGCGTCTGATCCGGCGCGCGTTCATAGGCATAGCCTGGCGAAACAGTCATGCCATCGACGCCTAATTTGGTTGTATCGTCGAGGAATTTCGCAACGCGCTCGGGGTCAGCGTCAGCAAAGAAGGTGCTGTTTGTCGTTACACGGAAGCCTTTAGACTTTGCGAGCTGCAGCGCTTCTACCGCGCGCTCATAGACGCCTTCTTGGCAAACCGCTTTATCATGCATCTCCTTATCGCCATCGAGATGAATCGACCAGGTGAAATATGGACTGGGTTTATATTGATCAATTTTTTTCGTCAGCAACAGAGCATTGGTGCAGACAATAGCGAATTTACCGCGCGCGATAATGCCCTCAACAATTTCAGGCAGATCTTTGTGCAGGAGCGGTTCGCCGCCGGCGATAACGACCACAGGGGCGCCGCATTCATCTACTGAAGCGAGGCTATCTTCGACGGAAAGACGCTTATTGAGAATGTGATCTGGATAATCAATCTTACCGCAACCGGCGCATTCCAAATTGCACCGAAATAAGGGCTCAAGCATGAGCACAAGCGGATAACGCTTCACGCCCATCAGATGCTGCTTGATGATATAACTGCCTATCTTCGCGACGTAGCGGAATGGTATGGACACGGCTATTTCCTGTTGTGGTGCGCGAGCCTTCAAGGGACTGCGAGACAATAGGCGCCGGCGCGGAATCGGCCGCGAGCGTCACGCCAGCCGCTCCCCTACCATGATTGCGCCGGTAAGGGAAATCCCGACGTCCCGAACGCCCAGAATCCAAGCCCCTCGGCGGCTCCTCCCCCTGGTCATCGGCGGCTCTTGCCTAATTGACCGATTCGGTCTCTCATCTGAGGCGTGTTGACGAATCTTTTTAGGCAGAAAGCCTTCAGTCTTCTGACCAAAGGTCCTCAAGAGAGGCTCTTGAGCCGTCGCGGCGCAGAGCTAAACGGGTTCTTATGAGCACATCCCCCCTCCCCAAAGACGCCCCGCCGCAGCCAGCCCGCAGCCTCACGCCCCGGCCAGCTGCGGCCCTGCCTTCAGTTTTAAAACGTCTCTGGGAAGGCGACATTGACCTGGGCCGGGTCGGCTTAATGGTCGCTGTGCCCGTATTGATGTGGGTTTTCTACACCACCTCCTCGGGCATGATCGATATTATGCGCAAGGAAGCCGGGGACTGGATCGGCGTCGCCGGGGCCCTCGTCGCTACCTCCGCGGTCTTGGTCATGCTGGCCTCAACCTCCTGGTCGCTCGGGGCGGAGCTGGCCGCTTTGATTGTTCGACGGCGGATCGTGCGAGAGCGCATGATCATTAAGACAAGCGTGACGGCGGCGGTGTTTTTGTTTGTGTTCTCAATCTCAGCGTTCTTTTCTTTCACCTTTTATTACAACAATATTTTTAAACTCTCCTCGCGCAAAATTGTTGCTGAACTCCAGCCAATGGAATTAGCCAGCGAAGTTATTCTGCCTGCAACGCGCGAAATCAGCGCAGTTTATGAAGCGGCATCGACAAAAATTGTCGCGACTCCATCATTTCGCAGTTATCTCGCCTCACTCGACGCGCTGATTGAAACAGCAAGACAAGCAAGCCCCTCGCTCCGCGAGGCAATTCGTAAAGGTCAAGAAGCGCAGCAAGAAGCGCTCGCGCGCGCTGCGCGGCAAGCAGCATTAGAAATTGAAACCGCCCGCACAGCAACGCGTCAATTAGAAGATGCGCGCGCTGAAATCGCTGCGTTAGAAAAAAGCGCTGCAGATCTTGAAGTCATTATTCAGGCGAAACAGGATGAAATTAATACGCTAACAACAGTGGTGCGTCAGGAGGAGCAGCTTGCTGTGGACGCAGCGCATGGTCTTGACAATATGGGAGCAGCCTGCGGCCCCAATTGTCACATGCATCAATTGAAAGCTGAAGAAGCGCTTAAACGCATCGCTACAATTCGCCGTACGCTGACGAACCCAACAACCGAACGCATCGATGCGCTCAAACGCCGGGACGCGCTGACGGCGCAAATGATCCCCTTAAGACAAAAAGCTGAAGCGGCAACCAACGCCGCCAGCCGACCCGGTCCAAGGTCTGGCGCCTTGCCGGATCTTGAGACGACCGTGCGCAATTTAGTCGCGATCCGAGATCAATTAAGCATTGACCCAAGCTGGGAGCGGGTGCGTGAAGCCAAACCGCTTTGCGATCCTATCCTCATCGCCACGCGCCAAGCCAATCTCTTGGAGAATGACGTTCCTGCTGACTTTTCCTGCGAACCGCAAGGCTCCGCGCGCGAGCTGCTGTCTGCCCGAGATGAAACGCTCGCAGCGCGGGTGGGCTTTGATCAAAAATGCGGCATGGAAACAGGATTGCGCGATACATTTGCTGCAATCGTTTCAAAAATACGCGCTGCGCCCGCTTCTGATGGCGCAACTGTGAGCGCCGCTTTCAATGCCGCTAAAGCAGCAATCGACAGTTGCGTTGTTGCGGGAAAAACCGTCGGCCTGACAGATGAAAATGTTCGAGAGCTACTCAATGTGAGTGACGCCTATCTGCGCAAGCATTCAACAGAGCGTAATAAATTCGAGCTGGCGCGTGAGGCGTTTTGGAGCTTTACGCCTGACTCGAATATGGCGATCTGCGTGGCTATGGCTCAAGATTTATTTCTCTTCATCATGAAATTCTTGGCTGAAATTTTCAAACGCAGCGCTGATGTGCGGGAAAGAAAACAATTTCTTGCACCCATCGATTTAACGGATGATGAAGATGATGCGCTTGAAATACGCGCTATGAAGGCCTTACTACGCGCTGCAAAACCCTTGCAGGGAGAGATGAGCGCAATAGATCCAAAAAACCCATCCCTGACGAGACTTTCTGACGCTGTTAGCGAAAATCTTATGGCGATTTTAAATCGCCTCGTACGCGATGAAATCGCCTATATCGACGCTGAGGGCGTCTATATCGCTGACAATCAAACTATTTCACAAATAGAAACGAGTTTATTTCAAGCCGTTCGACCGCGCGCGGCGAAAGCCCAAGGCCTCCCACCCAATCCCGACGCGGGCTATGATCGAGCACAGGCATTTTACGGCGATCCAAATGCCGCGCATCATTACCGCCGGCGTGCCTCGAGTTTAGAGCGCTATCTCAACTAAGAGACCGTTTGGAAAAAAACAAAATGCGTGTTCGCGCTCCAGTAAATTAACGTTCTCTTTTAATAAATCGCTGGATCGACGCGGCGCGTTGCAGTTTCGCCCTCGAGCTGTTCAAAAGAAAATGTAAAAGCGCTATCAAGCCCAAGCGCTGCATATAGAAAGGGGTCTGCGGTTAAAAAGGGTCGCCAATATTCACTATGAGCGCGTCCGACCTCAAGGCCATTTCGACGAAAACGTTGTTCGCCGGCAAGCCATGGGTCAAGATTTGGATTTTGAAAACGCTTGGTAAAACCAAAAGTTGAACAGACGGTCAAGCGGAGCTGCAGCGCGCTATTTGACGTCGTTAATTTACGAATATGATCAAAACAATTTGAACTGCGTAGCGATTTACGCAGAATATGGCGCGCGACAGATGGATCGCAGGCGTAAGTGAAAGCGTCTGGTCCAAGGTTCACAAATAGCCGCTCATAAAACGTCAGAGCAACGACAATTCTTTTAAGATTTTTTTCCTTAGCGAGCATTAATCGATCCGCCAGCCGAGATAAGGCCCCGGACCACTCTGCTTCGTCAAAACGCGTCAGAGGCAAAGCAAGCACAATCGCGTCGCTGGCTAAAATTTGTTTTGCTAGTTTTGTTTTCACATCGTCAAGCAATGCAATCTGCGCGCCTTCCGGCGGCATGGCAATGTCGCCTGCAGAGTCGATGATTTCTAAAAGCCAGGGCCCTGCTTGCGTTAACTCTGTCGGCGCAGCCCCGCTCAGAGAAAGCCGAAAATAATATTCATAAGTATCGAGCGTGTTCGTTGCTGCGGCGCCCGCGACGAGCTCTTGTTTCAGTCGCTCATAGGGCGAGAGCGTATGCGTGAGGAAATCTGCTCTATGCCGATCAATCGGCCCTTTTAGAAAGTCGACTTGGCTGATGGGCTGAAGAACAGGATGAAAATTCGGCGAATAGCCATAGGCTCCTTGGCCGACACAATCAGCCAATGACCCCAGCAGGGAGGATTTCCCCGCCCCTTTTGGGCCCAACAGACAAATCGACACTTTCTGCGACACTGCGATGTCCCTAAGCTGGGCCTCGTTTGGCTAGAGGGCGAAGCGGCAACATACAGCCCAGCGCGCCAGGGGCAAAGGTGACGCCCGCCCCCTCAGCATGGTAAGCGCGCAAGATGCTCGAAGGCCTTCCCCCCAATGGCGCCAGTCACGTCTTGCGCCTGACCTGCGACGAACGGCGCGCCCGCGCCGTCGCCGACATTATTGTTGAGACATTTGACCCCACAGAAACCGCCGCCGCGGCTTTTGAGGAAGAGAATGGCGCCTATTGGGCGGTAGAAATTTATTTTGCGGAAGCGCCAGATGAACAAAGCATCCGAGACTTAATCGCCGCCGTCAGCGATGAGGAAACCGCGCAACACGCTCAGTTCTCGCAAATTGCAAAGCAAGATTGGGTGCAAAATGCGCTCTCTGGCCTCAAACCTGTTCGCGCTGGGCGTATTCTCGTGCATGGCGCACATGACCGCGCACATAAACGACCCAACGACATTAGCGTTGAAATTGAAGCAGCCTTGGCTTTTGGCACTGGCCATCATGGTACGACGCTTGGTTGTTTGCGCGCACTAGACCAGATCTTAAAACGCCGCCGCCCTCGACAAATTCTCGACGTTGGAACAGGCACGGGCGTCTTGGCGATTGCTGCGGCGCGACTGCTTCGACAAGCTGTCGCAAGCGGCGACATAGATCCGGTCGCGGTAGATACCGCGCGTGTGAATGCTCAGCGCAACGGCGCTGGAGCTTTTGTCCGCCCTGTCTTGGCGGCAGGCCTGCGTCACCCAAGGCTCATTGGGCAATATGATTTAATTTTCGCCAATATTCTGGCAAAGCCCCTGCGTTTACTCGCTCCGGCGATCGCCCAAGCCGCGAGTTTTGACGCAGAGCTCGTGCTCTCTGGCCTTTTGGGCCGAGACGTACCCGGCGTTTTAGCCGCTTATCGCGCGCAAAATTTTTTCCTTGCGCAGCGCGGCGATATCGATGGCTGGGCGACTTTACGGCTTAGTCGCAACGGCTCATGTCCAATATTATACGAAGATGATGACGATTATGATGACTGACGGTTGCCGGAAGCCGTCTTCGCCACTAGCTTGCAGATATGTTCGAAGCAAAATTTCAAAACTTTGTTGATGAGGCGGCGCCGCTAGAATGCCAAGCGCGTCTTTCAAGTCTGCGCGGCTGGCTCAAGTCGCACAAGCTCGACGGCTTTCTCATTCCCCGCGCAGACGCGCATCAAAATGAATATGTCCCCAAATGCGCCGAACGTCTCGCTTGGCTCACTGGATTCACCGGCTCCGCCGGCTTTGCCATTGTTTTATCCAAACAAGCCGCCATTTTTGTTGATGGCCGTTATGTCATTCAAGTGCGACAAGAAATTGATGCGCGCTTATTTACGCCGCTTGATATTTCCGAAATCTCTCCCGCCAACTGGCTCGCCAATCATGCCCGTCCCGGAGCGCATATTGCTTACGACCCTTGGCTTCACACCAGCGCGCAAATTGAGCGCTTCAAAAAAATACTCGCTGAAAAAGGCGCAACGCTGGTTGCCTTAGACGAGAACCCAATCGATGCATTATGGCGCGACCGCCCAGCCGAACCCAAAGGTCGCATTTTTATCTATCCATCGCAGCTCGCGGGGCAAAGCGTCGAGAAGAAGCTTGCGCAATTACGCGTCAATCTTGGCGATCATGACGCCGCGCTTCTTTCAGATCCACATGCAATCGCTTGGTTATTTAATTTCCGCGGCGCAGATGTGGCGCATACGCCCATAGCGCTATGTTTTGCTCTCGTGCCTAAAAAAGGGCTCCCCCGGCTTTATATTGATCCTGAAAAAGTCGATCCAAAAATAAAACCAAAATTACAAAAATTCCTCTCTCTTCATCCGTCAAAAGAACTCTTACAAGAGCTGCGCCGTTGGGGAAAAAAGCGCGCACAGATATTGTTTGATGCGGCGACGGCTCCAGATCTCTTGGTCGAAACAGTTCGCGCGGCTGGCGGCGTCGCTAATGTTGCGCTTGATCCTATCTCGCTGCCTAAAGCGATCAAAAATAACGCAGAGATCAACGGCGCCCGACAGGCGCATATTCGCGATGGACTCGCATTATCGCAGTTTCTTGCGTGGTTTGCGCATACAGCGCCCGCTGGGAAGCTCACTGAAATTTCCGCCGCTCAAGCGCTTGAAACATTTCGTCGCGAGAATGGCGAGTTACGCGATATTTCCTTTCCAACAATTTCCGCCTTTGGAGAACATGCGGCGATCCCCCATTACCGCGTCACAACAGAATCAAACTTGCCGATCAAAAAGGGCGTCTATCTTGTAGACAGCGGCGCACAATATCTTGATGGCACGACTGACGTAACCCGCACAGTGATTGTTGGCGCAGCGTCTAAACAATTTAAAGATCATTATACGCGCGTGCTAAAAGGCCATATCGCCATTGCGCGCGCGATTTTTCCAAAAGGCGTTTCTGGCGCACAAATTGACGCCTTTGCGAGACAATTTTTATGGCAAGCGGGACTGGACTTTGATCACGGCACCGGACACGGCGTAGGCGCTTATCTTTCCGTGCATGAAGGACCACAACGTATTTCCAAAGTCAGCGCGACGCCCCTGCAGCCTGGCATGATCCTCTCTAACGAACCAGGCTATTATCGTGCAGGAGAATACGGGATCCGCCTTGAGAATCTCGTGATTGTAGAAAAACGAGAAATAAAGGGCGGCGAACGCGAGACATATGGCTTTGAAACAATCACGCTTGCACCCTTTGATCTTAATTGCATTGCCCGCGAGCTTCTCACGCCTGAGGAATTGAACTGGCTTAACGCCTATCATGCGCGAGTATACGCAACTCTCTCGCCTCTCGCTGACGCAAAGACGCGCGCCTGGCTTAAGGAAGCCACCCGTAAATTGGCGTAATTCTTATCTTAAGCGGTTAAGCTAACTGAATTGTAATCGCGCCATTGTAAGCCGTCGCGCTTAGTAAGGAAGGGGTGTTCTTTGCGCGCGCGCAAACGCCATCCTTGCCAATGACGATCATCCCGCCAACGCCTTGGATCTTTGCCTCCAGCCGACGCTGCGCTTCCTGCGTTGCGCTTTGCGTATCCATAGCGAGATCTTCGATAAGAAAAGCGACCGTGCGGGCAGGCGACATGCGTAAGAAATGCTCGCCAACGCCTGTGCAAGAAACAGCGCAGCTGGCGTTATCTGCAAAAACTCCTGCGCCTAAAACAGCTGAGTCGCCAACGCGACCAAAAGATTTATTCGTCATCCCGCCAGTTGACGTTGCTGCAGCAAGATTTCCTCTCTGATCTCGCGCAACGGCGCCAACTGTGCCAAGTTTTTTTGTTTCTTCAGCGTCATGATCTAGAGCTGTCGCAGATTTTTCTTTTACGCGGGCAAGTTGAGCTAGGCGCTCTTGCGTTTGAAAATAACGCGCAGGCACGCAACAAATACCCTGCGCGCGCGCAAACTCTTCTGCGCCCGGAGCGATCAAAAAGACATGATCGCTTTTCTCCATAATTGCGCGCGCGAGAAGTATCGGATTTTTGACACATCCAACACCTGCGACGGCGCCCGCCGATAAATCTCGACCATCCATAATGGCGGCGTCGCATTCTGCAACGCCCTGCGCATTGAGCACCGAGCCAAGCCCCGCATTAAAAAGTGGGTCGTCTTCGAGCAACTGCACACACAGAGCAACGGCGTCTAGCGCTTCACCGCCGGACTCTAATAATTCTGCGCCTCGCGTGATTATCCGCCTTAACGCGCTGTCGAATCTTTCTGGCTCGCGCACAACGCCCGCCCCGCCATGGATCATGAGGGAGATGTCAGACATTGGATTTTTAGCTGTTAGGCCAGCGCTTTGCGATCAAAAAATAAAGCCTGACTGATTGTCGCTTTCACAACATCGGTTTTATAGGGCTTACTAATCAGAAAGGCCGGCTCTGGCCGCTCGCCAGTTAACAATCTTTCTGGATATGCGGTGATGAAAATGACTTGTGCGCTAAAAGATTGCAGCAATTCATTAACAGCATTCAATCCTGACGTGCCATCTGCAAGTTGAATATCGGCAAGAATAAGACCAGGTCGTTTCGTTTGAGCAAGAGCTAATGCTTCCTGATGCGTTCGCGCAACGCCAATCACGCGATGGCCTAAATCCTGCGCAATAAATTCAATGTCTTGAGCAATCAATGCTTCATCTTCGATGATTAACACATCCGTTGCAACGCGATCTGCAATTTCGCGTCCCGCTTGCAGGACAAGGTCATCAACTTGCGCGACGGTTATGGACAAGATCACGGCAACTTCCTCAAGCGAAAAGCCCTCAACCGTACGCAAAAGAAAGGCCTGACGCGAGCGTGGGGTCAATTGGCTAACGGCATGTTGCGCGCTTTCCACTGCGTCGAGTTCTGCCTCCACTTTGACATTCAGACTAATTGAGGCCCAGGACGCCATAAAAAGATGATAGAGCCCAACCTTTGGAGACATTGTGGTGGGAAAACTGTCCGTATCCGCAATGAGCGCCTCTAAGGTCGCCACGACATAGGCGTCGCCGCTGGTTTGCGAGCCGCACAGCGCGCGCGCAAAACGACGCAAATAGGGAAGATGTGGCGCAATCTCTTGAGAGATATTCATTTTAACGTCCGTGGCCTTTCAACAATTTCCTCAAGTGCGCGAGATTATGCTGTTCGAGGGCAATATTCTACTCTTACGCCTTGAAAAAGCCCTTCTAGGGGGAACATTCCGCGAGCTGGCGCGTTTTGTTAACACGGAGCGCCCTTGGCTGATCAATGTAGATTGTCCATCCCATCAAATTTAAGGTTTTTGGAAGAATCGATGACCATGGGGGAAGAAGCTAACAAGGCCTCCGAGGAAGCTGCTGCGAGCCCAGGCCGGCCTGAGGCCGGGATCCCGGGCGAACACGTCCCCGCGCTCGATCCAAAGATCCAAGACCAATTGGGGAGGGTCTTTCGTTCCTTTTGCGACGATTTGGTCCACCAACCCATGCCGGACAAACTCCTCGTTCTCCTTGCGCGGCTAGAAGCCAAACAACGCGAGAAGAAATGAGTGAAAATGCCTTTGCCGATATGATGGTGGCGGAAATGCCCTATCTTCGGGCATTCGCCTTATCGCTTTCTGGCTCAACAACTGTCGCGGATGATTTGGTCCAAGAAACCCTGGTTAAGGCTTGGACGCATACGGAATCTTTCGCACTAGGCACAAATTTCCGCGCCTGGCTTGTGACGATCTTGCGCAACACTTACTTCAACCAATATCGAAAACTTGCGCGCGAAGTGCAAGATAGCGATAACACCCATGCAGAACAGATCCTCGTTGGCGGCGAACAAGAGTCACGCTTAACGATGCAGGACGTGCAGCGCGCTTTAAATAAATTACCAGAAGATCATCGCGAGATCCTCCTCATGATTGGCGTTACCGAGCTCTCCTATGAGGAGGCCGCACAGGTGTGCAATATTGCTGTTGGAACGGTTAAAAGCCGCCTAAATCGCGCACGGGCAAAACTTGCTGAACATCTTGGCATGGTGGATGGCGCGACGAATCTTGACCTTGAAACGAATGGCCCAAATAAAGCTTAACCGTTTTAGGTCGAACGATGTTAAAAGAATGCTCCGGCGCAAAAACCCTAAAGGAGGCTTAGGATTGGTAAAAAGACTAAGCGCGCCATCACTGACCGTCTTGCTTTGGGCTTTTTCTTTAGTGCTCTTTGCTTTGTCCGATAAGGCGCAAGCAGCAGATCTAAGCGCTGCGCTTCACGTCACGCCGCCCGCTCTTTTTATCGCCTTAGCTTTAGCCAGTGCGGCAATTATTTATCTTCTGTTCAATCAACGCAGACAAGATAAAGCGCTTGGCCAATTAGCTGAGCTGAGCGAAAAACTTTACCTTGGACAAGATCTTGGTCAGGAACTTTCATGGCAAAAAACCGGCGCGATTGAAATCGACCTGATCGCTGCAACGCTCACGCGCATTGATGATCGACTAAAACAAAAGCGCCTAAAACTTCAGGAAGTATCACAGCAAATTGATGAGGCCGACGAGCACCGTCGCACAATGAATCTTGAACTTCATCATCGCGTTAATAATGCGCTGGCGATGATGCAAGGCATCACGAATATCACAGCGCGCTCAGCCACTGATATCGGCGAATTTCGCACCAATCTCTCTGATCGGGTGCAATGCCTTGGCGCCATATCAACCTTATTGGTGAAGAAATCCTGGACAACCACGCCCTTAAGGGAACTTGTTGAAATAACCCTCGCTTGCTGCAGTCCAGATCTTGCTGAACGCGTGGATCTTGGGGGCGAAGATCTTGAACTTCGCTCTGAGGTGACCTTGGCGCTTGGTATGACCTTGCATGAGCTTCTCTCTAACGCCATTCGTCATGGCGCACTGGCCAATGAAACAGGCCGCGTTACGTTGAATTGGCGTATTGAAAAAGAAGAGGACGGCAAAAAAAGATTGATCTTATTGTGGCGCGAGCAGAATGGCCCAATCGTCGAGCCGCCCAGCAAGTCTGGCGTTGGCCAATATTTAATGCAGGATGTTTTGACCCGCCAATTTGGCGGCGATATTGCTTTCCTTTTTCCGCCACAAGGATTTCAGGCGACAATTACGGCTGAAATTTAAGGCTGCGACTGAGCGCTAGTCTTCTTGCGCAAGATCTTGCGGCGTCACTTTTAGCGCCGTAACGCGATTGCGAATTTTCCGCATAACTTCAAATCTAAACCCGTGAAAGGTGAAGACCTGGCCTGCTTCAGGAATGGCGCCAACTTCATGGATCACCAATCCTGCAATCGTTGTGGCTTCTTCATCTGGAAGGTTCCAGGCCATAACGCGGTTAAGATCGCGCACCGGAACAGCGCCATCAATTAAAACGGATCCGTCTGGCTGTGGGCGAACGCCTTGAACGGCTAAATCATGCTCATCGCGAATATCGCCTACAATTTCTTCAAGAATATCCTCAAGGGTCACGAGACCCATGACCTCGCCAAATTCATCTACGACGAGCGCAAAATGCGTCTTACGCTTAAGGAAGGCTTCAAGTTGATCTTCAAGCGTCGTCGCCTCTGGCACAAACCATGGCTCAGACATAACTTCATCAATATTAATTTTCTCCGCCTCGCCGCCAGCGGCGTCAAGCGCACGCAGGAGATCTTTTGAATGAAGCACGCCGACAAAATTATCTGATTGCGTGCGCCACAGCGGCATACGGGTAAATGGCGACGACAAGACCTCACGCACTATTTGAACTGGCGATAAATCAGCATCTATGGTGCGCATTTTTGTCCGATGAATCATCACGTCTGAAACATGCAAAACCTGAAGATCTAAGACGCCGCCAAACATATCTCGGGCGGCGCGCTCCACATTGCCTTCTTCATGGAGAATATCGACCGCGCCTTTAAGTTCTTCGTAGGGAGACAGCATTGTTCGATCGTGACTGAGCTCCACGCCAACGAGCCGAAGAACGCTCCGAACAATAAATTCAACCGCCGCCAATAATGGGCCAAAAATAGAAACGAACGGCTCAATAAATTTAGCCACGCGCAAAGAAAATGTATCGGGATGATTAATCGCGAAAGTCTTTGGTAAAACTTCTGCAAAGACCAATAATAAGGCTGTCATGAGGATTGTGGCGTAAACGGCGCCATTATCTCCCGCGATGACGACTAAAACGCTCGTGGTGAAGGCGGAACTGCCAATATTGCCCAGCGTGCTGCCAAGCAACAAGGCGGCAATCATCCGGTTGCGTTGTCTTAACAGCCGCATCACAGCGGCCGCCCGCTTATCTCCCTCTTTTTCTAAAGTATGCATACGCGCATGCGAAGCCGCAGTCAGCGCGGTTTCAGATCCAGAAAAAAAAGCAGAAAGAAAAATGCAAAATGCAACGATGAGGATCGCCGTCCAAATATCGACCTGTGGCCCGCCAGCTTCAAGACCATGCATTTAAATTACGTCCGTTCGAGTTCTTCTATCAGAAAAGCGCGCACTTGCTGAGGATCCACTCCCTTAGCGATAAACGCTTCACCAATGCCATGCGTCAAAATAAAGGTTAAAGCGCCGCCTTCTACTTTTTTATCTTGATACATCGCTTTCAAAATCGCCTCTGCGTCATCGCTCCAGCCTGGGATATCATTTATTTTTGTTGGCAAACCTACGCCTACAAGATGTCGCTCGACGCGCTCGACATCCTCCCAGGAGCAAAAACCTAATTTCTGTGAAAACCGCATGGCGCAAACCATACCAATCGCAACGCCTTCGCCATGAACCAGTCGTTCGCTATTATAGTGCATGAGCGCTTCTAAGGCGTGGCCAAAGGTGTGGCCAAGATTGAGCAAAGCGCGATCGCCTTGCTCCAGCTCATCGCGCGCAACAATATTCGCCTTAGTTTCGCAACTAACCGCTACGGCGCAAATTTGCTCTGCCCGGCTATGAAAAACCGCCTCAGCGTCCGCCTCTAACCATTGGAAAAAACGCGCATCGCCAATCAGGCCATATTTTACAACTTCTGCGTAGCCAGCGCGAAACTCTCTTGGCGACAGCGTGCGCAGAACATCAACATCTGCAAGCACGAGGGCGGGTTGATGAAATGCGCCGATAAGATTTTTACCATAGGCTGAGTTAATGCCCGTTTTGCCGCCAACCGATGAGTCAACTTGCGACAAAAGCGTCGTCGGAATTTGCACGAAGCGCGAGCCTCGCCGCACGCTTGCAGCGACAAAACCGGCCAGATCGCCAACAACGCCACCGCCAAAAGCAACAACAAGATCGCGCCGCTCTATTTTTGCTGCAAGGACCTCATCGCACACGCGACCATAAACGGATAAGGATTTTGAACTCTCTCCAGCGGGCACAATGATCGTGCTAAAGCGAATTCCGGAATCTTGCAGACTTTTCTCAAGCTTGGCGAGATGAAGACGCGCAACATTTTCATCCGTAATCACAGCGCATGCTGCGCCCGGCGCCAACGCCGCTATTCGCACGCCAGCCTCTTCGATCAAGTTAGCGCCAATCACAATGTCATAGGCGCGACCCTCAAGTCCCACTTTGATAATCTCGCGATGGGCGGCGTCGGTCGCATCGCCTGCAGCGCGGTGCGGATAAAGATGCGTCATGATCCTAGCAATTTCCTTGTCAGGCGCGATTGGGCGTGTTTTTTGTAATTTCTCAAGACCGGTCACGAGCGCATCCAGAGTCTCATCCACCATGGCGTCTTGAGGGGCGTCATGTGAGGGAACGCGAATATCGGCAAGCTGGTAGATTGGCCGACGCGCCTCTAGCAGCACGCGTAAGGTCTCTTCTGGATTTTCAGTATGCAGAAGCGGACGATCATTTTTACGTCTCACGCGCTTCATGAGCGTTTTCAGATCGGCGTCCAACCAGATAGAGACGCCACGCTGAGCAATGCGATCCCGCGTGCGCACATCCATAAAGGCGCCACCGCCTGTTGCAAGAACCATTTGACCGGCGTTGAGCAAGCGCATGATGACGCGACGCTCGCCGTCACGGAAATAAGCCTCGCCATATTTTGCAAAAATCTCACCGATCGGCATGCCTGCTGCAGCTCTGACGATTTCTGCGTCGGCGTCAACAAAAGGCAGACCCAGGCGCGCGGCCAATCGATAGCCAATTGCGCTTTTGCCCGAACCCATCATGCCCACGAGCACGATTGCCCGGCCGCCAAGAGCAGCGAGGATTTCTCCAGTTCGGACGTCGGTAGGGCTTTCGAGCATTGACCTTGAGGCCTGGCGTTACGTTTCGGACGGCAATTTATACTGCGCGGATCAGAAATTCATCCCAGCCGCAGATCTAAAGGCGGAATTGAGATAAATTTTCATGAAAGGAGGCAAAGCGATTTCCTCTAACGCCGCCGGATCCTTGAGGAAGACAACGCCAGCAAGCTCTGGCTGAGATTGGGCGGAAAGAAAGGCGTCGACACGCTCTTTAAGCGCTTTATGCGCGACCGGCCAGTCAAACCGGCGAATGCAGGCCGCTCTTTGACCATCAAACACAATTACCCAGTCGCGCGCTTCTTGTCCCTCGCTGGCCTCCAGCCCAGTTTCCTCGCGCAATTCTCGGATGAGACTCGCCCGCAGATCAACCATCCCGGATGGACACACATCTGATAAATCCGGATTACCGCAGGGAAAGTAGAATGCGCCAGCATTGGAATGATCTAAAGCCATCTGACCCAATAAAAAGGCGCCCTCACGCGCACAAACAGCCGCCTGAGAAAAACAATTAAAGACAGTTTTATCCGGCCAGCCAAAATCACGCCACGCAATAAATGCTGAAAAAGAGGTTTCAAAAAAATCAACGCGCAATATGCGCTCAGCGTCGCTCAGATCCGCCTCGATCCGTTGCGCCAGCAATATCCGGCCATCATATAGCGAGGGATTGCGCTCAGAGGAGAGGCGCCAATGGCGTAAAATATCTTGCGCGCGTTCTTTTTCAAAAGCCCAGTTATGCTGTGTTATTCGACATTCGAGTCGATCAACTTGAATAATGTCGCACTCAGACTTCACGCGCCGATCATTCCATCTCTTTAAAAGCCGCCTACAGCGACAAAAAGCATTATGACATGTTACGCTAATAAATCCATTTTTATACGCCACGTCGCATTAAGCTAGACCGCGGTATCTTTCCTGAGAAATAATCAACTTATCTTAAGGCAATCTTCGCTCAATCGATTGCGTATGAATAAAAAATACGCCCGCGCATAGATTAGGCGCGGGCGTATTTTTTGTTTTCTTTACTTATTAATTACGGTCTTTATCAACCAGTTTATTTTTACCAATCCACGGCATCATCGCCCGCAGCTTAGCGCCAACCTCTTCAATTGGATGGGCGTTATGACGCGCGCGAACAGCCTTGAAGGATGTCTGATTAACTTTATTTTCCAGCATCCAATCCCGGGTAAATTTACCGGTCTGAATATCTTCAAGGACACGCTTCATTTCCGCTTTCGTCTCAGGGGTAATGATGCGGGGTCCGGTGACATATTCGCCATACTCCGCCGTATTCGACACAGAATAGTTCATATTCGCAATGCCGCCTTCATAAATAAGATCGACAATGAGTTTTACTTCGTGCAGGCATTCAAAATAAGCCATCTCTGGCGCATAACCTGCTTCGACGAGTGTTTCAAAGCCATTGCGGATCAATTCAACTAATCCGCCACAGAGAACGACCTGTTCGCCAAAGAGATCTGTTTCACACTCTTCTTTAAACGTTGTCTCAATGATGCCCGCGCGGCCACCACCGTTTGCAGATGCATAAGAGAGAGCAATTTGCTTTGCATTGCCTGAAGCATCTTGATGAACGGCGACAAGCGTCGGCACGCCGCCGCCTTTAAGATATTCTCCGCGGACGGTATGGCCTGGACCCTTTGGCGCAACCATCGCAATATCGAGATCTGCGCGCGGCTCAATCAAATTGAAATGAATGTTGAGGCCATGCGCAAAGAGTAAGGCGGCGCCTTTTTTCAAATTCGGAGCGAGTTCATTATTGTAGATATCGCCCTGCAACTCATCCGGAGTGAGCATCATAACCACATCGGCCCATTTGGCGGCTTCGGCGACAGTCATAACTTTGATGCCAGCGCCTTCAGCTTTTTTCGCCGATGCGGAACCCGGGCGAAGCGCCACGACCAATTCCTTAACGCCGCTGTCTTTCAAATTCAGCGCATGGGCGAAGCCTTGGCTGCCGTAGCCAATGATGGCGACCTTTTTGCCTTTGATCAGATTAATATCGGCGTCCCGATCGTAATAAACGCGCATATGCTTCTTTTCCTCTGGTGTTTTCATGCCGATAACGGCTTGGGACGGCCGGGAAGCCGCCATAAATCCCTGTGCGGGCATCTTCTACGCGGCGGCGCCGCGAAGGTCAAAATTCTCGTTAGATGGGCTCTGGCCCCCGCGAAATCGCCGCTACGCCCGTTCGCGAGACCTCTACAAGCCCAATTGGGCGCATCAAATCAACGAATTCATCGATTTTTCCAGGCTTCCCAGAGAGTTCAAAAATAAAGCTCTCTGTCGTTGCATCGATGATCCGGGCGCGAAAAGCCTCGGCTAATTGTAAGGCGTCAGCCCGATTTTCTCCCCGGCCACGCACTTTCACCATCGCAAGCTCGCGCTCAAGCGAGCGGGCCGAGGTTGTCAAATCGGTGACTTGATGGACAGGAACCAAACGTTCAAGTTGATGATGAATTTGATCGATCGTTTCAGGCGCGCCTGAGGTTGCGATTGTGATGCGCGAGAGATGCTCTGCATGCGCCACCTCTGCGACCGTCAAGCTTTCAATATTATAGCCTCTGCCAGAAAACAGACCAACGACGCGCGCAAGCACGCCAGGTTCGTTATCAACTAAAACAGACAGCGTGTGCGACTCTATTTTTGAACTCGAGAGCGCAGCAGAATAAGGCGATGGCGGAGATGCGGGCGTAGTCATGATAATCCTCAGACGATCGTCGATCGGCTTAAACGAGCATTTTACCTTTTTCGTCAATGATTGAGCCTAGTTCTAGGCCAGCGTCATCAGACAAATCTGCAAGCAACATATCATTATGCGCCTTGCCTGATGGAATCATTGGGAAACAATTCTCAACCTTATCGACAAGGCAATCAAAGATCACCGGGCCGTCATAATTGATCATTTCTTCAATCGCTGCATCCAGCAAGGCAGGATCGCTACACCGAATGCCTTTAGCGCCAAAAGCTTCCGCTAATTTCACAAAATCAGGCAAGGCTTCTGAATAGCTGTGTGAATACCGCCCGCCATGAAGCAATTCCTGCCACTGACGCACCATGCCCATATATTCGTTGTTCAAAATGAAGATTTTCACAGGCAAGCGATATTGTATCGCCGTGGACATCTCCTGAATATTCATCAAGATCGACGCTTCGCCTGCAATATCGATGACAAGAGCTTTAGGATGCGCGAGCTGCGCGCCAATTGCAGCAGGCAACCCATAACCCATTGTGCCAAGACCGCCCGAGGTCATCCAGCGGTTTGGTTCATCAAAATGATAATGTTGCGCCGCCCACATCTGATGCTGACCAACTTCCGTTGTGATGTAGACATCTTTATTCTGCGTGAGCGCATAAAGACGTTGCACGGCATATTGAGGCTTAATTGTTTTTGAAGAAGCGCGATATGCTAGCGACTTCTTGGCGCGCCACTGATTTATTTCATCCCACCACGCATCCAATGATGGCTGATCCGCATGTTTAGCCTCTGCACGCCAGACGCGCACTAATGCTTCTAACACATGGCCGCAATCGCCAACGATAGGTAAGTCGACTTTGACATTCTTATTGATTGACGAGCGATCGATATCGATATGAATTTTCTTTGATCCGGGGGAGAAAGCGTCAAGACGCCCTGTAATGCGATCATCAAAGCGAGAACCAACAGCGATCATTAAATCGCAATCATGCATGGCGTTATTTGCTTCAAATGTACCATGCATGCCCAGCATGCCGAGCCAATTAGCGCCTGAAGCGGGGTAGGCGCCCAATCCCATCAAGGTCGAGGTGATGGGGAAACCTGTGAGCGCGACAAGTTCGCGCAACAACGTTGAAGCTGAGGGACCAGAATTGATAACGCCGCCGCCAGTATAAAAGATCGGACGCTTCGCTTGCGCCATCATTTCTACAGCAGCCTGGATTGCGCTTAGATCCGCATCAAGCTTTGGATGATAGGTTTTATGCGCTACGCCCGCTGGCGGCGTGTAGAAACCGCGCGAGAATTGTACGTCCTTTGGAATATCGATAACTACAGGTCCTGGCCGACCCGTTGAAGCGACATAAAAAGCCTCATGCAAAATCCGCGGTAAATCTGCGACATTCTTCACGAGATAATTATGCTTAGTGCAATGGCGCGTAATGCCAACTGTATCGCATTCTTGAAAGGCGTCTGAGCCAATCAAATGCGTCGGCACTTGTCCGGTGATGCACACAAGCGGAATTGAATCCATTAATGCATCCGTCAAGCCGGTGATCGTATTGGTGGCGCCTGGGCCGGAGGTAACGAGCAACACACCCACCTTACCCGACGAGCGCGCGTAGCCTTCAGCAGCGTGCGCCGCGCCTTGCTCGTGGCGCACAAGGACGTGCAAGATTTTTTCTTGGTGGAATAGGACGTCATAGATCGGCAGCACGGCGCCGCCGGGATAGCCAAAAATCGTATCAACCCCCTGATCCTTAAGGGCTTCAACGACCATTTCCGCCCCCGTCATTTCCTTCGGCATCATCCTATTCCGTTGTTCACTCTGCGCGAGGCAATAAAAAAGGCCCTCGAGGGGGCCGGGTCAAGCGCCTTTATTGGCGAAGGGGTAAGCTCCCCGCTCCGCCTAAGGCGTTAAAGATACCACATTTGGTTTAGGCATAGCGCTTCCTCTTGAAAATGAAGGTTAAGATAGGCGCGCAAGAGAATCAAGCCAGATGAAAACAGCCGATCTTGGGCCGCTTAAATCTTAGCGTGCCGCACTCGGACAAAAGCACGCCCGAGGAGCGCTATCGACGCCACCGCTTTTCCTCAAACGAGACGGCTTTGCGCTTTAGCGGCGGCAATGAAACTCGCAAACAGAGGGTGCGGCTCAAAGGGGCGCGATTTTAACTCAGGGTGATATTGCACGCCGATAAACCAAGGATGCTCTGGGATCTCGACTGTTTCAGGAAGAAGGCCGTCTGGCGAAGTTCCAGCAAAGACCAACCCTTTAGCCTCGAGACGCTCCCGATAAGTGAAATTCACTTCATAGCGATGACGATGACGCTCAGAAATCTCTGTTGCACCATAAATCTCGGCAATGCGGGACCCTGACTTAAGCAATGCCGGGAAAGCGCCAAGGCGCATCGTGCCGCCTAAATCGCCATCGGCGCGACGTTTCTCGAGAGCGTTTCCGCGCAGCCACTCTGTCATCAATCCGACGACTGGCTCGTCACACGGACCAAATTCAGTAGAATTTGCTTTATCGACGCCCGCCAAAGCGCGCGCAGCCTCAATCACCGCCATCTGCATGCCAAAGCAGATGCCAAAATAAGGAACGCCTCTTTCTCGGGCAAAACGCGCAGCGAGGATTTTTCCTTCAGCGCCCCGTTGACCAAAACCTCCTGGCACTAAAATACCATGCACATGCTCTAAGCGCGCGGCAGGATCGCCGCTTTCAAAAATCTCGGACTCGATCCAATCCAAATTAACTTTAACAAGATTTGCGAGGCCGCCATGTGCAAGAGCTTCAATTAAGCTCTTATAGGCGTCTTTCATTTCGGTATATTTACCCACAACGGCGATCGTGACTTCGCCCTCTGGATTATTGATACGCTGCGTGACGGCGTTCCACCGACTCATATCGGGCTTTGGCGCAGGCTCAATACCGAAAGCCGCTAAGACCTGCGCATCAAGACCTGCCGCATGATAGGCGCGCGGAACATCATAAATATTCGCCGCATCCCGCGCCTCAATAACCGCTTGCTCGCGCACATTACAAAAAAGACCAAGTTTACGTCGCTCTTCGCGCGGGATCTCCCGATCTGTTCGACAGAGGAGAATATCTGGCTGAATACCGATGGAGCGTAATTCTTTCACCGAATGCTGCGTTGGCTTTGTCTTCAATTCGCCAGCGCTTGGGATAAAGGGCAATAAGGTCAGATGAACATAAATGCAGTGATGTAGCGGTAAATCATTTTTAATTTGTCGGATCGCTTCAAAAAAAGGCAAACCTTCAATGTCGCCAACCGTTCCGCCAATTTCGATTAAAACGAAATCAACATTCTCATTTCCTTCAAGCGCAAATGCTTTAATCGCATTAGTGACATGGGGAATGACTTGTATCGTTGCGCCTAAATAATCGCCGCGCCGCTCTTTATTGATAATATCTTGATAGATGCGTCCGGTCGTCACATTATCTTGACGCGTCGCCGGGCGTCCTGTGAAACGCTCATAGTGACCAAGATCTAGATCAGTTTCAGCGCCGTCGTCTGTAACGAAAACTTCGCCGTGCTGATAGGGGCTCATCGTCCCTGGATCAATGTTGAGGTAGGGATCGAGCTTACGTAGCCGAACTGTGTAGCCGCGTGCTTGTAAAAGCGCGCCGAGCACTGCCGACGCCAAACCTTTACCAAGAGAAGAAACCACGCCGCCGGTGATGAAGATGTACCGCGCCATGGGATTTAACGCCTAAAGAATTTCAGGCGCTTTGGATAGAACTTTCTTGCTTTGGGAAAAGCGCTTTCCCCAGCCGATTTTCATCCTCAAGCCAAATTCAACGAAAAATTTATTGGCCCGCGGCAGGTTTGCCTGTTTTTGGCTCAGCTGGCGCACCCTTAGCCGGCGCGCTTGGCGGCTCAGCTGTCGGCGCTGCGGCGGGCGCAGATTGCACGCGCTGCTGTTGTGCGCGCTGCAATTGGTCAAAGATGCTATCTTTATTTGCTTCTGGAATGGCGGGTTTATCGCCCTGCTTGGTCTCAGGCTTGACCTCTTTCAGCTTGATCGCGCCTTGATCCAGAGCCTTCGTCCAGTCGTCCCCACCCTCAGAGCGCCGCTGCCATGCGGGCAAAACGGTCAGCGCGATGCTGGTCAGGAAGAAAATTGTTGCTAGAATTCCTGTCGCGCGGGTTAGCGCATTGGCTTGGCCGCGACCGGTGAAAACGCCGCTTTGACCCATGCCGAGCGCGCCGCCTTCGGATTTTTGATAGAGAATGAGAATAACGAGAGCGGACACCACCATGAGGTGGATCGCAATGATAACCTGTTGCATTTAAAACCTTTTCTACATTCTCTTGGGCGGAGCGCTCCGTAAGAAGCGGGCTCGACGCGCTTAACCTGGGCGCTTTTACACCAAGTTGCGGCCGTGAGAAAGGTCAGGTTTTATGTGAGGCAACTTAAAAAAAGCGCGCGCCTCGCGCGCGCTTAGGGACAGCATTTCGTCAAGGGCTCAATATTTATTACCGTCTTGGCCCTTCCAGGCTCCGCCTTCTTCGTCAAAGCGCGTCTCATCCTTGAATTCAACGACTTTGCCCGGCTCGATATATTGTTTTTCTTTAATCATCTGATTTTGAACTGTTGTTGAATAATAGGTGCTGGCGGAACAACCTTCCTTCACCTTGCCGTCTGCTTCCGGTTTGCACTCTAAATTCGCGCCCTTTGGAAATTTAACCGCAGCCGTGAAATAAAACTCATAACCTGCATGGCCCGCGCCCTCGACATCCAGCGCCCAGCCGCGCGTGATATCAAATTTCTCAACGACGGCGTCCGCATCGAATTTTTTCTTAATAATGTTTTCGAAAACTTTCCGCACAGCCTCAGGCTTGGGCTCACAATTCATGAGACAGAAGGCGCGGGCCGGGGCCGCCGCAGCAAAAAAAGTCAGCAGCGTTAGAGCAGCAATCGTAATCTTGTTCATAAAATAACTCCCCTTCTATCTTGGCGATAAGCGTCAACCGCCAGAAGTTTCGTTCCAAGCTTCGAAGGCCCTGCGAAACTGTTATATTTACAATATTGAAGCTGCACGCCTTCTGCTGTTGCGGCAAGAGCGTGGCTGCGCGCGAATTGTCGCACGAGACAACCGCCCAACACGAGTGTTGCGTCGCAGAGTTCATCGCTCTATTGACGGCGCGAGTTTCTCCAACTGTTAAATGAGGTTTTCATGTCCGCCTTTAAGCTTCTGCTCCTGCCAGGAGACGGCATTGGTCCAGAAATTTCCGCCGAGGCTGAAAAGGTTCTCGCGTTTTTAGAAACCGCAGGCATTGCAAAATTTGACATTGAGCGTGGCCTTGTCGGTGGCGCGGCCTATGATGTTCATGGCGTCGCAATTAGCGAAGGGGATATGAAGCTTGCACAAGCAAGCGATGCTGTTTTGCTTGCCGCGGTGGGCGGGCCTAAATGGGACGGCGTTCCCTATGATGTGCGGCCCGAAGCTGGATTGTTACGCTTACGCAAAGATCTCGGCCTTTTTGCCAACCTTCGTCCAGCTATTTGTTATCCTGCTTTAGCGGAAGCCTCTTCGCTCAAACGCGAACTGGTGGATAATCTTGATATTATGATCGTGCGCGAATTGACGGGCGGCGTTTATTTTGGCGAGCCCAAAGAAATTATCGATCTTGGCAATGGCCAAAAGCGTGGCGTTGATACGCAAGTTTATGAGACCTATGAAATCGAGCGCATTGGTCGCGTCGCATTTGAACTTGCGCGTAAGCGTAACAATAAAGTCACCTCCTCTGAAAAAGCCAATGTTATGAAATCAGGCCTGCTCTGGCGGGAAGTGATTACCGCTTTACACAAGCGAGAATATGCAGATGTTCAACTAGAACATATGCTCGCTGACGCTTTAGGCATGCAACTGGTGCGTTGGCCAAAGCAGTTCGATGTCATTGTTACCGATAATTTGTTTGGTGACATGCTTTCTGATGTCGCCTCAATGTTAACGGGTTCTCTAGGCATGCTGCCTTCAGCTTCACTCGGCGCAGCGGACAGCAAAGGTCAGCGCAAAGCGATGTATGAACCCGTGCACGGCTCTGCGCCAGACATTGCAGGAAAAGGCATCGCCAATCCGATTGCAATGATTGGTTCGCTTGGCATGGCGATGCGCTATTCGTTCAATCTTCCAAAAGCTGCAGATGCAATTGAAGCGGCGATTTCCGCTGTGTTGGCTCAAGGAATGCGCACTGCGGATATTAAGGGCGAGGCCGCACAAAGCGTTTCAACCAGCGAAATGGGCAATGCAATTGTCGCGCAGCTGAAGAAACTTCTTGCGTAAGCATAAAAAAAGCCCCGGCTTATCGCTAAGCCGGGGCTTGATCGTGACACGTAGCGTTTAGTGCTTGCGTCCCTTCTTGGCGGTAGCGCCGCCGGAGAATTCAGAACGACAATCTGCAGAAAGCGCCGACAAATGCGCCGCAAGACATTTTTCAATGGCGACGGCGTCGGGAACGGCTGATTCACAGAGACGGTAGGCGTCGTTTTCACAAGCCGCCTTTTGCTCTGGCGTTCCCTCTGCAAAAGCGGGCGCAACCGCAAAAACCGCTAAGACAGCCGAGAGCCGGAAAATAGTGCGCATTCATCCATTCCTTCTTCAATCTGGGATTTTCAAGATCGCTCTACCTGTCTGAGTCGGATCTCTCGCCCCCTTTAACCATAGCCAGCCTAGAAGAGTCGATAAGCGCAATTCTTAGACCGGCAAAAAGACGCTATAAAGACCTCTATTTTTTATACATTCCTGTATTTAAAAGATAAAATTTATGCACCCGAAAACCATCGATCCAAAGATGGATCCCCCCCAGCTCGCTCATCGCCCTCGAACATGCGCCTTACGTCCCGGATCAAGGGAGAATCATGCGCTCGATTTTAAAATTCCATGCTGCAGGGCGGCGGGACGCCTAACGTCGCATCGCGCTCTCGGCCCATCCAAGATTTCTAAGAAACGCGTTAATTGGCCTCAGGCGGGGCCATCTTCAGCGACTTGATTTTACGCGGCGGCTGCGGTGCGCCGGCGCAGTCCTGGTTATAAATCGACTTGCCATAGTGGCATGGCATGCGCTCTGGGATTTCTGGCGCGTTTTGACGCGACTGAAGCGCTGGTTGTTCTTCCTCAAGGGTCGGGGCAAGGCTTTGAGCGGGCGCAGGGGGATCGAGGCGCTTTCGTTCTTCTCCAAGGAAATGCGACAGTAAAAACGCCATACCAGCGTAAAATAGCGCCCAGCTAATCAGAGTTCCGACTCCGCGCATATTTACTCCAGCGTCCCAATACGCCTGCGCGCGACCAACGCCCGCTTAGAAACATCTCACTACCACATCGCGCGCGTCCCAGCCCGCTGTTGTCAGCCTTTTATCCGCAAAAAAACGCCACAAGCTTAACGTGTCAAAAGCTTCGCCTTGCGTTAGCATTCACCAATGAAACCGAATCATTTGCTTTTCTCGCTTGCATTCGCGCTTATGTCGCCTGCCTCAGCCCATGCAGACTTCTCTGACTGCCTTGCTGGATTGCGCCAAACAGCAGCAAGCGCAGGCGTCCGGCAACAAACGATCTCCGCAGCCACAGACGGCATGACGCCCAATGACGCTGTAAGTTTTATGGACAAACAACCTGAATTCACGACGCCTGTTTGGGATTATGTCGCAGGCTTAGTCGATGAAGAGCGCGTGGAGGAAGGCAAACAACTCCTGCACAAATATGCAAGCGCCTTACATGCGGCGCAAACGCGTTATGGCGTAGACCCCGCAACTATTGTCGCTGTTTGGGGCGTCGAGTCCGATTTTGGTAAAAGCTTCGGTAAGCGCCCTGTTATTCAATCTCTCGCGACCTTAGCTTGTGACGCACCGCGCCGAAATGATTATTGGCGCAAGGAGTTTGTGGCGGCGCTTAAAATTCTCGATAGCGGCGATATACAGGCCGAGGAGTTTCTTGGTTCATGGGCGGGGGCTTTTGGCCATACGCAGTTTATGCCCTCAACGTTCCTCACCACAGCCGTTGATCATGATGGCGATGGTCGTCGCAATATCGCAAGTTCTGCGCCTGATGCATTGGGCTCTACGGCTAATTTTCTTCACAAAGCTGGTTGGCGC
>DHWC01000039.1:839-9247 GCA_002412985.1 Methylocystaceae bacterium UBA5192 | reverse complement strand
CCGTCGGGACGCAGACATCGTCAATCTCTTTCACAATGGGAAGCGCGTGGCATAACCAAATTAGATGGCAGCGGCTTAGGCGAGGGCTCAGCCGCGCTCCTTTTACCTGCAGGCGCTGACGGCCCGGCGTTTTTAGTAACAAAAAACTTTGACGCGATTTATAGTTATAACGCATCAGACGCTTATGCGCTGGCAATTTGCGTTCTTTCAGATCTGTTGCGCGGCGGCCATGGCATTCAAACGCCTTGGCCAACTGATGACCCAGGACTTTCACGCACTGAACGCCGCGAATTACAAGCTCTGCTCACACGCCAGGGCTATGATGTTGGCGACGCCGACGGCGTCATTGGGACAAAATCGAAAGAAGCCATTGCTGACTTCCAAGGTCGCGTTGGCTTACCGCGCAACGGCCGCGCAAGTTTGAAAGTATTAAACGCTCTGCGCGGTCGATAGTCTATCGCTTAAATATTTATTCCGTTTTTTTCTTTGCTATTGCCCAGACTGCACTGAGGGAAGATCCGGTTCAAGCGGATCTTCTTCAATCCAGGCCTTGCCTAAATCCCAAACGACCGCCAGCACGACGGGCCCCACAAAAAGGCCAGGCAATCCGTGCGCAATGACGCCGCCGATCACGCCGATGAAAATAACTAGCATTGGCGTTGACAGGCCATGGGCCAATAACATCGGCTTGAGCACATTATCCATGTAGTTAACGGTGAGCATACACAGCGTCAGAGCAATGGCTGGTCCGGTATTGAGATGCGTCCAGGCCCAAAAAATCACTGGCGCGACAACAAGTAAGGGACCAATTTGAATAATACCTAGAACAAGGATCGCCATTGTCAAAAGACTTGCAGCCGGCACTTTGGCAAGTCCAATGCCAATGCCGCCAATAACGGCCTGACCCAGAGAAACGCCCATAACGCCGCGCGAGACAGCGTTAATTGTCGCGCCGGCGAGATCAACGAATTTATCGCCGCTTGACGGATTAATCCGACGCGCCAAAGCGCGGATCATGACGAGGAGTTGCGCGCCTGAAGCGATGACAAATCCTGTTAGGATAACGGACAACAGAAATTTTAATGTGCCATCGCCAGCGTTGCGCGCCATACCAAGCATATATTGTCCAACAGGTTTAAGCTGTGGCGCAATCATCGACAGCGCACTGGTGAGATTTGTCGAAGCCAGCTCCCAATAGGCGTATATTTGTCCACCAATGAGCGGCCAATCTTTTACGGACTCAGCTGGCGGGGGAATAGATAGATCACCCGACTCAATCCCAGCAATCAAATCTTTGACAGGTTCAATAAAACCAAAAGCCACCCAAGTCGCTGGACCAATAACAAGCAAAAGACCAGCTAATGTCATCAAGCTCGCCGCGATAATCTGACGACCGCCAAGTAGCGCTGAAAATTTATTGAACAGCGGATAAAAAGCCACCGCCATTACACCGCTCCAGACAAAAATAGCGGCAAAGGGCTCGATGATTATGATGGTCCAATAAAACAGCAGGCCAATCACCAGCAGACGTATCGATAATTCGATAAATCGCGCGTTAAAGCGGCGCTCAACAGCGTCAAATCCATTTGTTTCGTCGATCACGCTTTTACCTATGATGGCTAGAGTTAGGGCATTACTGGCCAGCCCAACAGGCGCTGACAAGGGGGCATCTCACGGAATTTAGACATTTCGACGTTTTTTCAGTTAAAAGAGGGCCTCACCAGCATATGAGCCGCATGAAATGACCATCCGCTTACACCAAGGCGACCTCCCGAACGGATCCCCTCTTGCGCCCATCGTGGCGATCGATACCGAAACGCTCGGCCTAAATCCCCATCGCGATCGTCTTTGTCTCGTCCAGCTTTCTTGGGGCAATGGCGACGCGGATCTCGTTCAAATTATGAAGGGACAAACACAAGCGCCTCATCTGCAAAAATTGCTCGGCGATCACAGTGTGTTAAAGCTTTTTCACTTTGCAAGATTTGACATGGCGATCTTAGCCAAAACCTTTGGCGTTACGCCAGCTCCAGTCTATTGCACAAAAATCGCCTCTAAACTTTGTCGCACCTATACGGATCGTCACGGTCTAAAAGATCTTGTTCGCGAACTGCTCGGCGTGGAAATTTCTAAACAACAACAATCTTCAGATTGGGGCGCCGATATTCTCACTGAAGCGCAACAAAACTATGCCGCATCTGATGTGCTATATTTGCATCAACTCAAAGAGCGGCTTGATGTCATGCTCGCGCGTGAGGGCCGCACCGCGCTTGCCGGCGCCTGCTTCTCTTTTCTCTCAACCCGTATTGACCTTGATCTCGCCGGCTGGCCGGACACAGATATTTTTTCTCATGAATAAAAGGGCGCGAACGCCTCGAATTCGCCACTGATCAGGCCCAATATAAGCCCATGAACGATGCGCCGCAGGCACGAACAGGCCGCGATAGACTAGACGCGCTGACAACAAAGCGCGAAAGCGCTTTTCCTGCGGCGCTGCGCCATACTGCGCGCGTCGCCCGTTTACGACGCTGGATCCTTTGGGGCGCCGCCGGCGTCGTCGCTCTTGTCGCCATCGGTCTTATTGTCAGTTCGGTGAAGCTTTTGCCCGTCGATCTTCGCTTGGCGCGCGTGGCGATGAAGGGATCTCAAATCGTGATCGACTCGCCAAAACTCGTTGGCTATCAAAAAGACGGACGCCCCTACGAGGTGCGCGCAAAAACCGGCGTGCAAGATATCGCCGCGCCAGATACAATCGATCTCGATGGCGTTGAAGTGCGGATCGAAAACAACGCCAATAGCGCCATTACGCTGCAAGCGCCAAAAGGCCTCTACAGCACGAAAGGCGATCGAGCGGATATGACTGGCGGAGTGATTATTCGCGATCCCAAAAAATTTGATATGCGACTTGAATCAGCCGTTATGGATTTCAAAACCAGCAAACTGAAATCGGATAAACCAACAATCTTGAAGCTTGAAGGCGGTGAAATCTCCTCTAAAGCTGTCGAATTTTCTCAAAAGGACGCCCATGCGCTCTTTAGCGGCGGAGTCCACTCGACGCTCTATGGCGAAGGCGCCGAACCTGCTAACGCCTTCCATGCTACGCCGTGACATCGATCCTCGTGACTAGAAAATTATCCCTCACTGTTATTTTTACCCTGACTTTTCTGATGAGCGGCTTTGCCTACAGCAAGGCTCGCACCAGCGGCATTTTACCCGGCGCTTCGCCAAAAGATCCTTTGACAGTTGACGCTAAAACGCTTGATTTTTTTGATAAGCAACAAAAGCTCATTTATAGCGGCGATGTCTATGTTGTGAATGGGCCCTCTAAACTGAACGCATCGCGCTTAATAATTTTTCTCGAGGACAAAAAACCAACTGGAAATAAGTCAGCCGGCAATGATCGCGTTAAACATATTGACGCTGAGGGACCAGTGAGACTTGTCACACCAGATCAAACGAGCACTGGCGACGCTGGTAGCTATGACAAAGCTGAAAATAAGGTTTACCTCAACGGCAATGTCACCATTACGCAAAATGAAACCGTCATTACTGGCGATCAGGCGATTTATGATGTCACGACAGGCGCTTCAAGCGTCTTTGCCGATAAAAAACAAAATAGAAAAATTCGCAGCATCTTCACGCCAAAGAATGATTAAGCGTTATTTTTTTGCCGTCTTATGTAACTGCCCTAACATACCGCGCCGCTTTGCTTCAGTATAATAGCCAGATGCATAAAGCTTGATCGCACGGGCTTCATCCCCGTTGGACAGCATATAGGCGTTTGCAAGATAAGGAACGGCGTAGGTTAAATTAGTTTCCGCATCTAACAGACCCGAGGGTGCGCCCTCATATCCCATGCTGCGCGCAGTATCGTGACGAATTTGCATCAACCCCCAATAGGGTCCATTTTTAGCAGTCGAATTATAATTACTTTCCCGACGCACTGAACGATGAATGAGCGACTCGGGTATTTGGTAAAGGCGCGCAAAATGCGCAATACGCGATGTCAGACCAAGCTTACCGCTAATCTCTTTATCTGATCGCGGTTCATCAATGTAGGACTGAGGCGCCGAAGCAATGGGCGACTGCGTTGGTCCACAAGCCGAAAGCGCCAAGACGGCAAACAACCCGCTCGTTAAATGAATTCGACCAAAGCCCATGCCCCAACCCTGTCTCAGCGCTCCCGCTTGAGCGAGAGGGCTAATCTCCATGAAGAAATGGCGAAAACGAGGCGAAGCGCCGATCAAGGGATTTGGCGCCTCGATGCGGCTAAAATAAGAAATTGATTTATTTTGAGGCGATTATCTCAGGAGCAGCGTTGGGCAATGCGTCTTTCCAGAGGTTAATGACGCCAGTTTTTTTAAATCGCGATACAAATCCAAAGCTGTGGACCCCATCCCAGACAGGCGGGCGCGGATGGCGCGAACGCCCTCCGCTCAGTCTCTTTAAGCGCGGCAAGATCCTATCGGGCGAATTTTTTGTATTTTAGCCGATGGGGAATAACGCTATCGACGCCTAAACGACGCTTTTTATCTTCTTCGTAATCAGCGAAGTTTCCTTCAAACCACTCGACATGGCTCTCGCCCTCATAAGCAAGAATATGTGTTGCGATGCGATCGAGAAAGAAGCGGTCATGCGAGATAATAACAGCGCAACCGGCAAAATCGACCAAAGCTTCTTCAAGCGCGCGTAATGTATCAACGTCAAGATCGTTGGTTGGCTCATCAAGCAATAGAACATTGGCGCCGCTCTTGAGCATTTTGGCAAGATGCACGCGATTACGCTCGCCGCCTGACAGTTGACCAACCTTTTTTTGTTGATCTGCGCCTTTAAAATTAAACGCGGAGCAATAAGCTCGGGAGTTGATTTCACGCTTACCCAAATAAATAACTTCATTGCCTTCAGAGACTTCTTCCCAGACGGTTTTCTCTGCATGCAGCGCGTCGCGGGATTGATCGACATATCCTAGCTGCACGCTCTCGCCGATATCGATTGATCCATTGTCAGGCTTCTCTTGTCCGGTGATCATCCGAAACAGCGTCGTTTTACCTGCGCCGTTAGGTCCGATAACGCCGACAATGCCGCCGGGCGGCAATTTGAATGAGAGATCGTCGATGAGCAAGCGGTCGCCAAAGGCTTTGGAGATATGGTCGAAATCAATGACATTATTGCCAAGGCGCTCTGCGACTGGGATAATAATTTGCGCTGTTGTGGGCGCTTTATCATTCTGCTTGGCGACCAACTCTTCATATCGCTGAATACGCGCTTTGCTCTTAGCCTGTCGCGCTTTTGGCGACGAGGCAATCCAATCGCTTTCTGCCTCAAGCGCACGTTGTCGCGCTTTATCTTCGCTAGATTCTTGCGCCAGGCGTTTTTGTTTTTGCTTGAGCCAGCTTGTATAATTCCCCTCGTAGGGGATACCGCGCCCTCGATCTAATTCAAGAATCCAACCCGTAACATTATCTAGAAAATAACGGTCATGCGTTACAATTAAAATTGCGCCTGGATAATTTCTTAAATGTCCCTCAAGCCAATTAACGGTTTCCGCATCTAGATGGTTTGTCGGTTCGTCAAGAAGCAACATATCTGGTTGCTCTAGCAATAATTTACATAAGGCGACGCGTCGGCGTTCTCCGCCCGAAAGCATTGTTACGTCCGCATCATCTGAGGGACATCCTAACGCATCCATCGCTTGGTCAACTTGACTATCCAGATCCCACAGGCCCTTAGCTTCGATTTCATCTTGAAGCTTAGTCATCTCATCCGCTGTTTCGTCAGAATAATTCATTGCTAAATCATTATAACGATCAAGGATTTTCTTCTTTTCAGCAACGCCAAGCATGACATTGCCGCGCACATCAAGCGCGGCGTCTAACTGGGGCTCTTGAGGTAAATAACCAACGCGGGCGCCGTCGGCGACAAAACCTTCGCCCGTGAAATCCTTGTCTATGCCGGCCATCACGCGAAGCAATGTCGATTTACCAGCGCCATTGACGCCTAGAACGCCAATCTTTGCATCTGGGTAAAAAGAAAGATGAATATTATCCAAGACCTTCTTACCGCCAGGATAGGTCTTGGTTAGGCCTTGCATATGATAAATGAACTGACGCGCCATAGGAGTGTGCTCAAGCTGGATGGAAAACTAAGCCGTCTTTAGTGCATGTGACCGCTCTCAGGGAAGTCATTTATTCACCGATCAAGGAAGATCGTCTGGGTTTTACCCCCATCTGCGCCAATGAGCGCTCAACAAGCGGGGCAATATGCCCAACAATAGTTTGAACCCCTTTCGCATTAGGGTGGAGGCCGCCCTCCTGCGTCAGCGCGGGATTGCCGCCGACGCCCTCTAAAAAATAAGGATAGAGCGCTATCGCGTAACTTCTCGCAAGCTCGGGGTAGAGCGCATCAAACCGCCGGCGATAGGCGATCGGAAGATCGCTTTTGGCCACCATGCCCGCCAAAATCACATGCGCGCCCACCTGGCGAAACGCCAGCAACATTTTCTTAAGGTTCTCGCGCGTCGTTTTGAGGGGAAGATTATTGAGCATATCATTAGCGCCCAGCTCCAAGATCACGAGATCCGGTCGACTTTCTAGCGCCGCCTCGAGTCGCGCAAAGGCCAGAGTGGTCGTTTCACCCGGCACACCGCCATTGGCGATCAGAACATCGTAGCCATCAGCGTGCAAGCGCATGCCGAGCATCGGAGGAAAAGCCTCATTCGGCTTCAGGCCATAGCCCGAAACCAAACTATCTCCGAAAACAAGAATCTTAGTTGGAGCCGCCTGCGCTGGCAAAGCGGCGAGCCCAAGTAACAGGCCAAAGAATGGCAATTTCCCTAACGCCACACGGATTAAACGCAAGCGTCGATCTCCCGATCCACATAAAACCCAAGATTTCGATCTCGCCGCCCTTTGTCACGCCGCCCGCCTCGGCTATAGCGGCGAGAGAAAAGGCAACTCAAAAGGCTCGACATGAATATTTTGCTGATTGGCTCAGGAGGTCGGGAACACGCCATTGCAAACGCCTTAGCAAAAAGTCCACGCCTGAAACAGCTCTTCATCTCTCCTGGCAATCCAGGAACTGCGCAAGTAGGCGCGAATGTCTCTTTGGATAACAGCGATCATGACGCGGTCCGTCAATTTTGCCAAGACCGCGCGATTGAGCTTGTGGTGATTGGACCAGAGCAACCGCTCATCGACGGACTGTCAGACGCTTTAGTGAAAGCGGGGATCGCCGTTTTTGGCCCCTCACAAGCCGCCGCCCAGCTTGAAGGCTCAAAAGGCTTCACAAAGGATTTGTGTCGCGACAATCATATTCCCACCGCTGACTACGCCGCGTTTGATAATGAGAAAGACGCCCAAGCTTATTTACGCACGAAAAGCGCGCCTATTGTCGTGAAAGCTGATGGCGTAGCGGCGGGCAAAGGCGTTGTCGTTGCAATGACGCTTGAAGAAGCGCAACAAGCCGTTAGCGCAATGTTTGCGGGCGCCTTTGGCGCAGCTGGCGCGCAGATTGTCGTTGAAGAGTTTCTCTCCGGAGAAGAAGCCTCTTTCTTTGCAATTTGCGATGGGACGCGCGCGCATCCTTTTGCCACCGCGCAGGACCATAAACGCGTTGGCGACGGCGATACAGGTCCAAACACAGGCGGTATGGGCGCTTATTCTCCTGCGTCGATTATTAGCTCTGCACTGTCACAACAAGTGATGGATGAGATTATTTATCCAACACTCAAAGCGATGCAGGCGCGCGGCGCGCCTTTTTCCGGCATTCTCTATGCTGGATTAATGCTGACCCAACAGGGCCCAAAACTCATCGAGTATAATGTACGTTTTGGCGACCCGGAAGCACAAGCGATCCTACCGCGACTAGAAGATGACCTTGCTGCCTTGATGTTTGATTGCGCGCGCGGAAATCTTCCAATAGATCCCCCGCAATTTACACAAAACAAAACCCTCACCGTTGTCATGGCTGCGCAAAATTATCCTGATAAACCAATCACAGGAACGCAAATTCACAAACTCGAAGAGGCTGAAAAACTCAGTGATATTATTATTACCCATGCCGGCACGCGTCTTGAACATGGGCAGCTCGTCGCCGCTGGCGGTAGAGTATTAAATATAACCGCCTCCGCGCCAACAATTTGTGAAGCGCAGCAGAAAGCCTATGCAGCGGCGCAAAAAATAAACTGGAGAGAGGGGTTCTATCGCCATGATATTGGATGGCGCGAAGTCTTGCGTGAAAAAGTTTAAACCTGTCCGACCGGATAAAAGCTAAAAAAAAAGACCGCTGAGTTTCAGCGGTCTGAAGTCAAGGGAGGAAAACGCCCAAGGAGAGGGCGTAATCAGATGATGATTCTTACTCATGGCGAAATCATGGCTTGAACCGCTTCTGGATCTAACTCCTTCGACGTGTGG
>DHWC01000039.1:0-463 GCA_002412985.1 Methylocystaceae bacterium UBA5192 | reverse complement strand
ATTGAGGACGGTCTTAAGAACTAAGCAAAATGATTTCATCCGCCAATTAAGATTCAAGTCGCCCAATATTGCGAATAACGGGACCTGTATAATTTTTCTCTTCGCGCCAACATCTTGAGACAAGTCTAATCAAAGGCCAGCTCATACCAGGGCGACAGCCAAACCAGTAGCACTCTGCGTAAAAGGCGTCGCTTTCTGGATTCACTGGTCCTTGATTCACTGCGACCTGAAAGGTGCCAGTTAATCGGGCGCTTCGATATTCCCCGTCGAAGATGTGAATAACGCGCGCATCATGCACATCCTCAAAAGCTACAGGCGTTGCGGTCTTATCGGTGTGCGGCGTGTCGGGCTGAAATTCGTTTTTATATGGCCCTGCCATACTCTCCCCCCTGAAAATTTTTGCTTTCTCTATTACTGGCACAGGGGCCTAAGTGAGAAAAGGGCAAGGCTCATGCGCTTTGGC
>DHWC01000068.1:3868-5484 GCA_002412985.1 Methylocystaceae bacterium UBA5192 | reverse complement strand
TTGAAACAGTGACGAGCAGCTATGCTTCAGCGCGTGGTATTATTACAAAGCTTTCAAAGCTATTTTCATTCACAACTTTTAAAATAAAAAGAGGTAAGCCAGATGAAAATATCGCAGCCCTGCAGGCTCATTGGAAGCTATCTGAAGAACAAAAGCAGATACTTGTTACACTATCGTCCACTAAGTTAGGCGCAAACTTTATTGATGAAAAAATTCAAGACATGAACCGATCTGCATTTCATCGATCGGCTTTCTTACTTAACGCTTTTTTACAATTATTCTTTGTCGATATTGGCGCGCAGCTAGCGCTGTCCATAATTTGGATAAAAGTTTTTTTTGTTGCAAGCAATTTAATCCTTGCATTTATTGCGCATGTCTCAAAACTAACAAGCTATGACGAACTTTTTGCTGGTCCAGACGCCTTACCACCTAGACGAAGACTATTTGGCTTAGTGACTAACCGTCGATACAATCGCGCAGTAAAGAAAAAATCGCGTCCCTATGCGCGCCAAGCCTGGCGTGAAAATAATCTCTACCGACCTGCTTATTTTATTAATGCAACGCTGATTTTTATTGGGGGCCAATTTATTCTGCCCCTTGACCGTCTGATTTTTCCATTTGGACTTATTTTTGGAAAAATCATTGGTTTACTGACAACGCTTGCAACGATTTTTGATGTCTGGCGCGGCATTAAGTCAGGCGATGACGCACGCGTTGCGCGCGAAAAAGAAGTCAGCGTTTATCGTGATCTAAACATTTAACGTCAATGGTTACTTATGATTCAGCACTTGTCGTGAAGCAACTGTTGAGTCGGCGTTAAGCTGATAGACAATGGGTACGCCTGTCGAAATCTCAAGCGTGGAAACGGTCTCCGAGGTTAATTGATCAAGAACCATCGCCAAGGCGCGCAGAGAGTTGCCGTGAGCAACAACAAGAACGCGCTCGCCTCTCATAACTGGGGGAAGAATTCGCTGACAATAAAAGGGTAACACGCGAGCAACCGTATCTTTGAGGCTTTCCCCGCCTGGCGGCGAAACGTCATAGGAACGCCGCCAAAGACGCACTTGTTCCTCACCCCATTTTTCTCGCGCTTCGTCTTTATTCAAACCAGACAAATCACCATAATGACGCTCATTTAACGCCCGGTCACGGATTGTTGGGATATTAGATTGCCCCAGCTCTTCAAAGATCAGAGACAGAGTATGTTGCGCTCGCACTAAGGCAGACGTAAATCCAACGCTGAATAAAAGATCTAATTTTTTTAATTCGGTTCCAGCCTGGCGCGCCTCTTGAACGCCTAAAGGCGTAAGATCTGGGTTCTTCCAACCGGTAAAAAGGTTTTTCGCGTTCCATTCGCTTTGACCATGACGCACTAAGACTAATGTACGAGTGATGCTCATTGTCTCTGTCCCTCTTTAGTTCGACAGACCAAGAACATCGGCCATAGAGTAAAGTCCCGGAGACTTACCGCGGGTCCAAAGAGCGGCCGCTAAGGCGCCGCGAGCAAAAATGCCGCGATCTTCAGCATGGTGAGACAAAACCAGACGTTCTCCAGCTCCAGCAAGGATCACGGAATGATCTCCGATGACAGTTCCGCCGCGCAGGCTCGCAAAACC
>DHWC01000068.1:0-3485 GCA_002412985.1 Methylocystaceae bacterium UBA5192 | reverse complement strand
GAGATCAATGTTACGACCGCGCGCGACCGCTTCACCAAGCAGTAAGGCCGTCCCAGACGGCGCATCAACTTTTTGTCGATGATGCATTTCAATTATTTCTGCATCCCAAGCGGGTCCAAGCGCCTTTGCCGCCCGTTCAACTAAGATTGCAAGTAAGTTTACGCCCAAACTCATATTGCCTGAGCGCACGATCACAGTGTCTTTAGCGGCAAGTGCAATTTTTTCTAAATCTTGTTCAGTAAGGCCAGTCGTGCCGATGATATGCGCAACCTTATTTTTGGCAGCCGCCTGCGCCATAACAACCGTCGCTTCTGGCCGTGAAAAATCAACAATGACGTCAGCTTGCGAGAGCGCTGCAGAGACGTCACAAGTCACGACGACACCATTGGCTCCCTGCCCAAAGGCTGCGCCGCTATCGGCGCCTAATGTCGGTGCAGTTTCACCCTCCAAAGCGGCGACAAGGCGCAACCCCAGCGTGTCGGGTATCACCTGGGTGAGCATGCGACCCATCCGTCCAGCGGCGCCAACAAGAACCAGACGCAAGTCGCTCATTTTTTTGCTCTCTCCGCCAAATCCCCTCCGCACTTGTTTCCAATTACAGGCGAAGCGTTATCTCCTATACAGGCCGTTACATAAGAAGAGAAGATGAGCTTTTATATCGACAGGGATAAAATACCTACCCTATCGGATGGTTATTGATTGACTGGCCGCTTCGTTTGAACCCAGGCCGGATCCGTATCGATAAAGGCCGCGCCCAAGAGATCCAAACAATAGGGAATAGCTGGCATGATTGCGTTGAGACAGAGTTCAATTGCAGCTGGCTTTCCGGGCAAATTCACAACGAGACATTTGTCACGATGCGCTGCGATTTGGCGGGAAAGAATTGCGGTTGGCGTCTGATCCAAGGAGACTTTTCGCATTAATTCGCCAAATCCAGGCAATTCCCTTGGACAGGCAGCGCGCGTCGCCTCAGGCGTCAGATCTCTGGGACTTGGCCCAGTCCCGCCCGTCGTCACGATAAGATCACAGGAAAATTGATCAACCAGTTCGATTAATGTGTCACGGACACTGTCAAAGCCATCAGGAATTATTCTTTTTTCGAACCGAAACGGGGTAATTAATATTTTGTTAAAATAGGCTTCAATTGCTGGCCCGCTTTTATCCTCATATAACCCCGCGCTCGCTCTATCTGAAATTGTCACGACGCCAATTACAGCTTGTGGTTGATCAACGCCCATAAAGAACTCCCGACAGATCTTAACGCGTTAACAACAGCTAGGGACTTCTTGCCATGAGCCTGTTGTCGCGCATTTGCGTCTTAAAAAGCAATCCGAGAAAAAGTCGTCCTATGGCGAGGGCTAAGTGGCGGTCTCTCGAATATAAATATCTGCGCCCTGAGCGATAAATTCTTCGCTTTTATCCGCCATCCCTTTATCGCGCTGTGCGATAAGCGCCGCCTCTTCGCGTAAATCACGGGTAATTTGCATTGAACAAAATTTTGGGCCGCACATTGAACAAAAATGCGCAACCTTATGCGCCTCTTTTGGCATTGTCTCATCATGATATTTGCGGGCGGTATCTGGATCGAGGCCGATATCGAACTGATCATTCCAACGAAAGTCAAAACGCGCCCGACTCATGGCGTCGTCTCGTTCGCGCGCGCCTGGGTGACCTTTGGCAAGATCAGCGGCATGGGCGGCAATGCGATAAGTAATGACGCCCGTTTTGACATCATCTCTGTCTGGCAATCCGAGATGTTCTTTTGGCGTGACATAACACAGCATGGCGGTGCCAAACCAACCGATCATCGCAGCGCCTATGCCAGAGGTGATATGATCGTAACCAGGCGCAATATCTGTAACGAGTGGTCCAAGCGTATAAAACGGCGCTTCGCCACAAACTTTCAGCTGTTTATCCATATTAGCCTTGATCTTGTGCATCGGCACATGACCCGGGCCCTCAATCATCACCTGGCATCCCTTATTCCAGGCAATTTTGGTCAATTCCCCAAGCGTTTCCAACTCTGCAAATTGCGCCGCATCATTCGCATCGGCATTAGAGCCCGGTCGCAAGCCATCCCCCAGTGAAAAGGAGACATCGTAGCGCCGCATAATATCGCAAATTTCATCGAATCTTTCGTAGAGAAAACTCTCTTTATGTTTCGAAAGACACCAACGCGCCATAATGGAGCCGCCTCGCGATACAATTCCTGTGACACGATTTGCGGTCAATGGGACATAGGCCAATCTGACGCCGGCATGGATGGTGAAATAATCAACGCCCTGCTCTGCTTGTTCAATTAGCGTATCTTTAAAAACCTCCCAGTCGAGCTTCAAAGCGTCGCCGCCAACTTTTTCGAGCGCTTGATAAATCGGCACAGTGCCAATTGGGACGCTGGCGTTGCGAATGATCCAATCGCGAATATTATGAATATTTCTGCCCGTAGAAAGATCCATCACTGTGTCTGCGCCCCAGCGCGCAGACCAAACCATTTTCTCAACTTCTTCCGCAACAGAAGAAGTAACGGCTGAATTACCTATGTTAGCGTTTACTTTTACGAGAAAATTTCTGCCAATAATCACTGGCTCAAGCTCAGGGTGATTAATATTTGCTGGAATGATCGCTCGCCCAATTGCAATTTCATGACGCACAAATTCTGGCGTTACAAAGTCGGGAATTTCTGCGCCAAAGCTTTCGCCATCAGCTAATCTCTCTCGCGCCAGCTCAAAAGCTTTTTCACGACAAAGATTTTCGCGATGCGCAACGAAAACCATTTCTTCAGTGATTATTCCTGCGCGCGCAAATTCGAGCTGGGTAACTGGCGCGAGGCCGGCGGCGCGATATAAAGGACGTTGAGCGGGACAAGGTTGAACGAGCTTCTCGCCTTCAACGAAACCATTATCCTCAGGCTTTACTGCGCGCCCCTGATAAGTCTCTAATCCGGCGCGCTTGGCAAGCCATGTCCGCGCAAGCGGCAGACCTGCTTCGAGATTCGGTTGGAATTCAGCGCAACTATAGGGGCCAGATTGGTCATAAATTCTTAACGGCGGTTCCCCTGATCCCGCCTCAAGGCTAATTTCACGATAAGGGACACAAATATCCGGACGCCCATCCGGCGAGGAATAAAGTTTACGAGACTTTCCAATCGGCCCAGTTGTAACATGACTGGGTTTTGCAATGCGCTTGTCGTGGATATTCATATGCCCATAACTCCCTCTCACTCCTTAAAGGGGAGCGGAAAAGACTTTAAGTCAGAGAAAAGACTAGCAAAAACGACTGTTTAAGTCGCTTTTCAACTGGCTTCCCTCCGCCGGCATTATCCGGATCAGGTTCGACGGGTCCATCTCAGCCGCCAAAGCGGCGCCCCTCGCCAAGTCTATTAAGTTACAGCCTTCTTCTCGACCTCGCAAGGTTATGCATTTGGGTGATAAAGTGACTTGAAGAAAAGGACTGATGTCTGGCTCAAGTCTAAGATAAAAAATTGA
>DHWC01000081.1:1948-5766 GCA_002412985.1 Methylocystaceae bacterium UBA5192 | reverse complement strand
AGTGAAAGCAGGATCCGAACTAATTGCAATTGGATAAATTTCCGCCTGAAGCGCGCGATAGGCGGCAATTTGCCCCAAAACAACCTGATAAGTGCCGCAACTGTGCCAGGCAGGATGCAATAGAGCGACTTTACGTCCCGCAAGCAATCCTGGCCGGGACGAGACGCCAAGACCCTCAGGAACCCTATCCATCTGATCCATCAATGATTTATCCGCCAGAGACCGCGGCTTGGTGACCGCCCCTTGCATTTATCTGAGATTTACAATTACACCCCCTATATGAGCCTTCCACCTTCAAATCCAGCCCCGCAGGGATCCGACGCCGCGTCAGCTGACGCATCAAAATCAAAGCGATATGGCGTCGCTATCGTCGGCAATGATAAAATTATTGACTGGCTGTTGCCGTTTCTTGAAAGTTACCGGGACACCAACGCGGCCCTGCCCCTCTACCTCATCCCTTACGACGATAATGTTTCGCAAACGCGTCGCGCTGCGGAAATTTATGGCGCAACTTTCATAGAAGACGAACCGCGCGAAATCGACAAACTCTCCCACGAACTCTATCCAGGAATATTCAACAATAACCGCCGACGTCTCCGTAAATTACAAGCGCTTGCGCTTGATCTAGACGAAGTCGCTTATGTTGATGTCGACGTTATTCTCTTTCGCGACTTCAAGCCAATATTTGGTCGACTTGAACGAGATAAGACAGAGTTTATTGTCGCCTCGCCAAGCTTTGAATACGTCTACAACAATCGGCAAGAAAACTATCCATTTCTCAAAGACGCCTTGCTTTTTAATGATGGCTTCTGGGTAACCTCCAATAAATATCTAAGTTTGAAAAATTTCATCGACACAATGGATGAAGATTCTGCAATCTTTCATGATGTGCGCAAGCGCGGCCAACTATTTGCGCAGCCCTTAGTAAACTTTGTTACTCATAGGCGTGGGTTAAAAATAGCGCTTCTGCCAAATGTCGTTGAACGCGCATCGCATGAAAGCTTTTATAAGGCTCCGGGCGTGCGCTTCGAAAATGGAAAACCCGTAGATTACGAGGGCAAAGAAATCTACTTTGCGCATTGGGCGGGCGCGACAGCCTTGCCCTCTCGCGGCGTATTCGATGCAGCCTGGACGGAATATTCCAACGCAGCTTGGACGCGATTTAAAAATGATCCTGGACGCTAGGTAGGATCGCAATGCCACGCTTGTTATTCTTTTATCTGTTCAAGCGTGTTGCGCTAGGTGTCCTCGTTGTTCAACTCGCCTTATCCGTCCCAGTTGTGCTTTCCTATCTTCTGTATCAACTTCCTCCTGCTGCAGTGCGGGGCGGTTTGGTCATGCCCGCGCTCGTGGGCATAACGCCAACAGTCGCTTTTGTGACGCTCCCTATGGCGGTTGGTCTTGCGACAGCTCTTGAATTCTCCCGAATGGCGAGCGAGGGCATGATAGCTGTTTTATACGCTTTGCGCTTATCCGCTTGGTCAATTTGTCGTCCAGCCTTGACGCTCGCCGCTGCAATTACGCTCTTTGGTTATGTTCTGGCGAATTTTATTGCGCCCTATTACTCAAGCAATATGCAAGATGTCCTTAACGTCGTTAGAAACTCGCTTAATCATCGCATGCTAGATGCTGCGCATTTTTACACTTTCGATAATGGTCTTAAAACATTGTATATTGAACGCTGGCTCACCCCTGACCTAGCAGCCAATCTTTTCATTCGTCAGATTTCTATCGAAAAAATGCAGGAAGAAACCATTACTGCTGCAAGCGCCGAGTTTCGACGCAATGACGCAGGCGTGATTGTCGCCCTGTCAAACGGCAGCATTCAAACTCGGACGCTTCCAAGCGGCGGCGATGTAAGAATTTCCAATTTTGATCAATATGCCATGGCCCTGCCAATGCAAGGTAGCGGCGCTTTACCAAACCGCGACTGGCGCGGGGTTTATGAGTTATCCGCTGGGCCTTTTATCGCCAATCGCGCCCTCGCCGTCACAGACCCCCATCTTCTAGGAGAATGGGCTGCAGAAGCTGCAAAACGCTTTGGGGTACCTCTTCTTTCTCTCACACACACCTTGCTTGCATTGGCCCTCGGCTTAACTTTTGGCAATATCACTGGCCGTCGCGGCGCAGGAGGCGGCTTATTGAATATGGCGGCGCCAACGGCGCATATTATATTTCTTGTCGCGCTTGAATCGCTCATGCGCCTTAGTTGGTATTTTGCTTTTCTACTCATTGCCTTTGCGGTAGCGGAAGCAGGCCTCTCACTGTGGCTGCTCGCGCGCCTCAATCGCCGCGATCTTCCCGTCAAGCTTGCCGCGGGACAGCCCTCCCAGCTGAAACCAGCAGCTTAGCGCTTAAAAAAATAAAAAAAGTTTTGACTACTCAACTGTCACGCTCTTTGCCAGATTACGGGGCTGATCGACATCCTTACCCATGAAAACAGCTACGTGATAAGCAAGAAGTTGAATAATGACAGCATAAACAACAATCGCAAAAGGTCCTGAAACCTGTTCTGGCAGTTCAATAAATCCAGCTAGAGGCGCAGCGGCGGCGGTATGCGCCGTACGAGAACCAATTAGAATTAAATGCCCGCCCCGCGCAGCTACTTCCTGTAAATTTGACACCGTCTTTTCTAAGCTCGCATCTGGCGGCGCAAGCACGATCACCGGCATGGCGTAATCGATTAGAGCAATTGGTCCATGTTTTAGCTCGCCCGCGGCATAACCCTCGGCATGAATATAGGATAATTCCTTAAGCTTGAGCGCACCCTCCATCGCCAAAGGAAAGGCTGGACCCCGCCCAAGGTAAAGCACGCTTTCCGCCCGCGCGACATCTCGCGCAACGGGTTCAACTTGTTGTTCCTCGCAAAGCGTCTCCGCCATCTGTGCAGGGGTGGCGATTAATTGCGACACCAATTGACGTTCTTGCTCTATACTTAGAACATTACGGGCGCGGCCAAGAGCTATCGCCAAACAAGCAAAGACAATCAATTGACAGGTGAACGCCTTTGTTGACGCCACGCCAATTTCTGGGCCAGCAAGCGTTTTTGCAACAAGCTCACTCTCGCGCGCAATCGTTGACGTCTCAACATTGACGATTGCGAGCGTATGCTGACCTTGCGCACGCGCGTAACGTAACGCCGCCAAGGTATCCGCTGTCTCACCTGATTGAGAGACAACAACCATTAAGCCATTTTCCGCTAGAGGCGGATCGCGATAACGAAATTCCGAAGCGATATCGATATCAACCGATAAGTGAGCAAAGCGTTCTAACCAATATCGCGCAGCGAGTCCTGCATAAAAAGCAGTGCCACAGGCAGAAATGGTTATACGATTTAAGGACTTTGGGTCAAAGCCAAAGTCAAAGGGCAAATTCACAACGCCTTCAGCAAGATCAAGATAATGCGCTAAAGTTCGTCCAACGACCTCTGGTTGTTCATGGATTTCCTTAGCCATGAAATGACGAAAATTGCCTTTATCAACTAAGAATGATCCAGCTAGGAGCGGTTGACGCCGCCGATCAACGCGCTTGTCATCCGCATCATGGAATTGAACTTCAGCGCGACGCAAAACAACCCAATCTCCTTCGTCAAGATAAGCAATTGTGTGAGCGAAAGGCGCCAAAGCCAATGCATCCGATCCAAGATAAACGCCTTCATTCCCCCAGCCGACCGCAAGCGGAGAACCGCGTCTCGCGCCAATTAATAAATCCTCTTCGCCTTCAAAGAGAAAAGCGAGCGCAAAAGCGCCTTTTAATTTTCTCAGCGCCGATGCAACTGCGGTGGCGGGCGCTTCACCGCGCGCGAGACCTTCAGCAAC
>DHWC01000081.1:0-1559 GCA_002412985.1 Methylocystaceae bacterium UBA5192 | reverse complement strand
TCCTCACGTAATTCCCGGAAATTTTCGATGATGCCATTATGAACAACTGCGACTTTTGCGCCAGCGTGGGGATGCGCATTCAATTCCGTGGGCTTACCATGCGTCGCCCAGCGCGTATGCCCAATGCCAATAGCGCCTGCGAGAGGGTGAAGCGAAAGTTTCTCTTCAAGATTTTTTAATTTTCCACTCGCCCGCACACGGGTAATGCGTCCCTGCTCTAACGTCGCCACGCCAGCGGAATCATACCCCCGATACTCCAGCCTTTTTAAGGCCTCAACGAGCTGCCCCGCTACGGGACCATTCCCTAAAACGCCAACAATGCCGCACATTCAAAATCTCCAAAGTCGCCGCGCAGCGCTAACAAACGCGCTTTGTCTCTGCGGCTATTTTTTTGCTTTCTTCTCTGCCTGCGCCGCGCGAAACTTGGCAGCCCAACCAGGGATTTCTCTTTGTTGCCCGCGTGCGACGCCAAGCGCATCGGATGCTATATTTTTTGTCACGACAGATCCTGAACCAACATAAGCGCCATCGCCGATCTCAACTGGCGCAACGAGAGATGAATTGGAGCCAATAAAAGCCTGCGCGCCAATTTGGGTTCGATATTTAAAAAATCCATCATAGTTACAGGTGATCACGCCAGCGCCAATATTGGCTTTTGCGCCAATATCCGTATCGCCTACATAGGATAAGTGGTTAATTTTAGCGCCCATGGCGACAGTGGCGTTCTTAATCTCAACGAAATTGCCGACTTTTACCTTTTCCGCCAAATCTACCCCGGGCCGCAGTCGCGCAAATGGCCCAATCATCGCCCCAGCGCCGATCCTAACTCCTTCAAGATGGGTATAGGAGTAGATTGTCGCCTCATCGGCAATCGAAACGCCCTGACCAATTACGACATAGGGCTCGAGCCTCACATCTCGTCCGAAAGTGGTATCTTCCGCAAGAAACACTGTTTCTGGCGCAATCATTGTGACGCCTTGAGCCATCGCCCGCTGGCGCAATCTCGATTGCGCGACAGCCTCAGCTTGCGCAAGTTGCTGCCGATCATTAACGCCAAGCACTTCCAATTCATCCGCGATCGCGATCTGCGCAATCAACCCATCGCCACGCGCAAGCGCAACAATATCGGTGAGATAAAATTCTTTCTTTACATTTCGATCATTAACGCGCTTCAATAAAGATAAGGCATAACGACCATCAATCGCCATTAATCCAGCATTACACAAATTAATCTCACGCTGAGATTGGCTTGCATCTTTTTCTTCGACAATTGCAGCGAGCTGTCCTGTATCGTCTTTAAGCAGTCGACCATAGCCAAACGGCTTCTCAGCAACAAATCCTAACGCGACAACTCCTGCTCCCGCCGCCAAAGCAGCGCGCATCGACATTATCGTTGAACTGGTGATCAGCGGCGTATCTGCGAATAAAACGATTACGTCATCATACTGCCCGGCAAGAGCGTCTTGAGCGGCTAACACAGCATGCGCTGTGCCGCGCCGCTCGTTTTGAACAAAAATCTGAGCTTGCGGGACTTGCTGTAACGCCTGCGCCCGCACCTC
>DHWC01000097.1:15386-26737 GCA_002412985.1 Methylocystaceae bacterium UBA5192 | reverse complement strand
AACCCCAGTGGATAGGAAAAAGACTACCCTAATTACCTAACAATGCAAGTTTCAGTTTCTTGAAATAATTTATTAAATAACTGAAATATATTAATTATATCAATAAATATGACCATAAATTAAGGATAGGGATACAACCGAGCCTAGTTAAGAAAAGCTTCCTGCCACTTTGGCAAAAATGTCACGGTCACGTAATTTTTATTGGGGACAAAAGGTGCAAAATCAGGCGCTGACTAAAATAAACTGCGAGCCTATTTTTATCTTATTGATTTTAAATAACTATCTAAAATAAACTGGATAGTTTCGCGTTAGCTGAGGCGCGGGCAGGCCGCGCCTCAGCTTCGTGATGATTAAGGTTGAGGACGCGGAGTGTCTTTCGTGCTTGCTCCCATAACAGGATATTGCACTTTAGGCTGGTCGCCGGTCAAAGTATTAAGATAGGCCACTATCGCTGCAGTTTCGTCGGCTGAGAGCGTCTGCCCCAATTGATATTTCGCCATGATGCCAACAGCGTCTTCTAGCGTCCAAGCAACGCCACTGTGGAAATAGGGCGGATGAAGGGCAACATTGCGTAATGGCGCAACCCGGAAAACAAAGTCATCCTCTGGCTTGCCCGTAATTTTCGAGCGGCCCTTATCCGTTTGGGAAATTATTTCCGGCCCTGGCTTTTGTGCAACGCCAAAGGGGAAATAGGCGTTGCCGCCGACATTGACGCCATTATGGCAGTTCGAGCAGCCCTTATCGATAAATAAGCGCAAACCCTTCTTTTCAGTGTCATTTAACGCCGTATCGTCACCTTTAAGAAATTTATCGAACCGGGCGTTAGGCGTTGTTAAGGTTGCTTCGAACGCCTCGATGGCTTTAGCCATGTTATCGAATGTCACAGGGTTAGCTTCGCCAGGAAAAGCGGCATGAAAAGCTGATACATAAGCCGGAATGCTTTGCATCATTTTCTCTGCATTAGCTGAGGTATTCGCCATTTCGCCCGCCGCTTGAACTGGCCCCTTGGCCTGAGCCTTAAGATCGGGCGCGCGGCCGTCCCAAAACTGAGCAATGTTATAAACGGCGTTGAGAACGGTGGGCGCGCGGCGTGGGCCCTTTTCCCAGCCGTGCCCAATCGAAACCGGGCCAGCGTCAACGCCGCCAGTTGAGAGATTATGGCAACTATTGCAGCTAATCACCTGGCTTTTTGATAGACGCGGCTCGAAAAATAATTGCCGACCTAAGTCGATCTTAGCTGGAGTGATATCGTTATTTTTGACGATTGAAGATACGTTTGATGGATCGACAGGTTTAAAAACCGCATTAGCGTCCGCGCGCAAATCGCCGGCGTGCGCCATGAGCGGAAACATAAAAAAAACGCCTGCCGAGACGATCCCAAGTCGAGACATTTCTCTCTCCCTTTAAATTTTTGTTCTTTTAAGCAGATACTAACGCCTTTGATGGCGCGCATAACCAAAAACCGAACATATCGGCTAGCACAATGAGGTGAAGCGAGAAAGCCCTGACTTTATTGACGCGTCCCCCTAAACAAGGGCGCGGCCTATACGCCAGTGGGATAATTCGGGCTTTCACGCGTTATTGTAACGTCATGCACATGGCTCTCGCGTAGCCCAGCATTGGTGATCCGCACAAATTGCGCTCGGTCTTGAAACTGAGAAATGGTCGGGGCGCCAACATAGCCCATTGACGCGCGCAATCCGCCTGCAAGTTGATACAAAATCGGGGCAATCGGGCCGCGATAAGGAACCTGCCCCTCAATTCCTTCGGGCACAAGTTTCAATTGATCTTTGACATCGCCTTGAAAATAACGCGTCGCAGAACCAGCAGTCATTGCTCCAACTGAACCCATGCCGCGATAGGCTTTGAAAGATCGGCCTTGATAAAGGAACACTTCACCAGGAGATTCCTCTGCGCCAGCAAATAGCGATCCAATCATGACAACATCCGCTCCGGCAGCGATTGCTTTAGCGAGATCGCCTGAGTATTTCACGCCGCCATCAGCGATCACTGGAACAGATGATTTTTTTGCCTCTTCAAAAACGTCCATGATAGCGGTGAGTTGTGGAACGCCAACGCCCGCAACAATGCGAGTTGTGCAAATCGATCCTGGACCGATACCAACCTTAAGAGCGTCTACACCCACATCAATCAATGCGCGCGCCGCTTCTGCAGTAGCAATATTGCCGGCAATGATCTGGACGCGAGAAGTATGCTTTTTGACCCGAGCGACCTGATCAATGACCGCCTGCGAATGACCATGCGCCGTGTCAATGACAATGCAATCAACGCCTGCGTCAATTAATTGAAGCACCCGATCAAATCCATGATCGCCAACTGTCGAGGCTGCAGCCACGCGTAAGCGGCCTTCGCTATCCTTGCAAGCGTTTGGATGTTGCGTAGCTTTTTCAATATCCTTTACCGTAACTAGCCCAACACAATGAAATGTCTCATCGACAACAAGTAATTTTTCTATGCGATGTTCATGTAATAGCCGCTGCGCTTCTGTTTTTCCGACGCCTTCACGCACTGTGACTAAATTCTTTGTCATTAATTCTGCAATTGGCTGACGATTATCTTGCGCAAATCGCACGTCGCGATTGGTTAATATGCCAACCAATTTACCCTTAGCGGCTCCTGCGCCTCGCTCAACCACTGGAATGCCTGAAATCCCTTGAGCGGACATCAAGGCTAAAGCATCAGCCAATGTTTCGTCAGGAAAGATGGTTATTGGATCAACAACCATGCCGCTTTCATAGCGTTTTACTTTTCGGACTTCCGCCGCCTGCTCTGCTGGCGAAAGATTTTGATGAATGACGCCAATTCCCCCCGCCTGCGCCATCGCTATGGCCATGCGCGCTTCAGTAACTGTATCCATTGCGGATGATACAATTGGCAGGTTGAGGGTAATCTCTCGCGTCAAACGCGAGGAGACATCAACATGAGAGGGCATAACTCGAGAATGGCCTGGCCGCAGCAACACGTCATCGAAAGTAAGAGCTTCAGGCAACGTAGCGGGCGTTTTGGCCATTACGCCAACTCCTTTATTTTATACAGCGCTTAGCGCTCAGCAGGGTTGGCGGGTGCTCATAGCATTTATCTTCATAAAGGCAAATAGCAATGCGGCTGATTTATTCCGCAAGGCCTGCGCGACCAGTATCAAACTGTAATTTTGCCAAACGCGAATAGAGGCCGCCAGAAGCAGAAAGGCTCAGATGCGTACCTTCCTCGACGATAACGCCATTTTCTAAAACAATGATGCGATCGGCCTCGAGCACTGTCGCTAAGCGATGCGCAATCACAATGCTTGTGCGACCAGACATTACATCGCGCAAAGCCTGTTGAACTTGCGACTCATTTTCTGCGTCCAAAGCTGATGTCGCTTCATCTAAAAGCAACACGGGCGCATCCGCGAGGATCGCCCGGGCAATGGCGAGACGTTGACGCTGTCCGCCAGAGAGCGTGATGCCGCGTTCGCCAAGGAGAGTCTCGTAGCCTTGCGGCAGGCTCATGATAAACTCATGCGCTTGCGCGCGTCGCGCCGAAGCAACAACCATTTCACTCGTGGCGTTTAAGCATCCATAGGAAATATTTTCTGCAACGCTTAATCCAAAGATGACGGGATCTTGCGGCGCTAAAGCGATGGCTTTACGCAAATCTGCAGGGTTAAAGCGTCGAATATCTGTCCCATCTAGCTGCACTGCTCCCGACGACACGTCATAGAACCGCAGAAGGAGGGAAAACAGCGTAGATTTTCCTGATCCAGAGGGACCAACGAGGGCAATTCGTTCCCCAGGATTAACAGTTAGAGTCAGATTATTGAGAACAAGCTTATTTGGAGCTGTGGGGTAAGAGAAGCTCACCTTATCGAAACTTATTCGGCCCAACCATGGATTTGGCGCAGGCGTTGGGTCTGTGGGCGCAATAATTTTTGGCGTGACGCAGAGAATTTCAGCAATGCGGCCAGCCGCGCCTGCTGCAGCCGTAACCTCGCTCCAAACCTGAGACATCTCTCCTAGCGAGCTTGCGGCCAATACGGCGTAGAGTACGAATTGAGATAATAGTCCTGAACTCATTCGGCCAGATAAAACATCCTGTGCGCCAAGCCAGAGGACAGCGACAATGCTCGTAAACACAATTAAAATAGCGCCGGCCGTTACAAAAGCGCGCACCCGAGTGGCTTGTTGCGCCGCCTCGTAAGCTTGTTCCACTGCCTGACGAAAACGACTGATCGTTGAGGTTTGCGCGCCATTGGCCTGCATGGTGCGCACAGCAGAGAGATTCTCTCCTGCATAGGCAGATGCATGCGCAAGCATGTCTTGCGCATGACGCGAACGACGACGCACTCCCCTGCCAGAGGCGATTAACGGCAAAACAACCAAGGGAATGGCGCCCAGCACTAACCCAGCAAGTTTAGGGCTTGTCGCAATCATCATCACGATTGCGCCTAAAAACATGAAAAAATTGCGTAAAGCCACAGAGGCGGAAGAGCCAAATGCTGCTTTGAGATGCGTTGTATCAGCTGTTAAGCGCGATAAGAGTTCGCCAGTTTTCGCTGTATCAAAAAAGCTCGCATCAAGAGAAACAAGATGTTTGAATAAATCTGTTCGAAGATCTGCGACAACGCGCTCTCCTAGCGTCATGACAAAATAATACCGCGTAGCCGATGCAACGGCCAATGTTGCGGCAACCATGATCATTGCGCCAAAATAAGCGTTCACCGCACCTGCGCTATCTGCCGTAAATCCATGATCAATCATGCCACGCACAGCAAGCGGCAAGGTTAGCGTTGCGCCCGCTGCGACAATGAGGGCGGCCATCGCCATAATGATGGTGAATTTGTAACGCAGCGCATAGGGCGCAAGCGGTTTAAGTGGCGACAAGGTGGCGCCAAAACGGTTTGCGCCTTTCGCGGCGGAAGAATCATCGCCGGACTGGGCGTTTGCGGAGGGATGGGTCATGGAGCCCCCCTATAGCGATCTGCAGAGGGGAAAACGACCCCAAAGACCCCAAAGAAGAAGCTTTTTACCGCCAGCCCAAGGATAAAATTTGGAAATTTTAAACTGGAAATCTCCTTGGAATTGATGATATACTCCAATTTATTATTTAAAATCATTATTTTACATCATGCGACATGCTGTCGCAGAAAGTTGCACAAAAGCATCTTTCCACTCTAGACAGCGTCAAAACTTGTGCTACCTTCAGCTGCGTCGAAATGACGCGCCTGAAGGGGCGAATGAACACGCTGAAAAAACAAAAGCTAACGAATTACTCAAGCGTGTTTTTGAGGAAACTCACAGAGGAGAGAAGAAGATGGCAAACAAGAACGGCGATTTCGAAATCTCAACAAACACATACATCTTCGCTGGCGTTGGCGGCGTGCTTCTTGGCGGCCTTGCTGCAGCAGCTCTTGGCGGCATGCAGAATATTGTCGCCGCAGGCGTTGTTGGCGCTCTCGCTGGCGGCTGCTTAGGCCTGTTCTTCTAAAATACTTATCACACTTTGATCCCTCATCGAGGGCCAAAGAGTTAACAACCGTCAGCAGAGTTAATTTGCTGACGGTTTTTATTTGTCACTATACCTTCGCTAAATCTAATGGCGCGACTGTGACTTAGCCACTGGGCCATAATTCGCGCGCGCGTTCTCTTAACAAATATTTTTGCACCTTACCGGTAGACGTTTTGGGTAAGGAACAAAATATTACGTGACGCGGGCATTTAAAACTCGCCAGCTGACTGCGCGTCCAAGCAATAATCTCTTCTGCGGTCGCCTCCATCCCATCATGAAGCTCAATGAAGGCGCAAGGGGTCTCACCCCACTTAACATCCGGAGCCGCGACAACCGCTGCGGCAGAAATTTTTGGATGTTTAAACAGCGCGTCTTCAACTTCGATTGACGAAATATTCTCTCCCCCAGAAATAATAATATCTTTCGACCGATCTTTCAGCTGGATGTATCCATCTGGATGCATCACGCCTAAATCGCCTGAATGAAACCACCCGCCATAAAAAGCCTTTGCTGAAGCTTGCGGATTTTTCAAATAACCCTTCATGACAATATTTCCCCGGAACATCACTTCGCCCATCGTCGCCCCATCTCTGGGCACTGGGCGCATTGTTTCAGGATCAATCACGGTCAATTCTTCGAGCACCTGATAACGAACCCCCTGTCGCGCTTTCATTTGCGCTTGCTGCGAGGAGTCGAGCTCATTCCATTCATCTTGCCATTCGTTTACGGCCGCTGGACCATAGGTTTCCGTCAAGCCATATAGATGAGTAACTTCAAAGCCTGCAGATTTCATCGCCGCCAATACCGCCTGAGGCGGCGGCGCAGCGGCAGTAAAGAATCGCACAGGGTTAATCAGCGGTTGCTTTTCATCATCTGTTGCACCCAAAAGCGTCGACATGACTATTGGTGCGCCACATAAATGCGTCACGCCATGTTCACGCATCAATTGATACATCAAACCAGCACGTACTTGGCGCAAGCAAACATGCGTGCCTGCAGCAACAGAAAGCGACCAGGGGAAACACCAGCCATTGCAATGAAACATTGGCAATGTCCAAAGATAAACAGGCGCACGACCCATTTCTCCCGTCAAGACATTACCTATAGCTAATAAATAAGCGCCGCGATGATGATAGACAACGCCTTTAGGATCGCCTGTCGTTCCGGAAGTATAATTTAATGAAATTGCTTCCCATTCATCTTGAGGTGGACGCCAAACATAGTTTGGATCGCCTTTGAGTAAAAAATTTTCGTAATCTTCTCCACCCAAGCCCTCGCCTGCTCCAGAATAAACTGGATCGTCATAATCAATGATGAGCGGTTTGACTTTAGAATGCGCAAGAGCCTGTCGCATAAGAAGGGAAAATTCTCGATCAACTATCAAAGCCTTTGTTTCAGCATGATCTAAGGTAAAGGCTAAAATTGCTGCGTCGAGACGCGTATTCAATGTGTTTAACACAGCGCCCATCATGGGTACGCCGTAATGAACCTCGAGCATTGCTGGCGTATTAGCCAACATCACAGAGACTGTATCGCCGCGTTTAATACCCGCTAATTCTAGAGCGCTGGCGAGTCGTCGGCTCCGCCCATAAAACTCCTCATATGTGCGGCGCAAAGCTCCATGAATAATCGCAATACGTTTTGGAAAAACCGCCGCCGCTCGCGCCAGAAAGGTAATTGGCGTTAACGGCTGATAATTAGCTGGATTTCTATCAAGATCGCGATCATAGGGCGAGGAGGTCATGACGCTGGACTCCGATGGTGACGCAACGGATGATTTAGGCACAGCTCTGCATGCAATTTTCGGGAAAGCTTGTTGCGGCTGCGCTTAATATTTTGTCACTCTTCGGTTGTCTGACCTTTGTTGCTGCCAAAGACGCTCGCCGCATCAAATGTTTCTTCTTCTTCAGCGACTGGCGCAGGAGCAGATTTGCCAAAAACGTCTTCTGTCGTTGACGGCTCAGGCCGCTGACTTGTTGTCTCACTTGCTGGAACAAGCGTGCGACCCTGGTCTTCCACGACTGCCGGACGATCTTTCGAGGCGCGCCCAACTTCAAAATCAAGATCAATTTGAGAGCATAAGCCCAAGGTAACGGGATCCATGGGAGCTAAGGCATTTGAATTCCAATGGGTCCGCTCTCGAATAGCTTTCAAGGTAGCTTTGGTTGTGCCGACTAGACGCATGATCTGCGCGTCTTTCAATTCAGGATGGTTGCGCACTAGCCAAAGGATCGCATTTGGCCGATCCTGACGCCGGGACAAAGGCGTATAGCGAGGCCCACGTGATTTCTTGATCTCTGGAACAACAACCTTTGAGACAAACAACGCGAGCGGGTGATTGGCGTCGGCTTCGCCTCGAGCAATCTCCTCGCGCGTGAGTTGACCCGATGTGATTGGATCATGACCGCGAATGCCTGCGGCCACATCGCCATCGGCGATGCCCTTAACTTCAAGCGGGTGAAGTTTACAAAAATTGGCAATTTGATCAAATGTCAACGAAGTATTTTCGACGAGCCATACTGCCGTCGCCTTCGGCATCAAGGGGGCGTTGCTCATCTGGCGTCTCCTTAAATTTTCGCGGCATGACCGTGCTATGCGGCGCGGCGCATTCCAGCGCTCACGACCCTCACGACATCACACTCATGATGGGAATATCTCCCTATAATGGCCCTCTCTTGAAAGCGCAATCAAAAGCCTCTGGCCACATATACGGATTTTTTTTCGTTTTATTTGACAGCATTCGCGCCATCGGGACATCTACAGCGGCAAATTTGACGCTCTCACAATATTCACGGCTGGGACGGAACAACTCATGGGGCTAACTTATTCAGACGCTGGCGTAGACATTGACGCAGGCAACCGCCTGATCGATCTCATCCGCCCAGCCGTCCGCGCCACCCAACGCTCTGGCGCAGATGGCGAAATTGGCGGCTTTGGGGGCGTCTTTGATCTCAAAGCCGCAGGCTACACCGACCCAATTCTGGTCGCCGCAAATGATGGCGTCGGAACCAAAGTAAAAATTGCGATTGAGTGCAATCTTCACAACACCATCGGCGTAGATCTTGTCGCCATGTGCGTCAATGATCTCATTGTCCAGGGTGCGGAACCTCTTTTTTTCCTCGACTATTACGCCACAGGTAAACTTGAACCCAATGTCGCTGCAGCCGTCGTCAAAAGTATTGCTGACGGCTGTCTTTTGGCTGGCTGCGCCCTGCTCGGCGGCGAAACGGCTGAGATGCCTGGTCTATACGCCAAAAGCGATTATGATCTCGCAGGCTTTGCTGTTGGCGCTGTAGAACGATCAAAATTATTGCCGCGAGACGTGCATAAGGGCGATATCGCGCTGGGACTTCCCTCCTCAGGCGTTCATTCCAATGGATTTTCACTTGTTCGAAAAATTGTTGAACGCTCCGGATTGGCGTGGAGCGCCACGGCGCCCTTCGCCAGAGACATGACACTCGGGCGCGCTTTTTTGGAACCAACCCGAATTTACGTTAAACCTCTTCTGGCAGCTTTACGACGCACGACGCATATTCGCGCCCTCGCTCACATCACAGGCGGCGGATTCCCTGATAATCTTCCGCGCGTGCTGCCAAAGGGGCTTGGCGTTCGGCTTGATCTTACCGCTTTTCCAAGCCTGTCAGTATTTCGGTGGCTCGCAGAGACTGGCGGCGTGAGCGAAACGGAGATGCTCCGTACATTCAATTGCGGAATTGGCATGGTCATCATCGCCTCAAGCGAAGGCGTGTCTGAAGTAGAAACGGTCCTGCGCGCTGTTGGCGAACAGCCTATTCGACTTGGAGAAATTATCGAACAAGAAGGCTCAGAACGCGTCGTTACACATGGGACGCTGGCATTGTGAAAAAAAAGCGGACAGCCATCCTTATCTCCGGCCGCGGATCAAATATGGACGCGCTCATAGAGGCCGCTCGATCGCCTGACTATCCCGCTGAAATAAGCCTTGTGTTGTCAAATAAGCCTGATGCGCCGGGCTTGATGAAAGCAAAAAAAGCCGGCGTAGCTGTCGCAGCGGTAGACCACAAAATCTATGCTGGCCGCGAAGAATTTGAACGGGCGATCCAAATCCTTCTTGAAACTTATAGCATTGATTTAATTTGTCTTGCTGGATTCATGCGCTTGCTGACGCCCTGGTTCATCAACAATTGGCGGCATAAATTAATCAACATACATCCAGCCCTTCTGCCTGCATACCGCGGCCTCAACACGCATGAACGCGCCTTAGCTGATGGCGTAAAAATACACGGCTGCACTGTTCATTATGTTGCGCCGGAAATGGATGAAGGTCCGATTATTGCCCAAGCCGCCATTTGCGTATGGGATACAGATACGCCAGATACGCTTGGCGCTCGCGTTCTTGAACAAGAGCACCATCTTTACCCGACAGTATTAAAACTTGTCGCGTCTGACACTCTTAAGATTAAAGGCAACCGCGTATTGGGTTTTGAAGAGAAAAATAATTCGGTTTTAAAAGTTCCTAAATTTCCATAATCGCACAATTTTTTTTAGTTTGTCTCCGATAAGGGGAAGGCAAGGCGTTTAAAAAAGCAAAAACACGAGAAGAATTCTGCGACTTAAAATTATAGAATAATTAAAATGACTCTTTACTATACTAAGCAATCGCAAAATTAAAAATAAAATGGCTAGGTTTACCCTAGCCATTTATTAAAATACTCAGCCAACAATTTCATTGCCTGAAAAGAACTGGGCGATTTCCATAGCGGCTGTTTCCGCAGCATCCGATCCATGAACGGAATTTTCGCCAACACTCAAAGCGCATTCTTTGCGAATTGTCCCAGGAGCGGCATTAGCTGGATTTGTAGCACCCATAACCTCGCGGTAGCGAGCGATAGCGCCATCGCCTTCTAATACCTGCACCACAACTGGCGCAGAAATCATGAAGTCAACAAGCTCGCCAAAAAACGGCCGCTCTTTATGCACGCTATAGAAGGTTTCAGCTTGCGCTCTGGTCATCTGAATACGCTTTTGCGCAACGATCCTGAGACCAGCGCCTTCAATGAGCGCATTGACCTTTCCTGTAATATTTCGATTGGTCGCATCGGGTTTGATGATAGAAAAAGTACGTTCGATCGCCATCTTAGCGCATCGCCTTATCTGTTGGAGTTAAAAGTTAAGCCAACGGCTTATAACGGTGACGCCATAGCGGAGCAAGCCAGTGAAAAGTCAAACATAGGCCCGAGCAATATTGATAAAATCCTCCGCTCTAAGCGAAGCGCCGCCCACAAGCGCGCCATCCACATTTTTTAGCTTGAGAATTTCCGTTGCATTGGCCGGGGACACAGAACCACCGTAGAGAAGACGAATCTGCTCGCCAAATGCCGACCCGAACAAGCGCTTAAGCGTTTCGCGCGTAAAAGCATGGACTTCAGCAATTTCTTTGCTAGTGGGCGTTAAGCCTGTGCCAATCGCCCACACAGGCTCATAAGCAACAACGATCATTGATGATTTTTGAGCGGGTAAAGAAGCTTTAATTTGTTCCTCAACAACCGCTAACGCCACACCAGCCCGCCGCTGCGCACCTGTCTCGCCTACGCAAATGATAGGCGTTAGGCCAGCATGCAAAGCTGCTTCAGCCTTGGCTTGCACAACCGCGTCAGTTTCTTGATAGGACTGACGACGCTCACTATGGCCAACAATAACATAACTGGCACCAGCATCCTTCAGCATCCGCGCAGAAAGATCGCCTGTATGGGGGCCAAAGTCGAGAAAGTGGCAATTTTGACCGCCTAGAGCAATTTTCCCCTTAGCAGCAATTTCTTCAGCTACGGCTAGAAGGGTCGCGGGCGGACAAATTAATAAGTCCG
>DHWC01000097.1:0-14998 GCA_002412985.1 Methylocystaceae bacterium UBA5192 | reverse complement strand
CGCGTAATCCATTCATTTTCCAATTTCCAGCAATAAGCGGATGTGGCGTCATCATCTTTGAGCCTGTTATTTTGATTCAATATCAAGTGAATGAGCAAGCATTTGACCGCCATGCGCGATTACATGGCTGCTTGAACCACAAATTAATGGATCAGGCCCATGAACAACACTGTGATCTTTATTTGGGTAATCAAGGCTTGAAAGAAAATGTTGCATGCAATTCAAACGCGCGCGTTTCTTGTCATCTGACTTTATAATTATCCAAGGGCAATCGGCTGTATCAGTGAAAAAAAACATCGCTTCCTTGGCTTCAGTATATGCATCCCACTTATCAATTGAGGCAAGATCAATTGGCGAGAGCTTCCACTGCTTTAACGGGTCTTTTTCACGAGCTAAAAATCGGCGTCTCTGTTCTTCATGCGTGACTGAAAACCAATATTTATGGAGCTTCACGCCAGAATTTACAAACATCCGCTCCAATTCTGGACATTGCCGCATGAATTCTAAATATTCATTGGGCGTACAAAAATTCATGACCCGTTCGACACCTGCTCGATTATACCAAGATCGATCAAAAAAAACGATCTCGCCGCCAGCAGGTAGATGTTCAATATATCTTTGAAAATACCATTGTGTGCGCTCTCTCTCCGTGGGCTTCTCTAATGCCACAACACGTGCGCCGCGAGGATTAAGATGCTCCATGAATCGTTTAATCGTGCCGCCCTTGCCTGCAGCGTCACGACCTTCAAATAACAACGCGATCTTTTGACCTGTTTCCTTGATCCAACTTTGCGCTTTGAGCAACTCAACTTGAAGCGGAGCCATACGCTTGAGATAAACCCGTTCTGGCAGAGGTTTTTTGTAAGGAAAGGCGCCCGTCTCGAACGCTTGTCGAATAGCTTCAGGGTCCGCGCGCAAACGCCGGGGATCTGTCGGGGGCGTTTTACCTTTATCTTCTTGAGCCAAGGCGTTCATCTGGCCCCCTGAGCTGTGAGCGACCAAGTCGCTAGCGGTTGCACTGGTATTATTTTTAAGCTTGGCCATGATCCAATTTGCCGATCGGCGGGAAAAAGGGAGTGCGGCTAGCATCAAATCCCACGCCAAACCCTGGTTAGTCCAGCCATATTCCTGAGCGCAGGCCGGATAGTCAAAGACCCCGGCTCCTTTTGGCTCACCCCAAAGAGCTGCTGATCTTCCGCCTCAAGCCTCATTGCCAGGTCTCGCTCCCCTCCCTATAGTCCGCGCCAAATTTCTGGACCGTCGGTTCACAATCATTAGCAAAGGAAGCTTTAACAATGTTGGAAGGCCTGCGCGTCGCATCGCAGAATTGGATTGGCCGCACGATCATGGCCATCGTGATGGGTGTTATTGTTGTCAGTTTCGCAATTTGGGGCGTCGGGGATGTCTTCCGCGGTATGACCGCGCAACGTCTGGCGCGTGTTGGCGCGGGCGAGATCACAGTCGACGCCTATCGCAATGCTTACCAGATGGAACTACGGCGTATCCAACAAAAGCTTCGGCGGGCTGTCACCAATCAAGAAGCCCGTCAGGCTGGACTGGATCAACAAGTCCTCGAACGTCTGGTGTTAGAGACGGCGCTCGACCAGAAGGCTCGGGCGCTTGGCTTAGCCTCAAGCGATCAGACAACCCAACAATTACTTGCACAAGAAAAAGTCTTCCAGGGCGCTGACGGCAAATTTGATCCAGAACGCTTCAAACAAATCGCTCGAGACGCTGGCTTTAGTGAACGGGGTTTCGTCACTGAAGAAAAAGCAGCCTATATTCGCAGAATGTTGTCCGACGTTGTTATTGCCGGCGTTGAGCCGCCAGCATTAATGATTGAAGCTATCCATCGCTTTCGTAATGAAACGCGCGCTGTTGATTATTTTGTTATCCCTACATCTGCCATATCATCAACACCACAGCCTTCAGATGAAGAATTAAAAAAATATTACGACGAACGCGAGCAAGTTTTTAAAGCAAAAGAATATCGTAAACTTACAATATTGACCGTCAGTCCGAGCAGTATCGGTAAGCCAAACGACGTGTCCACTGACGATATTAAAAAGCTTTACGATGAAGTAAAAACAAAAAGATTTGGCGCACCTGAAAAACGCGACGTTCGTCAAATTGTTCTTAAAACGGAAACTGAGGCCGAGGACGCTCTCGCTAAGCTGAAAAAGGGCTTAGATCTCGAAGCCCTAGCAAAAGAGCTGAACCTCAATCCTAAGGATGTTAACCTTGGACTTGTTGAGCAGCGTGATTTTGGCGACCCTAACGTTGGAGCCGCTGTGTTTGCGACTACCAAACCTGGCCTTGCAGAACCAGTAAAAACAGCTTTTGGCACTGTGATCTCTCAAGTTAAGTCGATAACTCCTGCAGTCTTTACGAAGACCCTTGAGCAAGCGTCCGCTGAATTACGCAGCGAAATCGCTGCTCAAAAGGCCTTGCCAGAGGTCAAAAAACTACGCGATATCATTGAGGATCAACGCGCGTCTGGGAAAACGCTTCCCGAGACTGCAGCTGCGGCTAAGCTTGAGGTGCGAGTCATTGATAGCGTCGATGATGCTGGTCATGATAAAAACGGCAAGAATATCGATGAGCTTGCAATAAACCTTGATTTGCTCAAGGCCGCCTTTGCGTCTGATGTTGGCGTAGACAACGATACTGTCGCCACGCGAGATGGCGGCTATGTATGGTTCGAAGTTAACGCAATCGAGCCAGCAAGACAGAAAACTTTTGATGAGGTGCGTCCTGCGGTGGTCGAAGCTTTGCGCTCAGATTTTGCGCAAAAAGCTTTAACTGAAAAAGGCGACGAAGCCGCAAGCAAACTACGTACAGGCCGTTCAATTGAAGAAATTGCCAAGAGTTTTAATGTTGAGGTAAAACGCGCTACTGACATCAAACGGGCGCCGCGTCCGGAGTTTACGCCCAATACGATTGTGCAATTCTTCGATGCGCCGCCCCATGGCGCAGGTTCAGTCGCTGTAGATAGCGGTCGGCTGGTGTTTTTTGTCAAAGACTCCGTTAATCCAGCATTCGATCCAAATTCAATTGAATCCAAAACAATCGCTGAACAGCTCAAACCTGCGCTGCAAAATGACCTCATAGAACAATATGTAGGCGGGTTAGAGAAACATTTGGGCGTCGATATCAACCAGAAGGTTCTTGAGTCCCTCACAGGAGCGGATAAGGAGCAGTGAATTCTTTAGTCATAGAACCCGCTTTTGACGACTTCGCCGCCGCCTATGAGCAAGGCAAGCCCGTACTGCTTGTTACCAAACTTGTGGCTGACCTTGAGACTCCTGTTTCAGCCTATTTAAAACTCTCAAACTCCGGCTCCAATGCGGCGTTTTTGTTGGAGTCGGTGGAGGGCGGCGCCGCCCGTGGGCGCTATTCAATGATAGGTTTAAATCCTGACGTTATATTCCGCGTTATCGGAGATAAAGCGGAAATCAATCGCAATGCCCTGAAAGACAAAAACAACTTCACACCGTGCTCATCCCCTCCGCTTGCTGCCCTGCGAGAGTTGATTTCTCAGTCAGCCATTGCCCATTCATTGTCGTTGCCGCCAATGTCCGCCGGCGTATTTGGATACCTTGGCTATGACATGGTCCGACAAATGGAGCGCTTGCCTCCTGCAAAACCAGACATGATCGGCGCGCCAGACGCCTTGTTAGTGCGCCCAACAATCATGGTTATATTTGATACTGTAAGAGATGAACTCTCAGTAGTGACACCTGTATGGCGTGAGGATCAGCTCGACGCAAAATCCGCCTATACCGCCGCCAATAAACGCCTCGATGACATCGTAACGGCGTTAGATCTCCCACTAAAGACGACGGATCCCGCACAGCAAGAACTCTTTACAACTCAAGAACCCGTCTCAAATACTCAGACGGATCGTTTTCTAGCAATGGTTGAACGCGCAAAGGAATATATTCGCGCCGGAGATATTTTCCAAGTTGTCCTGTCGCAACGATTTACCGCTCCCTTTAAACTCCCTGCATTTGCCCTCTACCGCGCTTTACGCCGGGTAAATCCAGCGCCTTTTCTGTGCTACCTAGACTTTATTGATTTTCAAATTGTTTGTTCGAGCCCAGAAATCCTCGTTCGTGCGGCGGACGGAAAAATTACAATACGTCCAATCGCTGGCACGCGATGGCGTAGCGATAATAAAACAGAGGATGAAAAGCTCGCACAAGATCTTCTGGCGGATGAAAAAGAACGCGCCGAGCATTTAATGTTGCTTGACCTGGGACGCAATGATGTCGGTCGTGTAGCTAAAACAGGTTCAGTCTGCGTCACCGACAGCTTCAGTATTGAACGCTATAGTCACGTTATGCACATTGTCTCAAATGTTGAAGGCGAGCTTGATCCAAAACACGACTGTATTGACGCTCTCTCAGCTGGCTTTCCTGCAGGCACTGTTTCTGGCGCGCCAAAAGTGCGCGCTATGGAAATCATCGATGAACTCGAAGTGGATAAACGCGGGATCTATGGCGGTTGTATTGGTTATTTCGGATCTAGCGGACAAATGGACACCTGCATTGTCCTGCGCACGGCGATCGTGAAAGATGGCTTAATGCATGTTCAGGCAGGCGCGGGCGTTGTCTATGACAGCCAGGGCGAATATGAGTATAATGAGTGCGTGAATAAGTCTAAAGCCCTCTTCAGGGCGGCGGAAGAGGCCGTTCGCTTTTCTAGACGCGGACAAAAATAAGGTCGAGAAATGGCCGATCGCACAATTTACGACGATGGCGAAGATCCTTATCGCCCCATCAGAATTGGCGATCCTGCGTCAGTGACTGACGCGCCGAAATGGGGCGTTTTATTGCTCCGCTTCATGCGTATTGTTGCTCTTTTTTGGGTTATTCAAGGTCTGTTGCATTGGCGCATTGTAATGGCGACCAATCAATCGATATTTGATGTGATGCCGCGCAACGCCGCTTTTGCAATCATCTTCTTTGCCGTGCTTGATTTAGTGGCTGGCGTCGGACTTTGGCTGGCGACGCCTTGGGGTGGCGTTCTTTGGCTGTTAATCGCTAGTGCGCAAATTTTTGTCACGCTCAGCATTCCGGGATTTTTTGTTGGCGGCTACTTACTTATTGGGGTTAACGCCTTCTTGATTATGATTTATTTTGCATTGACATTCGAAGCCGGCAGAGATGATGACGCCCAGCGTCTCTATGAAAAGCGTCGACAACGTAAAGCCGAAAATGAGGCAGAACCCAAAAATGGACGCCGCCCGCCCTGGGCTCCTAAAAAATAAAGTTAATGATAATTAAAAAAATAATACCTGATCTCATTTAGATTTGATTTACTGAAATTTGCGTTCATTAAAGTAAACGCGGGATTCAGCTTATTATTTAACAACGCCTTCATCTGCCCTGGCCTAATTTGCCTCATCATCAACAATAAGATCGATGTTAGACTTTAAAAATACTGGGGCAAAGACATGCAAGCAAATAAAATTACCTCAGATAATTTTCTTCATATCGATAATGAAAATGCCGTTCGCCCAGCCTATCTAGAGGCGCTATCGTTAGTTGAACGCCTGCATCGTCGTCTTCTTGACGTTATAAAGGATGAATTTGATCGACGTGGAAATCAGGAATTAAACTCAACACAAGCCCTACTAATCTTTAATATTGGCGATCGCGAAATGACGGCCAGCGAATTACGCACACGGGGTTATTATCTTGGCTCTAATGTTTCTTACAACGTAAAGAAACTAGTTGAATTAGGATATTTACATTATGTAAAATCACGCATTGATCGCCGCACTGTACGTATCAGCCTTACCGAAAAAGGACGCGACGTTCAGGACGCAATCGCGATGCTTTATGATAAACACGCTCAAACGGTTGAACAAATCGGCGGTGTTTCGGCTCAGGAATTTTCTCTTCTCAACAACTCCCTCTCTCGCCTGGAGCGCTTTTGGACAGACCAAATTCGCTACCAACTATAATCCTACATGAAGTATGACGCTGCCGTTTTTATGCAATTGACTACTTACAGATTATTTAGAATTTTCCTGAATTAAGCCTGATTAAAAGTTCTTCCTAAAAATAATCGATAGCTGTATTATTTCTATACTTTACGAGGCGATTATGGGCTGGTCTTTCACAATTGGCAGCTTCAAAGGTACGGCAATTCGCATCCATATTACGCTGATTTTATTTTTAGTCTGGATTGGTTTTGCTACCTATTTAAAAAACGGATCTCAAGCAGCCATTGAAAGTCTAATTTTCATCTCAACAATTTTTATCTGCATCACTCTGCATGAATTCGGACATATTTTAACTGCGAAATATTTTGGCATTGCCTCTCCCGAAGTGACATTATTGCCAATAGGCGGCGCTGCGAGCATGGATCGCATGCCGGATAAGCCGTATCAGGAACTCTTAGTGGCGACGGCAGGCCCAGTAGTTAATGTTATAATCGCGCTTGTCCTATTACTTGCCCGGCAGGCCTTTGATTTTGATGCCGCTCTGCGTATCGAGGATCCAACGGTAAGTCTCACGCAACGGCTCGCCGCCGCGAACCTATTCCTCGCGCTGTTTAATCTCATACCCGCCTTTCCTATGGATGGCGGACGGGTGCTCCGGGCCCTTTTAGCCATGTGGATGGGTCCCAAAAAAGCAACAAACATCGCTGCGACAGTTGGTCAGTGTTTTGCATTTTTACTTGGCTTTGCAGGATTTTTTGGACATCCAATGCTCGTCTTCATCGCCATATTTATTTACATGGCCGCAAGTAGCGAAGCGCAAATGACGAACGTGATGGAAACAACCAAAGATCTTCTCGCAGCGCAAGCGATGGAAACCTGCATCGTGACGATCCGACCAGAAGCAACGCTCAGAGAAGCAGTTGAGGGCTTCCTTGCAAGCTCACAAGACGAGCTACCGCTTGTCGAGGCTCAAGGTAAATTGCGAGGCATGCTCTCCCGCACTGATTTAGTTGACGCCTTACGCGACACGCAACCCGACATGCCAATCGCGCCCTTCGCTAAAGATCCTTCGTCCACAATCCACCCTGAAGAACCCATCAGCGCCGTTCTTCAAGCCCTAAGCGCGACGCGGCCCGTAGTTGTTATCGACGAGAATGAGCGCTTTTTAGGCTTGTTGACCCGGCAATCGCTGGCTGAAATCATTATGATTAGAGACATTAAGCCAAACTGGCGCTTTTCGCGGCAAAACCCTTTTTCAAGAATGGTTGCGAAACGCTAACGACCGTCTTAAGTGTCTGACAAACGCTTCAGTTGGCTTTTTTAAGTTTCCTAGACCCCGCAATAAGAGACCGCTGCTCAATGTCTAACGTTACGCTGATCGACAATTACGACAGCTTTACCTTCAACTTGGTCCATTATTTTGGACAGCTTGGCGCCAATGTAACCGTGCATCGTAACGATAGCGTATCCGTTTCAGATGTGATCCAATCGGCTCCTGACGCGATCGTTCTCTCTCCAGGCCCTTGCACGCCGCATGAGGCCGGAATTTGTATGGATTTGATCAGATCAGCTTCGGAAACAATTCCGATATTTGGCGTCTGCCTTGGACATCAATCCATTGGCGAAGTCTTTGGCGGCGATGTGGTTCGCGCGCCCCTGCCGATCCATGGAAAAATGGCCACTATTCATCATACTGGCGCAACAGTGTTTCGGGGCATTGACGGTCCGTTTCAAGCAACGCGTTACCATTCGCTCGTTGTAAAACGCGAGACCTTGCCTGACTGTCTTCAGATTACTGCGCAAACGCCAGATGATCTCATTATGGCCCTATCCCACAAGACACGGCCAGTGCATGGCGTTCAATTTCACCCAGAAAGCATAACCTCTCAACATGGGCATAAAATTCTTCGCAATTTTTTGGATCTCGCCGATGAATGGAATGGCGCCCATCGTGGCCGGACCAAAGTTGCGTGACTGATTTTAAAGTCTATCTTAGCGCTGTCGCTTCCGGGACGCCTCTCTCCCAAGATCAAGCATATGCCGCATTTTCACTAATTCTCACTGGCGCAGCTACGCCTGCGCAGCTTGCCGCCTTCATTATGGGGCTGCGCATGCGTGGCGAAACGGTAAATGAGATTTTGGGCGCTGCTTTGGCGATGCGCGAGAAAATGCTTCCTGTATTGGCGCCCCCAGGGGCAATTGACATTGTTGGCACAGGCGGAGATGGCGCGAATACTTATAATATTTCAACACTCGCAGCGATTATTGTCTCAGCTTGTGGCGTGGCCGTCGCCAAACACGGCGGCAAAGCTTCCTCCTCCGCCTCGGGTTCTTCGGACGTCTTAAGTGAACTCGGCGTCAAAGTTGGCATTTCGCCCGAGGCTGCAAGCGCCTGCCTCAAAGAGATCGGCCTATGTTTCATGGCGGGGCCAACACATCATCCCGCTCTCAAGCATGCGGGTTCTGTTCGGGCTGAATTAGGGTTACGCACTATTTTCAACCTTCTCGGACCTCTGGTAAATCCAGCACGGGTAGAGCGTCAGGTTTTGGGCGTTTATAGTGCCGATTGGCTCATGCCCCTTGCTCAAACATTACAACAACTCGGCGTCAAACGCGCCTGGTTACTGCATGGCGAGGATGGCTTAGACGAAGCGACAACAACAGGCCAAACATATGTTGTCGCATTGGAAAACGGGCGCATTCGATCCTTCATGCTTTCGCCTGAAGACGCCGCCCTGCCTCGAGCTAGACCAGAAGCTCTCATAGGCGGCGATCCGGCGTATAATGCGGCGGCTCTCCGCGCTTCGCTGGCCGGGGAAAAAGGTCCTTATCGCGATATTGCGGTATTAAACGCGGCAATCGCTCTAGTTGTCGCCGAAAAGGCGGGCGATATTCGTGAAGGCGCGGAACGCGCCGCCAGAGCATTGGACACAGGCGCGGCAAAAGAGAAACTTGCCGCTCTGGTTCAATATTCTCGACAAGCTCTTTAAAAGGGTGTCTTTCTGTTATCTCCCTATCTCAACAGCAATCAAAACTGGTAAAAGAATTTCCATCCAGATGATTTCGGTAACATAAGCAGACGTCATGACAGATATTCTAAATCACATTGAGTCCTACAAGCGCACTGAGATCGCTGAGGCTAAAGTGCGTATGCCTCTTTCTGCTTTACAAAGAAATATACGCGAACACGATCCGCCACGTGGTTTTCTGCATGCTATTGAGCAAAAGCTCAATGAAAGAAGAATAGCGCTCATTGCAGAAGTCAAAAAGGCTAGCCCATCAAAAGGCGTGATCCGCGCTGATTTTGATCCTGAAAAAATTGCACAAGCATACGAGTCAGCTGGCGCGGCCTGCCTATCAATCCTCACCGATACGCCTTCCTTTCAGGGTAAATTAGAATATCTCGAGCGCGCGCGCCAAAAAACGCATTTGCCCGCCTTAAGAAAAGATTTTCTGTTTGATCCCTACCAAGTCTATGAAGCACGAGCTTATGGGGCGGACTGCATCCTGATCATAATGGCTGCTGTTACTAATGAAGAAGCGCGCACACTCAACACAGCAGCCCATGATTTGGGCATGGATGTGCTGGTCGAAGTGCATGATGAAACCGAACTTGATCGAGCACTTGCACTTGAGACTCGACTGATTGGCATAAACAACCGCAACCTCCATAACTTCCAAGTATCCCTGGAAGTGAGCGAGCGTCTTGCAGAACGCGTTCCTCGCGACAAAATTATTGTTGCTGAAAGCGGCATTATGAATCATGCAGATTGCCTGAGATTAGAAAAATCACGAATCTTTACCTTCCTTGTGGGCGAATGCCTCATGCGTGAGGAGAATGTTGCGGCGGCGACGCGCGCACTTTTGCATGGAACAGGAGCCTAGCCATGAGCTTGGCGACAGACAAAAATCTGACGCATCTTGCTGCAAATGGCGATGCGCGGATGGTTGATGTGTCGGCAAAACAAGACACCACACGACAGGCCTGCGCACGTGGGCGTGTGCTCATGTCGCGGGAGACACTTCAGCTCGCCATGACACATTCAGCTAAAAAAGGCGACGTATTTGCGGTTGCCCGCGTAGCAGGCATTATGGCCGCAAAAAAAACCAGCGACCTGATCCCGCTTTGTCATCCGCTTCCGCTCACACATATCCATGTTCAAATAACGCCAGACGAAGCTCTGCCTGGCGTTTTAGTTGAAGTTGACGCAGGCTGCACCGGGAAAACTGGCGTCGAAATGGAAGCGCTTACGGCTGTCTCTCTCACCTGTCTAACGATATATGACATGTTGAAAGCTGTTGACCGAGCGATGCGAATTGACAGTATCGAACTCGTCTCAAAGAAAGGTGGAAAATCTGGCGACTGGTTACGTGAGGAGGTAGGCTAAATGACAAGTCCCCTTCTGTCCGTCGATGAAGCTCGGCATCGCATTCTCAGTGGCGTTCAAATTCTCTCACAAGAAACGATCTCACTTCAGAATGCCCAAGGGCGCCTGCTCGCCCGCGCTTTGTCCGCCCGCCGCACCCAGCCTCCTGTTGATGTATCCGCGATGGATGGCTATGCGCTCCGAACCGAAGATCTCGCAAAGCCAAATGGCCTTCGTCTCATTGGAGAGAGCGCAGCCGGTCACGGATTTGAAGGCCTCTTGGGAGAGGGCGAAACTGTGCGCATTTTCACTGGCGCGCCAGTGCCTAAAGGCGCAGACGCTGTCCTGTTGCAGGAAAATGCCCTGCGCTCTGAAGATGGGATGATCCATCCACGCGAAAGCGTATTGTCAGGTGAAAACATCAGAGAGAAAGGTCTCGATTTTAGCGAGGGCCAAGCTGCATTATCAGCTGGCTCTATAATGGGACCCGCAGAACTCGCGCTTGCAGCTGCAATGAACCATGCAGAAGTACCAGTTGTGCGCCGTCCGCGTATCGCGATCATGGCTTCTGGCGACGAACTTATACTTCCCGGCAAGAACCCGGGACCTAGTCAAATTATTGCTTGTAATAGCTTCGCTGTCGCCGGCCTTGCCCGTGATGCAGGAGGCGATGTCATCGATCTCGGACTATTCAAAGACGATCTTGAGCAACTCCAGCTTGGCATTTCTCAGGCGCGCGCGCTGAAGGTCGATATTCTTGTTACCTTAGGCGGCGCATCTGTTGGCGACCATGATTTGTTGCGACCGGCGCTCCTTGAACAAGGTATGAAATTGGATTTTTGGCGCATAGCGATGCGTCCCGGGAAACCACTCATCTATGGCTCGCTCGGCGACATGCGCATACTCGGCCTGCCAGGCAATCCCGTTGCGGCCTTTGTCTGCTCCCTGGTCTTTCTCTGCCCGCTTATTCGAGCCATGCAGGGAGATCCTCAAGCAAGCGAAGTTCAAATGGAGCCCGCTATTATTGGCTTAGATTTGCCTGCCAATAAAAGTCGAAGAGATTACATGCGAGCGAGCTTAACGCGCGATGCTGAGAATCGACTGATCGCAACCCCACAGCCCCTACAAGACTCCTCACTTCTAACTGAGCTCACTCAATCGCAAGCGCTTCTCGTCAGGGAGGCAGGGGCGTCCGCCCTAATGAAAGGTGACCCCTGCTCTGTCATCCGCCTCGCACGCTAGCTAGATTTGAGTGCGCCCAGCCGGATGACCGTGACTTTAGCCTTTCCTCGTGGCAGACAGAGATCCTAAGATCCCCTCAGCCGGTGATCAGTCAACAACCCTGCGACGGGAGCCTGGATGCCATGTCGATTATTGATTCCGTGCGCAAATCTCTCGTGCCCATACATCCTGAAGGCTATGTGTTTATCGGAGCCTTCGGCGTCGCCTCGTTCTTCTTAAACTGGCTTTCCCCAACGCTGGGCTGGTTAGGTTTCATCGCAACGGCATGGTGTGTCTATTTTTTCCGCGACCCGCCTCGGGTTACGCCACTGCGTGAAGGCGCAGTTGTTTCACCAGCGGATGGCGTGATTTCTGCGATTGGCTTTTTTCCGCCGCCGCCAGAACTTGGCCTGGGCGCAGCGCCCTTGCAACGTATTTCAGTCTTTATGAGCGTATTTGACGTCCATGTGAATCGCGCCCCGATAAGCGGAAAAGTCATAAAAGTCGCTTATAAGCCCGGTATCTTTCTTAATGCTGATCTTGATAAAGCGAGTGAAGATAATGAACGCAACGGTTTGCTTATAGAAACTCAATTTGGACGCTTCGGCGTCGTTCAAATCGCAGGCCTCATCGCCCGGCGGATTGTCTGCTTTATCAAGGAAGGCGAAAATCTGGGCGTTGGCGAGAGATTTGGATTAATCCGTTTTGGCTCGCGCGTCGACGTTTATCTTCCCGCCAACATAAAGCCGTTAGTCGCTGTAGGAGCCCGCGCAATCGCCGGCGAGACTATTCTTGCCGATGTCAGTGTTAACGCTCCAGTCACAAGCTTTAAAACAGGCTAAGGTTGCGCAACATGTCAGAGGCGAAAAACAAGCAAGATCAAACTTGGGATAGCGATTTATCCGCCTCTGAGCTTCGCCGCTTACGCTTTCGGAATATTCCGCTTCGTGTGGTCTTGCCTAATATTGTTACGTTATTGGCCTTATGCATGGGGCTGACAGCAATTCGCTACGCCATTGAAGGTCGTTTTGAAACCGCCGTAACGGCAGTGATGATGGCGGCGGTGTTAGATGGTCTGGATGGTCGCATCGCACGCGCCCTCAAGGGCACGTCGCGGTTTGGCGCAGAACTCGATTCTCTCTCTGATTTTGTTGATTTTGGCGTTGCGCCCGCTGTTATTCTCTATTTATGGAGTTTGCATGAAATAAAAGGATTGGGATGGTTTGCCGTTCTTGTGTTCGTCATTGCCGCCGCCTTACGTCTCGCAAGGTTTAACGTCATGATTGACGATCCTGCCAAACCTGCATGGCAGGCCGAATTCTTTGTTGGCATGCCCGCTCCTGCTGGAGCGGTAACTGTATTATTGCCCCTTTATCTGCATCTGTCCGTTTTAGAAATTCCCTCTACGAAATTTATGGCGGCCATAAATATTGTCTATGTCATCGTGATCGCTCTGTTAATGGCGAGCCGTATTCCGCATTTCTCTGGTAAACGTATTGGCCGCATCCCCCGCGATCTCGTGATCCCGGTACTCTTTGGCGTTGGCGCGACAATATTGCTCTTAGCGATCTTTCCTATGGAGCTACTCGCAGTCGTCAGCTTGACCTTTCTTGCCATGATCCCGTTGAGCATTAAACGTTACCAAATATTATCAAAAACCAATTCTTGAGCTATTTTTGCACTTAGAAGATTGACAAGGATCCCTTGCCTCATTGCGCAGGCAACGGCGCTAAGTCCTTTGTTTCAATATTTGGATTTTTACGTACCGGTTCGGTTGGTTGCGCGTCAATTATAGCGTGTTTATTGGCATCGTCGGCTCTTGGAGCTGTGAGCTGACCGCCTATTTTTTTCACAACGTCTGGCGCCTCTGAAAAAGCGCCATGCCCAACAAAATCCGTTGAAAAAGAAGAGATGTCCTGGACAGAAACGCCAAGACGATCCAGTTCAGATTTATCCTCGGCTTTTGAGGGATCGAGCGCTCCAACTCTGGGACGATCCCCGGCAATTCTGGAAGAGAGCGACAGGGCTCGATCGTTATTGGCAATAAAAATCGATACATGACCCGGACCAATCCGCGCAACCTGCTGACGAAAGACGTTAAGATCAATATCTGGATTGGCTAACATAACTTGTCCCAGTCGCCCATCAAGATCGCCGTGACCGGAAATTGCCACAGCGCGCAAGGTTTCCATAGTCAACCAAGCGCCCATGGAATGAGCGAGTATATGAACGCGACCAACTCCGGGAGTTTGCGCAAGTCGCAATAAGATTTTTTCCAACGCGTCCCGAGAAACAGTCGCAGCCTCTTTATCTGACTCGTAATTAAATAATCCTCCGCGTGAGTTCCAAGTAAAGAGCGCCGTTACGCCTGAAAAACTCCCATCAGCGACGATTTGCGCGAGACGAAATCGCGCTTCATCTAAGCCGGTATTAAAACCATGCACATAGAGCAAAATATCTCGCGAGACTCCAATGCGACCTGAAACATGGGTCGCGATTTCACGATAAAAATCTTCCTCATCCAAAGACCGTTTAGAGAGTACGGTAAAATGTTTAAATTTATCTGCCGCGCCAAAACTTGGCTTCTCAATGGCTCCAGTTTGGTGGTCTCTAGGCACGCCTATGGTTGTGAGGGAAAATTTTGCAGAGCCATCATCGACAACTCCCTCGTTGCGCCGTGTAGAGGCAACGAACAAAGGCACGCTCATAGGCTCATTTTTTGGCGAAGAAAAATAAGACCCCTCGCCAACAAGCCGGTCCACGATCCCTGAGCTCTCAGGATTACAGCCTGCGAGGGGAAGCAACAGAAATATTAAAAAAAACAGATATAATTTTTTAATTTGCATATTGTACAAGGAAACTCCCTTTCCAGCGCCATGTAATGAGGCAATTCTGGATCCACAATCGGTTCACCGATCTTTTTCTCCTCATATCGCGCGCTTTGAAAAGAACAAAATGGCGACCAGAGGACTAGTAATCCTAACTCATCAAAGATGAACATAAGCCCAACAGCTTAATGGGGGTGATTTTGCCGCACTTGCGCTGTCCCAATCGCCCCGTGCATAATATGTTAATTATAAATCTATCTGGGAGAGGCGCCGCAAATCGAGCGCTAGTTGTGATCAATAATGTGGATCAAGGTATTAGGATCGGGTGCCGGCGGCGGATTTCCTCAATGGAATTGTAATTGCGCAAACTGCCAAGCAGTCAGAGACCAAGCCCCAGGGTTCCATCCCCGAAGTCAATCCAGTTTGGCTGTAAGCGCTGATGGCGCGAACTGGCTGCTTCTGAATGCCTCGCCCGATCTCAGAGAACAAATCTCAAAGACGCCGCAGCTTGCCCCTGCTTCTGCAGATTCTGTCCGGGCCAGCCCGATAAAGGCGGTTGCGCTGACGAACGGAGATGTGGACCATGTTGCCGGTCTACTTACGATGCGAGAAGCACAACCCTTTAGCAT
>DHWC01000137.1 GCA_002412985.1 Methylocystaceae bacterium UBA5192 | reverse complement strand
ACAGGTTGAGATGATCGAAATCTGGACGCAACAGCGCCCCGCTCATTCCCCGGCGCGTCGGCCTGCCGCTTCACATCGTCCCCGTCCCGCCCCAAGCGCTAGCGGGGCAGGTTCGAGCGAGGGTCAGCGCGGGCCCCGTCACGATATTAAACAATCGAGCGAAGGCGCGGGTCCGCACAGGAAGGATAAGCCCGCTTTTGAAAAGCGGCCGCCTCGTGGGGCAGAAAACCGAACGCCTCGGGGCGGTAAGGCTTTTACCGCTACCCCAGAGCGTCGAGATCGGCCGCCTGACCCAAATTCGCCCTTTGCAAAACTTGCCGCTTTAAAGGCTGAACTGGAGAAAAAGGGGACGAGTTAAGCCCACTTTTTCCTTTGCGCGGATTATGGGGCGTTTGCGCCCAACAAAATTATCGCCGATAAGCTGCCGCAGAAGAATTTAATTCCTGCGGTTGCGTCCCGGGTTTGTCGCCCTTTAAGTTTGGTGGGCGCATGCGGGTCGCGCCCCAGATCGCGCAGGTATTTTGTAAGAGGTCTATGAATGAGAAAGATCCTGCCCGTGATCATGTGCGGCGGCTCGGGAACGCGAGTTTGGCCGGAGTCGCGGGAAACGCTCCCCAAGCAATTTATTCCTTTAGTTGGCGAGCGTTCAACATTTCAAACAACGATGCAGATGCTCGAAGAGCCTGTTTTTGAAAAGCCCATTATTATCTCGAATAAGGATTATCGTTTCTTATTGGCGGATCAGCTGCGAGAGATTGATGCGGAAGCCGATATAATTTTAGAGCCGAGTCGGCGCGATTCTGGACCGGCGGTGGCGGTTGCTGCAGGTCTAGCCGCACGGCGCTCCCCAGATACGGTTGTTGTCGTTCTTGCTGCTGATCATGTGGTGCGCGACCGCGCCGGTCTTGTCGAACTTTGTAAAAAAGCAGGTGAAGCGGCGGCGGAAGGTTTTATCGTCACTTTGGGCGTAAAGCCGGATAATCCAGCTACTGGCTATGGCTATTTGCGTCCTGGCGCGCCGCTCAAGCGCGGGAGCGAAGTGCTAAAATTAGAGTCTTTTGTTGAAAAGCCTGATCGGGAAACAGCCCAGAGTTATATTGACGCGGGTTATTTTTGGAACAGCGGCAACTTTATCTTTCGCGCAGATGTGATGCAGGCTGAGATTGCGCAATTTGAGCCAGCGATTGCGGAAGCGGCGGAAGCTGCAATTGACGCTGCGGAAAAAGATCTCGGGTTTCTTGTTTTAGATGCTGAGGCTTTCGCGCGCGCGCCTAAGAAATCCATCGACTATGCCGTCATGGAGAAGACAGAAAAAGCAGCGCTTATTCCTGCCGATATTGGCTGGTCCGATGTTGGGACGTGGCGCGCCGTTTGGGAATTGTCCGAGCGCGACGCGTGTGGAAATTCGATCCGCGGCAATGCTGTTGTGATGAACGCCCATAATGTGCATGTGCGCTCCGATGAGACATTAACGACAGTTGTTGGCGTTGATGATATTATTGTCGTGACAACTCAGGATGCAGTTTTGGTGCTCAGCCAAGAGCATGGCGATCAGGTCAAGCAACTGGTTGATCAATTAAAAATAGAAAACCGTCGGGAGGCGGGAGAACATAAGCGTATTTTTCGGCCCTGGGGCTATTATCAGTCGATCGACGGGGGGCAGCGCTATCAAGTCAAACGTATCGTTGTGAAGCCGGGCGAGCGCTTGTCGTTGCAAAAACACTTTCATCGCGCAGAGCATTGGATTGTCGTGCGCGGCACCGCAGAAGTCGGTCGCGACGAAGAAACCCATCTTGTCCATGAAAATGAGTCAATCTATCTGCCCATCGGATGTAAGCATCGCTTAACAAATCCTGGCAAAATCGACCTTGAATTAATTGAGGTTCAGACGGGTTCTTATCTTGGAGAAGATGATATTGTGCGTTTTGAGGACGTCTATAATCGCGGATGAATGACGCTGGCGTAATTATAAAAATATGCGGCCTATCCACAGAGCCTACGCTAGAGGCGACGATTAACGCCGGCGCAGATTTTGCAGGCTTTGTGTTCTTTGAAAAAAGTCCGCGGCATATTGATTTGGCAAAGGCGCGGCGTCTGAGCGAGCAGGCCTCAGGTCGCATTAAGAGAGTTGCGTTGGTGGTTGACGCTGACGATCAGAAAATTGATGAAATCATTAGCGCTTTAAATCCTGAGTTCTTGCAGTTGCATGGTCAGGAAACGCCGCAGCGCGTGGCGAATTTAAAAAAACAGTTTGGGCTACCGATTATTAAAGCTATTGGTGTCGCCAGTTCTGCCGATATCCAGGCGTCGGAAAGCTTTAAGCGGGATGCGGATATGGTGCTTCTAGATGCGAAACCGCAGCCCGGCGCCCTAGCGCCTGGCGGCGCAGGAGCTGTCTTTGATTGGCGGTTAACGCAAGGGGTTAGTCTGGATAAATGGATGTTGTCGGGCGGGCTTGACTGTCAGAATATCGAAGTTGCCTTGCGTCAAACCGGGGCCCCGGCAGTGGATGTGTCCTCTGGAGTAGAAAGCGCTAGAGGCGTCAAGGATTGTGAGAAAATTGTCGCTTTTATTCGCGCCGTGCGTGCGCTTTCTTCGCAAGGCGCGAGGAGTTAAAAAGATAGATAAATTTTGACGCTGAGACCAATGCGCCACTAATTAAGGATAAGCCTAAATTGAATAAACCATTACCAAATTCTTTTCGCGCTGGTCCTGACGATAATGGACGGTTTGGAATTTTTGGCGGCCGCTTTGTTGCGGAAACATTGATGCCGCTTA
>DHWC01000038.1:16810-17209 GCA_002412985.1 Methylocystaceae bacterium UBA5192 | reverse complement strand
AAATGACGACAACTCAACTTTCGCGGCGTCGGGTCGTCATCACGGGAATGGGCGCGGTTTCGGCTGCGGGCATTGGCGCGCTCCCTCTCTGGATTGCAGCGCGCGACGGGGTTTCTTGCATTCGACCCACGCAACTCAAGCGTCCCTATAATGGGCGCATTAAAATCTCAGCGCAGGTGCCCAACTTCGATCCCGCAGCACATCTAGAAGCGGACCTCCTGCCTTACTGCGATCCCTTTACGCAATTTTCCATCATTGCCGCTGATGAGGCGTTAGCGCAGGCGGGCTTTAAAGGAAAAGAAGCGGGTGGTCATCGCACGGCGGTTGTGCTTGGAACTGGCATAGGCGGCGCGCAAACTATCGATGACAATGCTTACGCAGAATATGTCGAAGAACGTC
>DHWC01000038.1:3514-16765 GCA_002412985.1 Methylocystaceae bacterium UBA5192 | reverse complement strand
TTCGACCCACGCAACTCAAGCGACCCTATAATGGGCGCATTAAAATCTCAGCGCAGGTGCCCAACTTTGATCCCGCAGCACATCTAGAAGCGGAACTCCTGCCTTACTGCGATCCCTTTACGCAATTTTCTATCATTGCTGCTGATGAGGCTTTAGCGCAGGCAGGTTTTAAAAGAAAAGAAGCGGGTGGTCATCGCACAGCGGTTGTGCTTGGAACGGGCATAGGCGGCGCGCAAACTATCGATGACAATGCCTATGCAGAATATGTCGAAGAACGTCGCCCCGATACGCTCACCGTTCCGCGACTCATTCCAAGCGCCGCGCCGACAACCCTTGGCATGCGTTACGGCGCCAAGGGGCCAACCTTTGCGCTGGCTTCTGCATGCTCCTCCGCAGGTCAAGCAATTGGCGAGGCCTTCGAGATGCTCTCCTCAGGACGGGCGGATCGCGCGATTGCTGGCGGCTCTGAAGCCTGCGTGACGAATGGTTCAATTAGAGCCTGGGAAGCGTTGCGTGTGTTAACGCCAGATCTTTGTCGCCCCTTTTCAGCGCGCCGCAATGGGATGTCGTTGGGCGAAGGGGCGGCCGTTTTTATCCTTGAAACCCTGGACTCTGCGCGTGCGCGTGGCGCAACGCCGCTGTGCGAACTTGCAGGCTATGGCACAACCAGCGATGCGTTTGATCCATTGCGCGCTGATGTAGAGGGGCCAACACGCTGCATGCAGCTAGCGCTCGCCAGCGCCGGCTTAGATCCCCGTGAAGTTGATTATCTCAACGCGCATGGCACGGCGACTTACGCCAATGACATTACAGAATCAGAGGCCATGCGCGCAGTATTTGGCGATGCGCCGCCGCCTGTTTCATCAACCAAGCCTGTGCATGGCCACGCCCTGGGCGCAAGCGGCGGATTAGAGCTGGTTGTTACAATTAATGCGTTGCGCGAACAAATTGCTCCGCCAACAATTAATTTTCTAGAACCAGATCCAAAATGTCAGGTCGATCCAATCCCAAACAGCGCGCGCAAAATGTCAATCTCTGTGGCCTTGTCAAACTCATTCGCTTTTGGCGGCATTAACGCAACGCTCGTTGTAAAGTCGATATGATCAACAATGACTGAGCATAGCCATTTGAGCGCGTCAAAGACTCATGCGTCAGTAGGAGCTGAGGACAAGGCCCCCAAACAAAAGCTCAAGGACAAAAAAACACAAGCTCTGGCGGCGGCGTTGCGCGCAAATCTTCAGCGTCGGAAGAAGAACCGCGAGATGGCGCAGTCTAGCGATCAAAATACCAACAGCGAGGACTGATGGATAAAATCAAAATTGCGGGCGGTGGTCCTCTAAACGGCGTTATTCCAATTTCTGGAGCAAAAAACGCCGCTCTACCGTTAATGATTGCCTCGCTTCTTACAAGAGACACATTAACCTTAGCGAATATGCCGCTGTTAGCGGACGTCACGCAGCTTGAGCGGATCTTAGGCAATCATGGCGTTGATTTTGCAATCTCTGGCAAAAGGTCTGGCCAGTCCGAAAGCGCTGGGCGGACTGTTCATTTTACCGCGCGCGATATTGTCGATACGACCGCGCCCTATGAGTTGGTCTCGCGCATGCGGGCGAGTTTTTGGGTGTTGGCGCCATTGGTTGCGCGTATGGGCGCAGCGCGCGTATCGCTTCCAGGCGGCTGTGCAATTGGCACGCGGCCCGTCGATCTCCTCTTAATGGCGATGGAGAAACTTGGAACAAAAATTGAAATTGAAAATGGCTATGTCGTTGCAGAAGCAAAAAATGGCCTTGTTGGCGGTGAAATTGATTTTCCAAAAGTTACCGTAGGCGGGACGCATACCGCATTGATGGCGGCTGCGCTCGCGCGCGGCGCAACGCTTATTAAAAACGCTGCTCGCGAACCAGAGATAGTTGATCTTGCCGATTGTCTTATAAAAATGGGCGCAAAAATTTCAGGGGCGGGAAGCGCTGTTATTGAAGTGCAGGGCGTTGGCTCTTTGCACGGCGCCCATCACGCTGTTTTGCCTGATCGAATAGAAGCGGGCACCTACGCCATGGCTGTCGCGATGACGGGTGGTGAAGTGTTACTTGCAGGCGCTCGAGCGAACCTCCTGCAAGCGGCCTTGGACGTCTTAGTTCAAAGTGGAACGAGCGTGAGTGAAACGGCAGAAGGTCTTCGCGTTTCTCGACACAGCGCAGGCATCAAAGCAGTAGACATCGAAACTGCGCCATTCCCTGCCTTTCCGACAGATTTACAAGCGCAATTTATGGCGCTCATGACACGCGCTGAAGGCGTGTCAAAAATAACAGAAACGATTTTTGAAAACCGTTTTATGCATGTTCAAGAATTAGCCCGATTAGGCGCAAATATTCGGCTTGAAGGGGATACGGCGATTGTAACGGGGAGCGATCATCTTGATGGAGCGCCAGTGATGGCGACAGACTTACGCGCCTCTGTTTCTCTTGTTATTGCAGCATTAGCGGCGCGAGGTGAGACAACGATTAATCGCGTCTATCACCTCGATCGCGGCTTCGAGCGCCTGGAAAACAAACTCCGCGCTTGCGGCGCGCAGATTGAACGCGTGAGCGGGCAGGGTTAGACTTCAGTCGTTTAGGCGCGCGCAGCGATCGAGACGATATTGTGCAGTTGTTGATCTGCTGTATCAAAAAAGCGACGTAAATTTCGCGCCGCCTGGCGAATGCGTTGTTCATTTTCAACTAGCGCAAGTCGAAGAAACCCCTCGCCGTGCTCGCCAAAGCCTTCGCCTGGGGCAACGGCAAGATCGGCCTTTTCAATGAGTAATTTTGAAAACTCAAGGCTGCTCATGGCGCCAAAGCGTTCAGGCACAGGCGCCCAAGCAAACATTGATGCGCTTGGCGCGGGAATGGCCCAGCCAGCTTGCGTAAAGCTTTCAACCATAACGTCTCGACGACGTTTATAAATGGCGCGCATGTCTTTGATGCAGTCGTCTGGACCGTTTAAGGCTGCTGCTGCGGCGACTTGAATTGGCGTAAAGGCGCCATAATCGAGATAGCTTTTTACCCGCGCCAGCGCAGCGCAAAGACGTTCATTGCCTACAGCAAAACCCATGCGCCAGCCAGCCATCGAAAAAGTTTTTGACAATGAGGTAAATTCCACGGTGACATCAAGCGCGCCGGGAACTTGTAAGACAGATGGCGGCGGATCGTCATCGAAAAATACTTCCGCATACGCGAGATCAGAAAGAATGAAAATCTCATGTTTTTTTGCAAAAGCGACGAGATCTTTATAAAAATCAAGCGAGGCTACTTCTGCCGTTGGATTTGAGGGATAGCAGACAACGACCGCGATGGGCTTAGGAATTGAATGAATCATCGCGCGCTCCATCGCAGAAAAATAAGCAGGCGATGGATCTGACGGAACGGAGCGAATGACCCCGCCAGCCATTAGAAAACCAAAAGCATGGATTGGATAGGAAGGGTTGGGAACAAGAACAACGTCGCCCGGCGCAGTAATCGCTTGCGCCATATTTGCAAAGCCCTCTTTAGATCCGAGGGTTGCAACAATCTGCGTATCGGGATTAAGGCGCACGTTAAAACGTTTTTCATAATAGTAGGCCTGCGCACGCCTGAGCCCTGCGATGCCTTTACTGGCGGAATAACGATCCGTTCGGGGCCGGCCCGCGGTTTCAACTAATTTATCAATGACGTGTTTTGGCGCTGCTAAATCAGGATTGCCCATGCCCAAATCGATGATATCGGCTCCCCCAGCGCGCGCTTGCGCTTTGAGGCGGTTGACCTGCTCGAAGACATAAGGCGGCAGGCGTTTGATACGGTAGAAGTCCGACATGAGAAGTAAGCGTCCGAGTTAGGGGTATTTTATCTTAGCAATTTCTTGGCGTTTCGTCAGTCTTTGTCACACCCATCCCGCCAACTCGCGTTGAGCAAGCGTTTCGAGAAGGTCTATTCCCTCTAAACTATCATTAAGACAAGAGAAGCGTGCGAATTTTTCTCCGCCCTTTTCTACGAAAATATCGCGAATCTCAACGCCCAGCTCTTCAATCGTCTCAAGACAATCTGCGGAAAATCCTGGGGCGAAGAGTGCAATATTTTTCACGCCATTTTCAGCGAGAGAGGCAACGACGTCGCTTGTATAGGGCGTGAGCCACTGCGCTGGTCCAAATCGAGATTGAAATGACAGGCGCAGTTTTTCTTCTGACATATTCAACGCCTGACGCAGCAATCGCCAAGTTTCTTCGCAATGTTCACGGTAGGGGTCGCCACGATCGACTTGCGCTTGCGGCAAGCCATGAAAAGAGGCGAGAATAACCTCCGGCTCGAAATCAAGAGCTGCAAGCTCTCGGCGCACTGAGGTCGCGAGCGCGTTAATATATGCGGGGTCGTCGTAATAAGGCGCGCCAATACGAAGCGCGGGCTGGCGCCGCATGCGTTCGAGCGCATGAAAGGCGTCATCAGCCACAGAGGCTGTCGTTGACGCGGCGTATTGTGGGTAGAGAGGCAAAAGCACGATGCGATTGCATCCTTGCGCCATCAGCTCGTTAATTTTATCTGCAATAGACGGCGCTCCATAACGAAGCGCATAGTCGACGATAACAGGCGCTTTACCGCTCAACGAGGAAGACCGCAGACGTAACTTTTCTGTTTGTAGTCGCGTAAATGTTTTTAATGGGCCTTCGCCAATATCATGATTCCAAACTGAGGCATAAGCTTTGGCGGAGCGCTTTGGACGCGTATTTAAAATAACGCCGTGAAGAATTGGCAGCCACACTATGCGCGGTAAATCCACAACGCGAGGATCCGATAAAAATTGCGCGAGGTACCGCCGCACTGAACGCGTATCTGGCGCGTCCGGCGTCCCGAGATTTACCAATAACAGGCCAATAGGCGTTTCTAACGACGTCACGGACGCATCCTTTCAAAGAGCTGGCGCTCTTCAGGCGATAATGAGAAAGCTTGTTGAGACGAAGGAAAAGCGCCTGTGCGCACATCCTTAACATAGGCGGCGACTGCCTGATGCATAGCCGTTGCGACTGCGCCATAGCGACGATTATGCTTATAGTCCCTTTGGGTAATGCCGGCGAGGTCATTGACTACAAGCACTTGACCATCTGTTGCTGCGCCAGAACCAATGCCGATCGTTGCAGCTTTGACGTCTCGCGTAATACGCTGAGCAAGCTCTTGCGGTATGAGCTCTAAGACAAGAAATTTTTGGCCGGCTGCGTCAAGGCGGAGCGCGTCGTCAAAGATTTGACACGCGGCGATAGCGTCTTTCCCCTGGCGTCTCTTTATCTGGTGATGTTGCGATTCAAGACCAAGATGGCAACAAACATCAAGGCGCTCCTGAAGAAGCGCTTCGACAATGTCCACCCTTGCGCCTTCGAATTTTATACAATTCGCCCCCGCCGTTGTGAGCTTTAAAGCGCTCTCGCGGGCTTGCTGGGGCGTTTCATATGTGGCGAAGGGAAGGTCGCCTATAATGTAGGCCTGCGGCGCGCCGCGACGAACTGCGGCGATATGATGCGTCATATCTGCAAGCGTCACCTCTCTTTCGTGAGCGTAACCAAGAATGTTGACGCCGACGCTATCTCCCACAAGCAAAATATCCGCGCCCGCCTCCACAACGAACCGAGCGGTTGGCGCGTCATAAGCTGTCACAGCCGCAATCTTTTCATTACGGCGCTTCATGTTAAAAAAAATGTCAGTCGCCGGCACTCAAGGCTCCGCCAGAATGTCGATACCAGAGAGGGGTCTACCGCGCGCTGGCGTCCTTACAGGCGTTGGGACGCAAAGGGAGCTGTATTTGTTGAAGGTCATTGCATTTATCACATGCGGTAAGCACAGCGGACAGCGCAATAATCAGCGGAAATGTCCATAATCTGCGCGTCATCAGGCCTCTCCCTACTGTGTCAGCGCCGCATTGCGTCTGAGACTTTCAAACCATAGAGGCGACGCTTTCTCCCGGCAAGCAGGAGAATCTGACCCCTGGCTTGCATCCGCTGAAAACCCCGGTATAACCCCGCCATCGTGACGTTCCTGGCCGGGGGCTGAACGGAAGCGCCCTTGGGGCGAGGAGTTTCTCCGCCTTCCCGTGTCTCCGCCTTCGAATTTTGCTTCTCGAGCCTTTCCGAAGGGCTCGAAGGGCTTGGCGCCGGGGCGGCTCACGACAAAGGAAAGGCAAGAAATCATGGCTCTCTACGAGCATGTCTATCTCGCGCGTCAAGATATCTCCCCCCAACAAGTGGAGACGCTGACCGCGCAATTCAAAGGCATTATCACTTCCCTAGGCGGCACTGTCGGCAAGACAGAATATTGGGGCGTTAAATCGCTCGCTTATCGAATTAAGAAAAATCGTAAAGCGCATTTCACATTGCTCAACATTGATGCGCCGCCTGCAGCAATTACCGAATTAGAGCGTCAGCAGGGCATTAATGAAGATATTCTGCGCGTTTTGACGTTGCGGGTTGATGAGCTTGAGGAAGGTCCTTCAGCGCAGCTGAGAAAGCGCGACGATGATGATCGCGGCGGCGAGCGTCGCGGCGGCGGCGGCGGTGGATCGCGGGGGGATCGCTCTGAGCGTCGCCCGCGTCGGGATGAGGGACGTTTAGAAGGAGATATGGAATGACCACTGGAGCTCGTCGTCCTTTCTTTCGTCGGCGTAAGTCATGCCCCTTCTGCGGTTCAGGCGCGCCGAAGATTGATTACAAAGACACTCGGTTGCTGTCGCGTTATATCAGCGAGCGCGGCAAGATCGTGCCTTCTCGCATTACAGCTGTTTCGGCTAAGAAACAGCGTGAATTAGCGCAAGCGATCAAACGTGCGCGGTTCCTTGGCTTGTTGCCTTATGTGATCCGCTAAGAAATTAACAAAGAGACAAGAAAAACCGCGCTCTTAGCGCGGTTTTTTTATGCCTTAAAGTTGCGAAGGGCTGGGGTCAAAGAGGCGTGAAATAAATTATTTTTTATTTGGATCAATAATAAATTGTGCGGCTGCGAGTTTAGCGAAATGATCATTTTTCGCAATTAGCGCATCAAAGACGCCGCTTTCGATAATTTTTCCTTTATCGAAGACTAAAATATAATCAGCGTTTTTAATTGTAGCTAAGCGATGGGCAATCACAAAAGTCGTTCGGCCTTTTGTGGCTGCTTCAAGGGCTTTTTGAATTTGTTGTTCCGTTGTCGCGTCAAGCGCAGAGGTTGCTTCGTCAAAAATAAGAATTGGCGGATTTTTTAATAGTGCGCGCGCAATTGATAGACGCTGCCTCTCGCCGCCTGAGAGCCTGCGGCCATGTTCGCCAACCTTTGTCGCTGTTCCATCGCTTTGATGCGCAACAAACTCGCTTGCCTGGGCGAGTTCTAGCGCGCGGGTCATTTCTTGATCGCTCGCGTCTGGATTTCCGATCCGAAGATTTTCTTCAATGGTGCGAGCAAATAACATGGGTTCTTGGAATACAACGCCAATATTTCTGCGCAGAGAATGGAGCGTAAACTCACGAATATCTACGCCATCAATTTTCACGACGCCGATACTTGGGTCATAAATTCGGTGGAGAAGACTAAGCGTCGTCGATTTCCCTGAGCCTGTCGCGCCAACAAGCGCAATTGTTTGGCCTGCTTTTGCGCTAAAGGAAACATCCTCCAGCGCCTGTCGGCGTCCGTCATAGGAGAAGCTGACATTTTCAAAAACAACGTCGCCCTTAAGGCGCCCGGCGTCATATGCGTGCGGACTGTCGCTTATCGCGGGCTTTGTGTCTAAAACATCAAAGAAATCTTGAATTTTTGCAGCTTGCATAAATAAGACATTAACGAATCCGACAACCTGTTCTAATCTGCCAATTAAGAGCGTGGCGAAATTCATAAATGTAACAATCTCGCCGATTGATGCTTGACCCTGCATATGCAGTCGGGCGCCCAATAAAAATATTGCGAGAATTGTAAGCGTTGCTGAAGCGCGGCTTGCGACAACCACAAGCGCCCACCACGATAGGACAGGAATTTGCGCTGATAAAACATCATCAATAATCTTTTTTAAGATTTTTGTTTCATGATCTATTCTTGTGAAGCTTTGTACGACCGGAATATTGCCTAAAGTATCTAAGGCGTGTTCAGCAAGAGAGGAATTGAACCGTTCTACCTGATCTTGCAGCGCCTCTGTTCGTCTTAAAACAAAGCTTGTGACAATATAGAAAATAATCACAAGGGCGATCAGAAGTCCGCCTAATCGCCAATTAATAAACACTGTCATGGGCAGTAGTATAAATAGGGCGACAAATGAGGCGCAGTTTTCTCGAAAAAAAGAAAGCCACAGTCCAAACATTGCGCCCGCGCCATCAAGCATGATTTTTAACAAGCGACCCGAATGCGCGTTGGTGTGGAAAGTTAGCGGTAAGCGCAACGCATGCGTAAAAAATTCCGACATCACAGCAAGACGTCTGCGATGCGCAAGTCTATCGGCGTTTAATCCAACAAGTATGGCGCCGCCAATTGAAAAGAGGCCAAAGCCAGCCCAGGCGGATACAAGCGGTATAAGTTCGTCCCAAGTAAGTTTGCGCCCTGGGAGCTGAGCGCGCGTCATGAGATCAATAATGCGACCAAATAATATTGGCTCGGCAAATTGAGCGACTGCAAGCGTTAGATTGGCGATAATGAGGATACAGACGAGACGCGCTTGTGGGCGCAGCAAACCGAGCACGCGCGCGTAAATTTTGACGACTGACATTTCTTGCTCGACTAGAAACTAAGGCGATGCGCGCTGTATCTGGTTTTTCCCGATGCTAATTACTTATGCGCGGGGAGCTATTTGTGTCTTGGCTTTCACTCTTCTTCGCCAAAGCGGTTAGAAATGAGCGCCTCAAGCGCATCTAGCGCCTCAAGGGCTTGCGGGCCCGTAGCGCTGACTGTGATTGTCGAGCCGATGCCCGCGCCCAATGTCAGGATACCCATAATCGAGCTGCCGCCAACCGTATCGCCGTCTTTCGATACTGTTATGGCCGCATCGTATTTTTCGCAGCATTGAACTAATTTCGCTGTGGCGCGCGCATGGACGCCTTTTTTATTTACAATGACAAAATCGCGCGTTGCCGAATTCTGATTGGTCGAGGTGGATGTTTCAGAGGGCGTATCGTTCATTTGGCGTTGAGCACTTTGCTGGCGATGTAGACGTATTTTCTGCCGGCGTCTTGAGCTTGCAAAACGGCTTGGTCGAGCGGCGCGCTTTCGCGAACAGAAGCGAGTTTGATTAACATCGGCAAGTTAATGCCAGCGAGCACTTCAACATTGCCGCCATTCATGACGGAAATTGCCAGATTAGAGGGCGTGCCTCCAAACATATCTGTCAAAACAACAACGCCATCCCCGCTATCGGCTTCATGAATGGCGTTGATGATATCCGTCCGTCGACGCTCCATGTCGTCTTCAGGACCAATAGAAATTGAGATGAGTTGCTTTTGAGGTCCCACCACATGCTCAAGCGCAGCGCGGAACTCACAAGCTAAATGGCCATGGGTCACGAGGACCATTCCGATCATAGGATCCTACCACTCATCAGAACGGTTCATGCCAGGGACGGGGCGTGGGGAAAGGGGCGACAATTGATCCTGCATCTATGAAAGATGGCGCGAGTTTTTCTTACGCATAGGCGCCGATCGTTGTTTTCTGAGCCATTGCGCGCCGCATTTTGTGCGTTGCGAAGAATTTGGCAAGTAAAAAGCGCGTTGCCGCATAAATTTAGCTTAAGCTATTGAATAAAATAGTTAATTAGGGTCACCGCCGTCCACTCATGGGCGTCGACAACGAGCCGGGGCAGTTCAATTCCCATAAGTTGTGCTGTTTTGTCGCTGTCCTCGGGCAATCGTTTTGGCGGCTGATCGGGTGTCGCGAGATCGATCAGGGCATGGAGAACGCAGGCTTCAAGATGGGGGAGCGTTATCAAGCCCAGGCCGCGCGCTTCGATGAGGCCTGCAATTTTTTCATGCGGCCGGGCGATTAAACGTCCGTTGACCGCTTCAATCTGCACGCGATCGTCCGCGACGAGACAGGCAAAATTATTTGTCTGACGCGCTTGCGCAATCAGGGCGAGCGTCAAAGCGCTTTTGCCAGACCCAGATGGGCCGCGCAGCAAAAGGCCTTTCGTGCCGACGATGAGCGCATTGGCGTGAATAAAATAGCGACCGTGTTGTGAGCTCATTGCGCAGCGGGAAGCCAGACAACAAATCGCGCCCCAAGCACGTCATCATCCAAGTCTTGTCGATTGGTGCCCTCCGGGCTGAGACGCGTGCGATTAAAAGCGCGAATGCGGCCGCCGTGCGCTTCAATAATTTGTTTTGAAATCGCAAGTCCTAAACCAGAGTTGTGACCGAAACCCTGCTCTGGGCGATCTGTGTAAAAACGCTCAAACACGCGATCAAAAGCGCCATTTGGAATGCCTGGCCCATCGTCATCAACAATAATTTCATAACCAGCAATGGGTTGGCCGCCTGGGCCCCTGGCTGTTTCCGGCCAAAGCAGAACGCGCACGCAGCCACCATGTTTCGAAAAGGAACGCGCGTTATCAATGAGATTATTAAAGACCTGTCCCAGTCGAGAGTCATGACCAACAACAAGCCAGCGTTCTTTCATTGCGTTTTGCGCGGCTGGGGTGATTGTGAGCTCTATTGTGACGTCATCGTTGCGGTTCACTGAGCGGGCAATTTCAGTAACAGTCGTTAAGGCGATGGAGAGATTAACATCTTCCATATCAGCGCGCGCGAGCTCTGCATCCAATCGAGAGGCGTCTGAAATATCGCTAATCAGCCGATCAAGACGCCGTACGTCATGCTGAATGATTTCAAGCAGACGCTCACGCGCCGAGTCAGTTTTTGCAATCGGCAATGTTTCAACAGCGCTCCGCAAAGATGTTAGGGGGTTTTTCAATTCATGCGCAACATCGGCGGCAAAATGTTCGATAGCCTCAATGCGATTGTAAAGGGCTTTGGTCATATCGCGTAATGCGCCAGATAGGTGGCCAATCTCGTCTTGTCGGTCTGAAAAATCAGGTATCTCTTGTCGCGACTTGGTGCCGCGTCGAACGCGATCGGCGGCCTCCGCCAGTCGATGCATCGGCTCGGTGATTGTGTTTGTAAAGAACAAGGAAATGAGCAGCATTACGCCGGCAGAGACGAGGAAGATGCGGATGATGCCCCATCGTTCAGCAGCGATAACTGAATCAAAATCACCGCTCATCGTCGAGAGCAGGAGCGCTCCGCGCGTGGTTCGAGATCTTTGTATCGGCACTGCAACGGAAATAACGGTTTGTCCTTGTGCATTCGCGCGCACAATCGTTCCGGCTTTGCCATCTAGTGCAGCTTCTACTTCAGGATACGTCCGGCCATTCTTGAAACCAATATCTTCGTAAAGCGCAAGATCAGGACGTCCGAGCAGGCGTCTGAATTTGTTAATTGTATTTTGTAAGGTCGATGAGGCGTCTGTGGACGTGCGTTGTGTTTCAACAACGGGTAAGTCAAAGCGCAATATTTTTGTGCGTCCTGAAACTGGTCGTGAGTCGAGCAACAATTCGCCGTCATTATCATACATACGTGCGCGTAAGCGCGTCGGAGAGAGCAATCTGCGCAGCAGCGGTCCAGCGCGCTCAGGACTTAGGCTGTTTTCGATTGAGGATAGTTCATTAGGACTAGCTTGCGTATTTTCTCCCGGCGCAAGCTTTAAGAGCTTCTCGGGATCAATTGAAATAGAGTCGGTATCAACAGTAGCGGATGAGGCGATCGCCGCAGCGATAATTGCCCCTTGGATGCGAAGGCTTTCTACGCGCGACTCAATTAAGCCTTCACGGAATTGATTGAGATAAAGGAAACCAGCAAGGAGCGCGACAAGTCCGCCAAGGTTAAGGACGATAATGCGTCGCGTCAGCGAAGAAGAAAAATGCGATTGGAAGCTGCGCATGAGTCGCAGCCAGCGCACGTTTAAAGAGCGGAGTTTGCGAGAGCGACGGAGCGCGATTTCGCTGACGCTTTCCTGCGCAGCGGGGTGTTGCTTGTCTAATTCTTTTGGGACGGTCACCGCATCCGTTTCTTTAGCTGCGACTTTGATCGATTGTTTAAGAGAGGCTGTGTGAGCATTTTGGCGCGCCTCTCGTTGAGGCGTTAATCGTTAATCTGCGCGTGGCTAGGCTTCTTTAAAACGGTAGCCAACGCCGTAAAGCGTTTCGATCATTTCGAAATCATCATCTGCAGCTTTGAACTTTTTGCGCAAGCGCTTGATGTGACTATCAATGGTTCGATCATCAACATAGACTTGATCATCATAGGCCGCGTCCATTAAGGCGTTGCGACTTTTCACGACGCCAGGGCGATGGGCGAGCGATTGAAGGATCAAGAACTCTGTGACTGTGAGCACAACGGGCTCTCCCCGCCAGGTGCAAGTGTGGCGCTCTGGGTCCATCACTAGGGCTCCCCGCTCAATCGCCTTGGCTTCTACTTCCTTCTGAGCCGTCGCCTCCTTGGGATTCGACCGCCGCAAGATAGCCTTGACCCGCTCAACAAGGAGCCGCTGAGAAAAGGGTTTATGGATGAAATCATCCGCACCCATTTTTAGGCCAAAGAGCTCATCAATCTCTTCGTCTTTGGAGGTGAGAAAAATTACCGGTAGGTCGGACTTTTGGCGTAAGCGACGTAAGAGCTCCATGCCATCCATCCGAGGCATCTTAATGTCAAAGATCGCCAGATCCGGCGGATTAGCGCGCAATCCATCCAGTGCCTGGGCGCCATCGGTATAGGTTTGAACGCGGTAACCTTCGCCTTCAAGCGCGATGGATACCGACGTGAGAATGTTGCGGTCGTCGTCGACGAGAGCGATGGTCGGCATAATCACCCTTCAAAAATAATTGACATGAAATAAGCGCAATCGCGCCAGCCATGAAGCGTTCGGCGCGTCCGAGCGAGCAAGCATGCGCTGGCTTATATATGATTTTGCCACAATTAGCACGCCGAACCGGGAAAATGCATAAAAATATAATTAAATCATGTATTTATAATAAAGGATCGTCACCGTTTCCCGGTCGCGCGGCGCCAATATGCGCTGATAATCTCGATTGCGCCGAATCGCTAATTTCGGACGGGTAGATCAACAAAAGAGGCGGGGCTGCTGAGAAAGCCTCCGCTCACGCTAGGTTCGCAGAGCGCGGTTTAGTTGGATCGTCGGTCCCCGCCATTAGCCCGGGGGCGGGCGGGGAGGCCGCGATCTAATAAAGCCCCTCGTTCCGC
>DHWC01000038.1:417-3121 GCA_002412985.1 Methylocystaceae bacterium UBA5192 | reverse complement strand
CCGCTTCTTCTTGAGCGTTTCAATTGTGGCGTCATCGGCGGGCTCTACCTCGGTTTCCATCCTGTGTAGGGTGCGGTTAAGGGTATGATATTCTTCCGCCAATCGTGAAAAATGGGCGTTGGTGCTTTTCAGGGTGTGGATTGCGGCCGCTTTATCTGGAAATTCCTCATGCAGCTCATGCGCAACGTGGCTCATTAGATGGTCTCCGAACTCTAGGGATTGTCGTTTTATGCGGCGGTTAGTGCGTTTACAGCCCAGGAAAGCGCCTAAGGCGTGAAAAACTTTGCCGATGCGGCCCGCTTATAGGCGGTTAAGCGAAAAAACAGAATGGTTTTATCGAAAAACTTATTCTACTTCGGATTCTTTGCTTGACGCGTAGTGAAGTGGCGATTAGGTTCCGCCCACTTTCGACAGGCCGTAAGTCCATGTCGTCAACGGACGCCTCGTTCGTGACCTTCCGGACTTATACGCTGTCGCCTTGCCTGTGACCGCCAATAGTAGCTGGTTTCGCCCAGTTTGGCATTCATCCCGACGTTTCGGCGTCGGACAGGAAGGCACGATCCTGCGCAAGTGGGGTCCTCTGCAATAGGAGCGCCTTAGCCATCCGGCTGACGGCGCTTCGACCGTTTGCGCGTCCATCAGGCCGCGCTGGCGGCTTACCTCAAGAAATCCGCCCGTTGCAGATCAAGCAACCTGCAGGGCGCAAGGACGATTTGATGCCGACGATCAGCCAGTTGATCCGCAAACCGCGGCACCCGAAAACATACCGCGAGAAGTCACGCCATTTGGGTGCGTGTCCTCAAAAGCGCGGCGTGTGCACGCGCGTTTATACGACGACCCCTAAAAAGCCGAACTCCGCGCTGCGTAAGGTCGCGAAAGTGCGTTTGACCAATGGTTTTGAAGTCATCGGTTACATTCCAGGCGAAGGCCATAATCTTCAAGAGCATTCCGTGGTGATGATCCGCGGCGGGCGTGTGAAGGATCTTCCAGGCGTTCGTTATCACATCTTACGCGGCGTGCTCGACACGCAGGGCGTTAAGGACCGTAAGCAACGCCGTTCGAAATACGGCGCGAAGCGTCCGAAGTAAGGAGCAACGCCGATGTCGAGACGTCACCGCGCGGAGAAGCGAGAAGTTATCGAAGACGCCAAATATGGCGATATCATTCTTGCGAAGTTTATGAATTCGATCATGTACGACGGCAAGAAGTCCGTCGCTGAAGCAATCGTGTACGGCGCGCTTGATCAAGTTGAGTCGAAAGCTAAAAGCGATCCTGTCGGCATTTTCCGCCAAGCGCTTGAGAATGTTGCGCCGGCAATTGAAGTTCGTTCGCGTCGTGTTGGCGGCGCCACCTATCAGGTCCCTGTTGAGGTGCGTAACGAGCGTCGTCAAGCGTTGGCGATCCGCTGGATTATTACAGCGGCGCGTGCGCGAAACGATAAAACAATGGTTGATCGCTTGTCGGCAGAACTGCTGGACGCTTCGAATAATCGTGGCGCCGCTGTCAAAAAGCGTGAAGACACCCATCGCATGGCGGAAGCAAACCGCGCCTTTTCGCATTACCGTTGGTAAGGCGTCGACAAGCTCTCATCGAGGACATTTAGTATGGCCCGCTCCCATCCGATCGAGGACTACCGTAACTTCGGCATTATGGCGCATATTGACGCCGGTAAAACGACGACGACGGAACGTATCCTCTATTATTCCGGCAAGAGCCATAAAATCGGCGAAGTGCATGAAGGCGCGGCGACGATGGATTGGATGGAGCAGGAGCAAGAGCGCGGCATCACCATCACTTCTGCCGCAACGACGACTTTCTGGAATGGTAAGCGTCTCAATATCATTGATACGCCAGGCCACGTCGACTTCACCATCGAAGTTGAGCGCTCGCTCCGCGTCCTTGACGGCGCTGTTTGCGTGCTCGACGGCAATCAGGGTGTAGAGCCTCAGACTGAGACCGTTTGGCGTCAGGCGGATAAATACAATGTTCCGCGTATCGTCTTCGTCAATAAGATGGATAAGATCGGCGCGGATTTCTTTCGTTGCGTTTCGGATATTAAGACGCGCGTTGGCGGCCGCCCTGTCTGCGTCCAATTGCCGATCGGATCAGAGAATAACTTCAAAGGCATCATCGATCTCATCCGCATGAAGGCGGTTGTGTGGGCCGATGAAGCGCTTGGCGCAAAATATCACGACGAAGAGATTCCCGCTGAGCTTCTCGATCAGGCTAAGGAATATCGCTTAGCTTTGATTGAAGCTGCGGTTGAGCTCGACGATAACGCAATGGCTGCTTACCTCGATGGCGTTGAGCCAGATGAGGCGACGTTGAAGTCGCTTATTCGTAAAGCGGTCCGTGGAATTGTTTTCCATCCCGTATTTTGCGGTTCGGCCTTCAAGAATAAAGGCGTTCAACCGCTTCTAGACGCGGTTGTTGATTTCTTGCCTTCGCCGATTGATCGCGAGGCAATCAAAGGCGTTGATATGGATAGCGGCGCAGAGATGCTGCGTAATCCATCAGATGCTGAGCCTTTCTCAATGCTCGCATTTAAGATTATGGACGATCCATTCGTCGGCACGATTACGTTTGCGCGCGTTTATTCTGGTAAAATTGAATCAGGCACCACAGTGCTCAATTCAACGAAAGACAAGAAAGAACGTATTGGCCGCATGTTGTTGATGCACGCCAATAACCGCGAAGACATCAA
>DHWC01000038.1:0-121 GCA_002412985.1 Methylocystaceae bacterium UBA5192 | reverse complement strand
CCAATAACCGCGAAGACATCAAAGAAGCTTATGCGGGCGACATTGTCGCTCTTGCTGGACTAAAAGAAACCCGCACGGGTGATACGCTTTGCGACATGCAAAAGCCTGTCATTCTTGAGCG
>DHWC01000133.1:2357-11473 GCA_002412985.1 Methylocystaceae bacterium UBA5192 | reverse complement strand
TACTGCTCCACGTCAGAGGGAACGACGATTGAGTATCGTTGCAAATGCTTGGTTTTGGCGACAGGGGGCGTAGGCCATCTTTATAGGCTAACAACAAATCCATTTGACTCTTGTGGCGCGGGCGTAGCTATGGCGGCCCAGGCAGGAGCTATAATTGCAGATACCGAATTCGTTCAATTCCATCCGACTGCTATTGATATGAATGCTGATCCAGCACCTCTTGCAACGGAATCTCTTCGCGGGGAAGGCGCAACCATTATCAATCGGTTTGGACATCGTTTTCTAATGGATTGCGATTCGAGGGCAGAACTGGCTCCCAGAGATATTGTCGCAAGAAAAGTTTTCGAGAGTATCCAACATGGTTCAGGCGCTTTTTTGGATGCGCGAGAGAGAATTGGAAGCGACTTCCCTAGCCGTTTTCCCGCAGTTTATGCGAGTTGTCTTGCTGCAGGGATTGATCCTATTACTCAACCAATCCCCATCGCTCCAGCGGCACATTATCATATGGGGGGCGTTTTGACTGACGCCAGAGGTCGTACATCAATCAATAATATGTGGGCGATCGGCGAAGTTGCCTCGACGGGTGTGCATGGGGCTAACCGCTTAGCCTCAAATTCACTATTAGAGGCGCTCGTTTTTGCTGATCGTGTTGCAAGCGATATCAAACAACATCATTTTTCAAGTTCTGATTATAGCTGTAATTTATCCCACCCAAATACTTTTAATATAGATCAGTCGACGATCATCACTGAAATACGCGAGACGATGAGTGCGTATGTCGGCGTTATCAGAAGCGAACAAAGCCTGACCCTTGCTTTGAAAAAATTTATAACCCTGTACAACATGGAAAATACGCCGGTAGTTCAAAATATGCTGATAACAGCAATTTTTATTGCCGCTAGCGCTTTAACACGTCGTGAAAGTCGTGGTGCGCATTACAGAGAGGACTATCCTTGTGAAAGCCCAAAGCTTGCTTTTCGAACACAAATGACTCTCAATCAAGCTTTAGATATTGCAAATACTTGTATTTAGGAAAATAAAATATGTTACCACATCTTTTATTCGAAAAATCTGTAAAAGAGGCATTGCTAGAGGATCTTGGTAGAGCTGGCGATATAACGAGTGAGGCAATTTTTAATAAAAATATAAAAATTGAAGCAACATTAGTTGCTCGAAAATGTGGAGTCTTATGCGGCACAGCTACTGCTTTAACAGCGTTTCAATTGATTGATCCAGAAATAAAATATGACAATATACTAATAGATACCGCATTAGTTAATTCAGGCGATATTATCGCGCGAATTAATGGGTCAGCGACAAGCATTTTAGCGGCAGAACGCGTTGCCTTAAATTTTTTAGGTCATTTATCCGGTATCTCAACATTAACCGCCGAATATGTTAGTCAAATATCGCATACTCACGCCAAGATTTGCGACACTCGAAAAACCACGCCAAATTTGCGTGCGCTTGAAAAATACGCTGTTGCTTGTGGCGGCGGCGTCAATCATCGCTTTGGCTTAGATGACGCAATTCTTATTAAAGATAATCATATCGCTGTCGCTGGAGGAGTGGCTGCAGCGCTTCGCGCTGCGAAACAAAAAATCGGACACCTCGTTAAAATAGAAATTGAGGTTGATACATTAGATCAATTACATGAAGCTCTCTCTGAAGGCGTTGATGTCGTTTTGCTAGATAATATGAGCATCCCTCAGCTCGCAGAAGCTGTAAGAATGATCAACAAACAGGCTTTGTCCGAGGCCTCTGGCGGAATATCCCTAGATACCGTTGCAGCTGTTGCAGAGACAGGCGTTAACCTGATTTCTGTAGGCGCACTTACACACTCTGCCCCCGTTTTAGATGTGGGGCTTGATATTCATATTTAAATTTATGTAATCAATGCGCCTTTAGATTTGCGACAAACGCGCAAGTAGAATCCCATTATTTTCTAGCAGCTCTATCAATTTTGGCGAAAGCAAGAATTCTAATTCTTGAGCACGTGTAATTGTGACTGGATCAAGTCGTTTTAAATCTTCATCGACATGTCCAGGATGACACATAATCACATGTCGAGGACCTGGGAAGCGAAGATAGCGCTGGAACTGCTGCGCATAATCTTTTGCAGGATCAAAATCTGAAAAGCCAGAAAAGCCGCTATTTACCTCAAACCCGCGTTGACGCGCGTCTTTCGCAAATCCTTTTGCTAATGTTCTAACAGAAAGCGCTTTAGAAATCTGAGAACGACGGGAAAAGATGCGGTGCATCGTGTCGCTCACATCGCGCAGCCAGACTTGCCCCTCTAGGCCGCGTTTTATCAAAGCATCAAATATAATGTCACGTATAGGATTTAAAACATGAACATGTTGATGACCGTCGAGGTGATCAGGCGCTTTATCAATCACTGCTTCAAACTGATCTAACTGCCGATCAATTTCCGCTTCAATCTCGTCGAGTGGGAGCTTTCCCCGAACGGCTAATCTTATGACCTTTGCGATAGGCGGGAAAATACCCTGAGGCGCAAATTTAGGCATCGATCCAAGCGGCGCTCCAAGAGTTAAGTTGAGGTGGAGACCAATATCAGCGTCAGGGGCGCGGCGAGCGAGTTCACGCCCCATAGCCGGCCAGCCAGGTCCCGTGACGATGGCGGAAACGCCAGTTAACCGACCCGCAGTTACGGCCTCAAGGATGCCCAGACTAACACCATAAGACAGCCCAAAGTCATCGGCGCATAGAGCCACGACCTTCTCTTTCACCATGTCAAACACTTTCTTAAAATGGAAAGAAATCTGCTATATCATACAAAAAATTATGCAAGCATAGGTCATGAGCAGCACTCATCCAGAAATTTCCGTCGTCATTCCAGTCTATAATGAGGCGAAGAGTCTTGACCCTCTCAGCGTTCGCTTGTCAGCCGCTCTTGCGAACTGCAACGAGTCCTTTGAGATCATCTTTATAAATGACGGCTCACAAGATGGAAGTCTTGAGAAAATACGTTCCCTTTGCGCAGAGACGACAAATTATAGAGCGCTCTCTCTTTCAAGAAATTTTGGTAAAGAAGTCGCGATAACCGCTGGCCTTGATCAGGCTCGGGGCGATGCAGTTATTATTATGGATGCCGATCTGCAGCATCCTCCAGAATTAATCATTCAATTTATTGAAAGATGGCGGCAAGGATATAAAAATGTCTACGGACAGAGATTGGATCGCGCTACAGATCCAAGAATAAGAGCAATCTTTACGAAGCTTTTTTATCGATTGGTGGATAAATACGGCGATGTATCATTACCATCTGGAGCTGGAGATTACCGACTGCTCGATCGGCAAGCTGTAGATGCCCTACTCTCCATGCGCGAACGCGCCAGATTTAATAAAGGCTTGTACGCATGGATTGGTTTCCGCTCAGTTGGCGTGCCCTACACAGTCGAAAGTCGCGCAGCAGGAGAGTCAAAATTTAATTTTTCTCGTTTGCTGCAATTTGCACTAGATGGATTTATGTCTTTTTCCTCTATTCCTTTGAAAATTTGGACTTATGCAGGATTATTAATCTCTGGATTTGCACTTGCTATGGCGTTGTATTACTGGACTCGCACAATGCTTTTTGGCGTCGATCTCCCAGGATTTCCTTCACTTATTGTTTCAATAACTTTTTTCTCTGGCGTACAACTTATTTCATTGGGAGTTATTGGCGAATATATTGCTCGCATTTTTAATGAAGTGAAGGGTAGGCCTTTATATCTTATTGAAGAAACAATAAACTACACGCGCGTGGATAAAAAAGAGCCCCAAACCACACAAGATTAAGCTTGAGGATAGGTATATGTCATAACTCATCACTTAAACAGCGCTTTCCGAGAAAATTAGAACTGGGACTATACTTTTAAGCCTGAAGCGCTAAGACATCTAAAATCAACACGTTCGAAATAATCGACAGATTAAAGCAATCCTTACTGATAGAAATTTTATTATGATTCGGAGTTTACTTTCTGTCGGCGGTTTTACGTTGCTCTCGCGGGTGACAGGATTTCTGTCTCTAGCGATGCAATCGGCGATTATGGGCGCCGGGGCAATATCCGATGCGTTTTTTATTGCACAACGGTTGCCTAATAGTTTTCGATCAATATTTGGCGAGGGAGCCTTCAACGCTGCTTTTGTCCCTTCTTACTCCATGATCCTGGAGCAGGAAGGAAGTGAAAGCGCGGAGGAGTTTGCCGGCGAAGTTTATTCGCTCTTGTTACTGTCACAAATTATCATCTTATTTTTGGTATGGATATTTACTCCTCAGTTCGTTGCTTTACTTGCCCCAGGTTTAGATGATCGTCCTGAAAAATTTGCCCTTGCTGTCAATTTAACAAGAATTACTTTTCCCTATCTTCTTTTCATGACTTTGTTTTCTTTACACATGGGCGTGCTGAATGCGCATGGAAAGTTTTCTTTACCGGCTTTCGCGCCTAATTTGATGAATCTTACTGTAATGGCGATGCTTGCCATTAATTTTCTTTTTCCAAATGCAGGCTATGCAGCCAGTTGGGGCGTTACATTATCTGGCGCTTTTGAATTAGGCTTACTAATGTGGGGAGCACGTCAGATTGGCGTCCTACGTGCATTACGCAAACCCAACTGGAGCAGAGTTAGGGATTTTTTTATCAGACTAGGTCCGGCTGTTATTGGCTCAGCAAGTCCTCAAATAGCGGTTTTTGCTGATACAATTCTATCCTCCCTCCTTGCCGACGGGGGGGTTTCAGCGATCTCTTACGCTGAACGTTTATATCAATTGCCCGTTGGAGTAATTGGGATTGCGGCGGGCACGGTTTTACTTCCTGAAATGAGTCGGCGCTTAGCCGCAGACGACGTGACGGGCGCTTACACAGCTCAATCCCGCACTATGGCTCTGACAATCGTCCTTACAATTCCATTCTTTATTGCTTTTGTTACGCTTCCAGAGCTAATTGTCGCAGGACTTTTCATGCATGGTAAATTTACTCCTTCAGACGCCTATGCTGCTGGCGACGTCTTAGCGGCCTATGGAGGAGGTTTGCTTGCTCTGGTTTTAATTGCCTCAGCGAGAGCAAGTTTTCAGGCGCGAGGCGATACATCCACCCCGATGAAAATTGCACTTGCCGCATTGACTATAAATGTCATTTTAAAATTTGTATTATTTGAACCGCTCGGCGCAGTTGGTCTGGCTACAGCGACTTCTGTCGGGCTATGGATCAACTTAGCAATGCTAGTCGCGCTTGCAATTGAAAAACAATTGATGGCATTTGATCCATTATTCTTTAAATCCGTTTTTGCGACAACGATAGCTGCCGTACCTCTAACCTGCATTGCTCTATTTTTAAGAACGCCAATTTTGCTATTTTGCGCTCATTTTGGCGTTTTTGCTAATATCTTTGCACTGCTCTTTCTTGGCGCCCTTGGCGCATTAGTCTACGCCCTAACCCTTTTGCTTGTACTCAGCAGGCTTGGGATAGATTTAAAATATTTTTGGACTCGAGCAAAAAGATAATCAGATAAATTGTGACAGTCCAGGGATTGATCCTGCAATAGCCTCGACCTTTTCTTTGCCGAGTATCGTTTCTGCATATTTAAATATTTCATGGGCAAGCTTTTGTATTTGGCCCATATCCAAACCAAGCATATTTAACTTCGAAGCTAATCCCATGACGCCACTGGAAAATAACCCGCCCAGCACACTACCGCTACTTACTGGTTCGCTCTCAACATCTTCCACAAGCGCTTTAGCGCCAGGAACTTTGTCAAAAAATTCCTTCAAGGCGCCTTCTGAGCATTCTTTTTGTAAAAATGCCAGAACATGACCTACAGCCATTTTTGCAACGCTTTCATCCACGCCAATTTCATGCTGCACCAAATTGAGGAATTCTTCCATCTTATCCTCCTGTTATTGGCGCATAGCCAATTAAGCAGCGTCCAAGCCATACAGCGAATGCAGAGTTCTGACCGCTAATTCAGTATAAGCTTCGTCAATTAAGACCGAAAATTTAATCTCCGACGTTGTGATAGCGCGAATATTTACCCCTTTTTCTGAAAGGGCATGAAAAGCGCGAGCTGCGACGCCAGCATGACTTCGCATGCCAATGCCAATTGCAGAAACTTTAGCCACATCTTTAGCGCCAGCTATTCCCGAAAAACCAATTTTATCTTTGATTTTCTCAAGAATCAAAAAAGCGCGTTCATAATCAACAGATCCAACGGTAAATGTCATATCTGTTGTGCCATCATCAGACACAACCTGAACAATCATATCAACATTAATGCCCGCCTCAGCTAATGGCATAAACACCGCAGCGGCTACGCCAGGCTTATCGGCGACGCGCCGTAATGTGATCTGCGCTTCATCTCTTGAAAAGGCTATGCCTGTGACCACTTGGGCTTCCATTATATCCTCCTCATTACAGATGAGCGTTCCTTCTTTCGGATGTTCTGGGTCATCAAATGATGAGCGCACATAGGTTGGCACTCCGTGCACCATCGCAACTTCAACCGAACGAACCTGTAAAACCTTAGCGCCAAGAGACGCCATTTCGAGCATTTCCTCAAATGCAATTCGATCCATCCGCTTTGCTTTGGGGACGACGCGCGGGTCGGTAGAATAAACACCATCAACATCGGTGTAGATATCGCATCTATCTGCCTCAATCGCCGCAGCGATAGCTACAGCGCTCGTATCAGAGCCGCCACGTCCAAGAGTTGTGATACGACTACTGTCCTTATGGACGCCCTGGAAGCCAGCCACAACCGCGACTTCACCTCGTCTAAAGCCCTCAAGGATACCTGCGCCTTCGATTGATATGATACGCGCAGATCCATGCGTATCATTTGTATAGATTGGCGTTTGCCACCCTAGCCAAGAGCGCGCAGGAATACCTGCTTCTTGCAGGGCGATCGCAAGCAATCCGGCTGTTACTTGTTCGCCTGAGGCGACAACTGAGTCATATTCTCGCTGATCATGAATTGCCGCTGCGTCCTTACACAGCGCGACAAGCTCATTCGTTTTGCCAGCCATTGCCGAAACAACAACAGCAACCTCATGACCCGCGTCAACTTCGCGTTTCACATGCCGCGCAACATTCCGAATGCGCTCAATTGTTGCGACAGAAGTGCCGCCAAATTTCATGACAAGACGAGACATTAGACCCGTTTCAACAGCCGCGCTCGGATGAGCAAAAATTCGTTCATAATTGGCGTTAGCTCTAGTCGCCAATTTTAGAAAGCGGGCGTATATGTCGTTTCCAATGGCCTGCTGTCAACGCTGGCCTCTCCCCAGGGCCGCCCAAGCGGCCTATCGCATTTATCATGAGGTTTCAGTGCCTTCGCAAACACCGCCGCAAGCATCCAGCATCAACCCCGAAGACGTCGCGCGCTTTAATAGATTGGGGGATCTTTGGTGGGATAAAACGGGCAAAATGGGGATATTACATGAGATCAACCCGATCCGGGTTGACTATATTACTGATCATGCTCGCCGTTTCTTGCTCAATGACCCAGGGGCCTTGAATGTGACACGCCCGTTGCCGCTTACTGGCTTGAAAATAGCTGATATCGGCTGTGGCGGGGGTATTTTGAGCGAGGCTCTTGCAGAGTTGGGGGCGACTGTGACTGGCGTCGACCCGGCTCCCAACAATATTGCTGTTGCTATGCGGCACGCGCAACAATCTGGACTTGAGATTGATTATCGCAACATCAGCGCAGAGGCGTTGGCGCAGAGTGGCGAACAGTTTGACGCGATCGCCGCTCTGGAAGTGATTGAACATGTTGAAGGACCAAGTGACTTTATTCGCTTGTTAAGCACAATGGTACGCCCAGGCGGGCTATTATTTCTTGCGACTATTGACCGGACTCTAAAAAGTTACCTCTTCGCTATAATTGGAGCCGAATATGTCCTGGGTTGGGTTCCTAAGGGCACTCATGAGCATCACAAATTCATCCGCCCTAATGAACTCGCTTCTTGGCTCAAAAAAGCGGGAATGCGGGAGGTGGACCGGGCGGGGATGAGTTATATGCCCCTCATGACCAGCTGGCGGAAAAGTCACGACACTGATGTAAATTATCTCATGACAGCAAGAAAAGACTAACTAACGCTCCTTCTTGTTCACTTTGATCTTGAGCGGTACACTCAAAATTATGAAAAACGAATCTCCTTCCACTTTTTTCTTGGCCCTCCTTCCTTTGCAGAACTATGCCCTGCCCCTAATGCTGGGAATTACGCTTTTTTGTGCGCCAATTCCAACCTTCGCCAAGGAAAAACCTGTCCCATCGGGCGAGGCTGCGGAGGCCTCTAGCGAGGAGACAAAACCCGCCTCAGCAAAGCCTAAAGCTGCGAAAGAGAAGCCATCTTCGGATAAGGCAAAACCCAAAGGGGATGAAAAAGCTAAAGTCGACGGAGATACATCTAAACCCGAACAACTCGGCTCATATGGCGATTGGGTCGCTTATGTCGCAAAGGCTGGTAAGGAAAAAACATGTTATGCCTTAGGGCAGCCCAAGGAGCGTCAGCCTAAGGGTAAGTTGAAAGATACGCCTGGCTATATTTTTATCTCCTCTCGCCCGAGCGAAGGAATCCGCAACGAAATAGCCATTAACCTTGGCTACGCAACGAAAGACAATTCCATCGGCACAGCAGACATAGATGGTGAAAGCTACGATCTCGTAACGAAGGGAACAAATGCTTGGATCAAAGATCAAAGTCGCGAGAAAGAAATTGTCGGGGCATTAAGGGGCGGTGCCAAACTGACAATTAAGGCTTCCTCTCTGAAAGGCACTGCGACTTCAGATCTCTATTCATTGAAAGGTCTTGCAGACGCCCTTGCGAGAGTAGCGCAAGAATGTAAGTGACCCTGTCCCTAGCAACTTGTATACAATAATGCGTCTGGTCTTCATCCAAATCGAGATTGTATAGCTCTAAGCCTCTGATGCGCTCTCCTTAGATGAGCGCAAGCTCAGCCATGCACAACTTAGAATTTAATCTGATGCATAAATAAATAATTAGCCAATTTTCACTGGAAAATCAGTTGCAAAACGGGTGTGTTTGCGGCATAGCCTCTCTTGATGACGGATATTCGTCATCACGGATGCGGGTGTAGCTCAGGGGTAGAGCACAA
>DHWC01000133.1:0-2023 GCA_002412985.1 Methylocystaceae bacterium UBA5192 | reverse complement strand
CGAATCCCTTCGCCCGCTCCAATGTTCAGTCGCTCCGCCCTACCCTTTTGCGGAGACCCGGGGTTTAATGCTCACTACGCGCGCCCCAGCGAAGATCAATCTCACCCTCCATGTATTGGGTCGCCGGGAAAACGGCTACCACTCTCTTGAAAGCTTGGTCGCTTTCACTGGCGGTGGCGATAGGCTCCAACTGAGCCCTACAGCCTCACTTTCACTTCAAATATCTGGGCCCACTGCAACTGCCGCCGGCACTGGAAACGATAATTTAGTTCTGCGGGCAGCCCGTAATCTTGCGGAACGTATTGAAGGATTGACTTTAGGCGCCTTTTACTTGGAAAAAAGATTACCTGTTGCAGCAGGCATTGGCGGTGGTTCATCTGATGCTGCTGCAGCCCTGCGGCTAATCGCCCAAGTCAATAATTTATCCTTAAGCGACCCTCGGTTGATTGAAGCAGCTTGTGCGACTGGGGCGGATGTGCCCGTTTGTCTTGAAGCGCGCGCGCGCATGATGTGTGGCGTTGGGGATATTTTAGGGCCAAAATTACAGCTCCCACTCCTACCCGCGGTCTTGATCAATCCCGGAATTCCAGTTGATACGAAACCAGTTTTCCAGCGTCTTGGCTTAGAATGTGGCCAAAGCCTGAAAAACCTCCCCCATCCAGTGTTAAATTTAGACGACGATATCAAAGTTTTTTTTAAAAAATTAGAATTAAGCCGTAATGATCTTGAAGACGCAGCGTGTCAGCTAGCGCCAATCATTGTCGATATATTAGCGATTTTAAGAGCAGCGAGAGGCGTAAAGATCGCTAGAATGTCTGGTTCAGGCGCAACATGCTTTGCAATATTTGACGCGCCCAATTCAGCTGCGCATGCAGCACGTGTGATCCGCGCGATTCACCCTTCATGGTGGATTAAAACGGCAGCTTTGCGATGAAACGGCCCAATTCTAAAAAGCCCCAAACTGGCTTTAATGCGAAGAAATCCCCTCAATTTATCAGGCGTAAAAAAGAAATACAGCAGTCGAGCCCCCCCGCTAGCGGGCAGCTTCCCCCGGTAAAGAAATTGTTTCGACCTTCTTCGCCTGATCTAGTCATTATTTATGGATTTCATGCTGTCCTTGCCGCCCTAACAGCAAGCAAACGACGAATTCTGGATCTTTACGTCACCGAGAATTCGCTTCCCCGCGTCATGGATGCCGCAAAAGCTAAAGGGATTGAGCCAAAAATTGTCGAAGCGAGGCATCTCTCGGCTCATTTGGGAGAAGAGGCTGTTCATCAGGGTTTTTTGATTGAAGCGCGCTCGTTACCAGATGCTGATATCGCCGATATTCAGAATATAACCGGCGTTATTTTGGTGCTCGATCAAATCACTGATCCACATAATGTCGGTGCAATTGTGCGCACTGCTTGCGCCTTTGGCGTGGACGCGTTGATTGTTACGGAGCGCCACAGCCCTAATTTCTCAGGTGTGTTAGCGAAAATAGCATCCGGCGGACTTGAGCATCTCCTTATCGTTAATGTGACTAATCTTGCGCGCGCTCTTGAGGACTTGCATGCCCGTGGCTACATGATCGTTGGATTAGACTCACAAGGAAATGAATTAATATCTGACATAACACTCTCAACGCCTCTTGTACTTGTATTGGGATCTGAGGACAGAGGCCTTAGGAGACTAACTCGTGAAAACTGCGACGCTATTGCAAGATTGGACCTCCCTGGCCCAATTCAGAGTTTGAATGTGTCCAATGCCTGCGCGGCTGTTCTGAGCCAAATCAAGCTAAGGTTGGGTAAATCACTATAGGGGCACCCTAGTGGATTGACCTTACGTGCACATTCGAGGAATAAAGGCTCCCGTGAGTGCCGATTTAGCTCAGCTGGTAGAGCAACTGATTTGTAATCAGTAGGTCGGAGGTTCGAATCCCTCAATCGGCACCATTCTTTTCAATAACTTATCAGAAAATGCCTGGGACCAAATTATCAGCCAGGCATCAGATAGGCATCAGCTTATCGAGCGCCCTGCCCTC
>DHWC01000112.1 GCA_002412985.1 Methylocystaceae bacterium UBA5192 | reverse complement strand
CTTGAGAGACCTCGAGTTGTTCTCGATCACTCTCGTAGCCCGCGATTTGCTCTTGTAAAAGATGTATTTGTGCGAGCGTCTCCTGATTTTCTGTCAGGAGAGTCTGGCGAGCATCAAGTCGTCGTTCGATTTCTTCCAGCTGTTCACACAACTGTGATATATCCACAAAGGCGGCTAACTCTTCTGTTAGCTTAGAACGCTCAGAAAAAAGGTCTAAGCGTCTTTGTGCGCTCTGTGCTAAGGCGCATCTATTCTCTTCTAATTTCTTGATGCGATTATTGATCGCTCCGCGGGCCTCAAGCGCTCCTGGGGTTAGTGTTTTTATCGCGACATCAAGTCTGGAAGCCTCGAGCCAAAGCGGCGAAAATCGTTGATGCTTGATATTAATTTCTGCAAAGTGTTGTTGCGCGGTAGCCTCTTCCTCTGCGAGCTTGCTGTGAGATTCCTGAGCAGCCCCCAACTGAACCTTCAACGCCTCAGCTTGCTCTTCGAGCTTAAGCGTTAAATCTTCAGCTTCTTTGGCCTTAAGATAGATAAGGCGCAAGGGCTCAAAACGCTGGCGTTTTTCTAGATAAGCAATCTTTGGCTCCAGGACCTCAAGACCGCGCCGAGCTTCTTCTTGCGCTTGTTGCGCAAGGATTAATCGTCTTTGCGCTTGGTCAAAAAGATCTAACTGACGCAAAGAATTTTGTGTCTCGAGATAGGATCCTTCACATTGCTGACGCAACTCAAGCGTTTTAGCAACTTCTCGCAAAGTTTCTGCCCGCGCTTCCTCAGCAAGCACGCCTACTTCAGCGCGTTTATTTTCTAACACCTGGACGCGCGCTTGCGCTTCTCGCGCTTCCTCAAAAACCCGCTGCGAGAGTTTTGCATAAATTTCGACGCCTGTTATTTTTTCTAATAATTCGGCGCGCTCACGCGCATCAGCGCGAAGAAACGCATCAAAATCACCCTGAGACAGCAAGGCGGTTCGACGAAATTGGTCAAAAGTCAGATCCGTTAATTCGATGATGCGACGGTTAACAGGCTCGATACCTGTTTCAATCGTCTGCAAAGACGATCCCACTGCGTCAAGTCGCCAGAGGCTGCGAAGTCGATTTTGCAATCTGCCTGTGGCATTGCCACGGGCGCGCAATAAATCACAGCGCGCGCGATAGCGCTGCCCATCGCGAGCGACAAAATCCACCTCCGCATAGCCTGCACTCGCGCCGCGGCGTAGTATGATACGCGGATCGCCTGAAGTCAGCGTTTCACCTGAAGCGTCAGGCGCCCCCTCCCCACCGCCAGCAGACACTACGCGCGGGAATTTATCAAAAAGCGCCAGACACAGCGCGTCTAACAGGGTCGATTTGCCCGCACCCGTTTCGCCAGTGATTGCGAATAGGCCGGATGATAGTAATGGCTGCGCTTCAAAATCAAGGACAAAAGGGTCTGCTAGGCTCGCAAGATTAGCGCCTCTAATCGCTAGAATGCGCATTCACGACTCCTGCGCTAAACTATCGAAACATTTCAAATGCTCCGCATTCGGCTCAACTCCGTGCGTTTTGACAAAAGCGCGTCGAAATAACGCCTCTGGCGCGCAATCGGCGAGACGCTGCGGCACCGACAGCGCCGCTGACGCAGGCGACTGTCGCTCAAAATTTAACGAAACAAGACGCACAGGAAATTTATCGCAAATCGCATCTACTTCTGCTTTAATTCCTGTTGCAGGACCGTCGATCAACAAAGTGAGGTGAAGAAAGGGCGCCAACTCCAGAGCGCTTACATGAATATCTTTACAGAGGTGACTTAATTCCGCTTCTAATTGCGACACGGTTAGTGAGCCGCTGATTGGCAATCGCAAATGATCAATCCGTCGATTAAATGGCATATGGACTATATGCGACGCGCCAGTTGCATCGATCTCGACAAGACTGACGCCATGTTCGTAGCAAATTTCTGTTTTAGACATCGGGATGAGCGAGCCAGCATAACGGATATTGGCGCGCCCAACGCTTTGAGGCCGATGTAGATGGCCCAGCGCAACATAGGCTACATCGTCTGGGAAAATATCGCTCGGCGCTGCATGTTCGCCGCCAATCAGAATACGCCGCTCCGCGCCTTCAGACTCTAACCCGCCAGCAATATGCAGATGACCCGTTAGGATCAACGGATGCGCGCTATTTTGGCGGCGCACTGTCTGGATTGCATCCCGATACAAGACCCGAACAGCCTCTACAAGCGGCGAGCCCTGCGTCACAGACGATCCGAGCGGCAAATCCGCTGCGCGCGGATAGGGCAGCGCTAAAATAGAGGCGCGCAGCTGACCAAGCTCGTCGTATAGCGGGATCAGATGATGACGCAGATTAAGTTCATCTTGTTCGCGAGATATGACGCCAATTGAAACGACGTGGATGAAATCAAATAACGCTCGAGGCGCTTCTAACCGCGCAGCTGGATCATGATTGCCGGCGATCAAAACAATCGCTGCATTGGGACAAGCCGCACGTAAGTCGCGTAAGGTTTCATACAACAGCCTCTGGGCTTCCGCCGAGGGATTGAGACTATCAAAAACGTCACCGGCTATGATCACCCCGTGAACAGCTTGCGCTTGGGCAATTTTCACCAATTGCGCCAATGCCGCCCGATGTTCAATTTCGCGAGACCACCCATGCAAGGTGGCGCCCAAATGCCAATCAGCCGTATGAAGAAGACGAATCACAACCGATCTACTTAGCAGCAAGGGGCCCGTGCGATGCAAGGGCAAGCCTAAACAGCTTCTTCACTCAAGCTGCGCGAAAATGTTTTGATAATTTGAGGCTTTGTCCCTGATAATTTGAAACGCCGGTCTGTCCGTAAAGCGCTTGAGGCGGTTCACACATTTGCTCATAAACGAGACGACCAATGAATTGTCCATCTTCAAGGATGAAAGGAACTTCACGCGATCGCACTTCGAGAACGCCGCGCGCACTGGGTTTGCCATCCGCGCCGAGCCCAAACCCCGGATCAAAAAAACCTGCATAATGAACGCGAAACTCGCCGATTGCCGCATCCATCGGCGCCATCTCGACAGCAAGATCAGAGGGGATCGCTAATTTTTCTCTAGAGGCCAAGATATAAAAATCGCCCGGGTCGAGAATAAGCCTGCCCTCGCGCGCAGGAAGCCGATCCCAAAAATCGTCAATCGCATAGGCGTCGAGGCGATCCACATCAATTACGTCTGTGTGCTTTTGCGCCCGATATCCAACAACGCCGCCAAAAGCCGCCGCGTCAAGGGCTACTCTCAATACAACCCCATCGCGCAGCGTGAGGGGCCCATCTACTAACGGCGTTTTATTATGCAGCGCGGCAAGGGCGCTATCGCTCAAAAAAAGACCTGATTGCGATGCGCTTTGCGCATGCGCCCTAAAACGTAATTGACTTAAGCGCGACCCCTTACGAACGCGCACAGAAAAACTGCGGGGAGAAACTTCTGCGTAAAGCGGTCCGTGATAGC
>DHWC01000126.1:1899-2876 GCA_002412985.1 Methylocystaceae bacterium UBA5192 | reverse complement strand
GAAAGCGCTTTTGTTTGAGCTAAGGTTTGCGCAATTTGATCGGCGCTTTTTAAATTAAGATCGCGCTCGATTTCTCGCTCATCAATATTTGCTGGTTGAATAATAAAAGGGATGCCTGCTTCGCGCAGAAGCGTTTGTCGCGCGCGGCTGTTGGAGGCAAGAACGAGAGGGTCTTTAAGACGCCAGAATCCTTTTTCACGCTTCTGCGTCATTCTAAATCCTTTCACAGGCCTTTTTCTATGTCGAAGAACGGGGATAAGTTCTCTTCATTTGGCGGCGAGCTGTTTATGGATGGTTATAACTCCCCCCTGTCGTCAACAGAGGAACCTCTGTTAAATTTTTATTTGCTTTTCTTTCTCACTAGACTCATGAAAATCAATCCACAGAATTAGAGGCCAAATAATAATTATAACTTATTGTTTTTTAATTATTTAAATGTTTTCCCCATTATCCTTGATCGCATATGGCGCTACCGGTGAAAACTGTCTAACTGTTGAAAGCCTGTGAACGCGTCTGAATGAGTGTTTTAGGTCCGTCATAAAAACAGAAATAAAGTTTAAAAATAGAATTTTTATTTATTCCTTTTCAGGTTACTGGCCTAGAACGCATCGCGCTGGAGATCAAAACATGTTGGAGGAAAAACCGCTGATCTCGACATTGCGCGGTAAGTTGCGTGAGATCCCACCGATTTGGCTCATGCGGCAAGCCGGTCGCTATCTTCCCGAATATCGCGCCTTACGCGCCAATGCGAAGAGTTTTCTGGATTTTTGTTATACGCCACAACTTGCCGCGGAAGTGACGCTACAACCAATTAGAAGGTTTCAATTCGATGCGGCGATTTTATTTTCAGATATTTTAGTTGTGCCCGACGCGCTTGGGCAGGCGGTATCCTTTGAAACAGGTTCGGGTCCAAAATTAGATCCTCTTCAAACTCCTGAGGATATTGATCGATTAGGACCTTTTAATTTAGAAAAACT
>DHWC01000126.1:0-1485 GCA_002412985.1 Methylocystaceae bacterium UBA5192 | reverse complement strand
AGTTATATGATTGCAGGGCACGGCACGCCTGATCAGTCGCCGGCGCGTCTTTTTGCTTTTCAACATCCTCAAGCCTTTGAAAAATTAATTGAACGGCTGATTGATGCGTCGATTAGCTATTTGATTCGACAAATCGACGCCGGCGTTGAAGTCGTTCAGATATTCGACAGTTGGGCGGGCGTGTTACCCCATCAAGAATTTCAAAAATGGAGCGCTGCGCCGATTGCAAGAATAATTACTGCGCTCAAAGCGCAGCGGCCAGAAATCCCAATCATAGCTTTTGTTCGTGGAGCGGATACCCAATTGCCTGATTTAGCGCGCACCCTTCAGGCGGCGGCTTATGGGCTTGATACGGCGTTAGATCCAAATTGGGCTGTCGCACACACCCCACCCACAACAGTTTTACAGGGCAATCTTGATCCGCTTGCCTTGGTGGCGGGCGGAGAAGCGTTGAATAAAGAAATTGACGCAATCACCCGCGCCTTTTTGGGACGACCGCATATTTTTAATTTGGGTCATGGCATATTGCAGCAAACCCCAATCGCGCATGTCGAAACATTAATTGCGCGCGTCCGGCGCGACTAAGTCTCTATCTGAAAGTCCCTTCATGTATCTTTGGATGAAAGCCCTGCATGTAATCGCCATTATTTCTTGGATGGCTGGGCTTCTCTATTTGCCACGCCTTTTTGTCTATCATGCTGAGGCGGGACCGGGGCCTCGATCAGAGATTTTTAAGGTCATGGAACGCCGCCTCTATCGCTATATCATGACGCCAGCAATGATAGCGGCTTGGCTGACAGGTCTTTTTCTCGCCTTTGACAGCGGCGCTTTTAGCGCAGGCTGGTTCCACCTTAAGGGCTTACTGGTTCTCTTGATGAGTGGGGCGCATGGCTATGATGGTTTTCTCTTGCGCCGCTTCGCCCATGACGCCAATCAGCACTCGGCGCGCTTTTATCGCATCCTGAATGAAGCGCCGACCCTTCTTATGATTGGGATCGTCATTTTGGTTATTGTTAAGCCTTTTTAGGGGAATTGGCGCGCTCTTGCGCCCGGAGAAAAAACCGTATAATCCGATAATCCTTACCTGAAGGCAGACCGTCGTTTAACGATCGCCGCATTGCTTTTGCCGGCGTCCGGGAACTCTCCTTCCTCTCCTCTGCCCCTCCACTTATTATTATCGAAGGCCCTAATGCGGGAAATAAAACTTTCGGACTTGAAGTCTAAGTCCGCCGCCGAACTTCTCACTTTCGCTGAAGAGCATGAAGTAGAAAACGCTTCCTTGTTGCGCAAACAAGAATTGCTGTTTGCTATTTTGAAGCAATTCGCCAGTCGCGACGTTGAGATTGTTGGCGAGGGCGTTGTTGAAGTTTTGCAAGATGGTTTTGGTTTCTTGCGATCCTCTGACGCAAATTATCTTGCCGGACCGGACGATATTTATGTTTCCCCTTCGCAAATTCGCAAATTTGGCCTGCGAACTGGAGATAC
>DHWC01000029.1 GCA_002412985.1 Methylocystaceae bacterium UBA5192 | reverse complement strand
GAGTATCAGGCCAAGGAAATTCTAGCGAGTCATGGCGTTGCTGTGCCTCCTGGCACAGTTGCTTTTAGTCCTGATCAGGCTGTCTATGCGGCAACTGAGCTTGGTGGGTCGCATTGGGTCGTAAAAGCGCAGATTCATGCAGGAGCTCGGGGCAAGGCTGGAGGCGTGCGCCTTTGTCGAACATATCATGAGGTTCAGCAAGCTGCGCGTGAGCTACTCGGTAAACGTTTGGTGACTGCTCAAACGGGACCAGAAGGTAAGCCAGTACAAAGAGTATATATTGAGCTTGCGGATCCTTTTGATCGTGAGCTTTATCTTGGTTTTGTACTCGATCGAAAGTTAGAGCGTGTCCGCGTTATTGCTTCCAAACATGGCGGCATGGATATTGAAGAAATAGCCAAAAATACACCGGATGAATTATTGCAGGTAATTGTAGAGCCTGCAGTGGGTTTATTACCCTTCCAGGCTCGTGAATTAGCCTTTCAGCTTGGGCTCAATATAAAGCAAGTATCCCGAGCTGTTCAGACAATCATGGGCGCATATCGGGCGTTTCGAGATAATGACGCGACGATGTTGGAAATAAATCCTCTTGTCATTACAAAGGATGATAAGGTTCTTGCTCTCGATGCAAAGATGTCTTTTGACGATAATGCATTATTCCGGCGTCGAAATATAGTTGATATGAATGATCCATCACAATCGGATCCGCGTGAAGCTCAGGCTGCCGAACATAGTCTTAATTACATAGGCCTTGATGGTGAAATAGGCTGTATTGTGAATGGCGCTGGGCTTGCAATGGCGACAATGGATATGATCAAGCATGCAGGCGGCAATCCAGCAAACTTTCTTGATGTTGGCGGCGGAGCTTCTCCTGACCGCGTTGCGACAGCTTTTCGGCTTGTTCTTTCAGATCGCCGCGTAAAGGTTGTCTTGGTAAATATTTTTGCTGGCATCAATAGATGTGATTGGGTCGCGCAAGGCGTTGTTGATGCCGTGCGAGCCGAGAGAATTGAGGACGTGCCGCTCGTTGTCCGTTTGGCGGGGACGAATGTGGAAGCTGGACGAAAGATTATTCAAGAAAGCGGTATCGCTATTATTACAGCCGATACGCTCGCTGATGCAGCTAATAAAGCTGTAGCGGCATTCAAGGCTATTAAATAATCAGAGACAAAACGGTCAGGCAATTATCAAAATTGCATGAGCCGGGAGGATAGCATGAGCATTCTCATAGATGAAAAGACGCCAATTCTCGTGCAGGGCATCACGGGTGATAAGGGCAGTTTTCACGCCAGGGAAATGATTGATTATGGAAGTAATGTCGTTGCGGGAGTAACGCCAGGTAAAGGCGGGCATACGCATCACGGCGTTCCTGTATTTAATACAGTTAAAGAGGCGGTCAAAGAAACAGGCGCGCAGGCGTCGATCACATTTGTCGCTCCTGCGTTTTGTGCAGACGCGATTATGGAGGCTGCAGACGCGGGAATTCGCTTGATCTGCTCGATCACAGATGGCATCCCCGCCCAGGATATGATGCGGGTAAAGCGGTATTTTCTTCGTTTTCCTAAAGATCGTCGGCCAATGATGGTTGGGCCTAATTGTGCGGGGATCATCTCGCCTGGTAAGGCGATGCTAGGTATTATGCCTGGCCATATTTATAGCAAAGGTCCCGTCGGACTCATTTCTCGCTCTGGTACCCTGGGTTATGAGGCGGCGTCGCAGTTAAAAGAGCTAGGGCTTGGAATTTCTACATCAGTCGGTATTGGCGGCGATCCAATAAATGGCTCTTCATTTCTCGATCATTTAGTTCTTTTTGATAAAGATCCTGAGACGAAAGCTGTTTTGCTCATTGGTGAAATTGGCGGTCCGCAAGAAGCTGAGGCGGCGGCTTGGATCAAAGAAAATTTTTCCAAGCCGGTCATTGGGTTTGTTGCAGGTTTGACGGCGCCAAAAGGACGACGAATGGGCCATGCCGGCGCAATTATCTCCGCTTCGGGAGATAGCGCGGCGGAAAAAACTGAAATTATGAAATCTTTTGGCTTAACTGTCGCGCCAAGCCCGGCGGAATTTGGCGCAACCGTAGCGAAGGTTCTCAAGGTCGGCTAGAGAGATAAATTTTAGCGCGTAAATCAATTTTACGCGCAAGGGGTTTGCATGACTGTTGAAAGTCCAATCAAGTCGGCTGTAGAGGCTTCGGGTTTGCCGTCAGCCTATGCGACGCGGTCCGTTATAGAGGCATCCGCTTTTTTGCGAGAGCAACTGCTTGCTGTCGTGCGTCAGCATATGCCAGAAATTGAAGCAGTCGTCAGAGACTCTAAAGCCGGAGCCGGATTGGCTCCCCGTCAAATGGCGCGTGCTTTACAAGCGCAGGGGATTTTATTTCAACTGGTTTCAATCGCTGAACAAGCATACGCCATGCGCCGGCGTCGTCGAATTGAGCGTGAAAAAGGTCATGATAAATTACTCGGCACATTTGATTATGTGCTCTCCAGCGCTTCGATTGCGGGCGTTAAACCGGAGGAGATCCATGCCCAACTGCAAACATTACGCATTCGTCCGGTAATCACGGCTCATCCTACAGAAGCTAAGCGCGTTTCAATTCTTGAAAAATATCGCCGCATCTATCTTTTGATGCGAGAGCTAGAATCCACCCGCTGGACAGATCGAGAGCGTGAAGCCCTCGTCAAGTCGATTTATGACCAGGTTGAACTCGTCTGGTTGACGGGAGAGCTGCATCTTGAAAAGCCTACCGTAGAGCATGAAGTAGCATGGGGACAGCATTTCTTTTCTGAAAGCATATTCGATCTTGCGCCGGAGTTGCTATCGTCTTTTGAGCGTGCGTTGAAGCGCCATTATCCAAATGAAAAATTTGAAGTCACGCCATTCTTTCAGTTTGGTTCATGGATTGGCGGCGATCGAGATGGCAATCCATTTGTCACCAATGATGTTACTCGTCGCACAATGCGTGAAAATGCTCTGGC
>DHWC01000105.1:4164-18278 GCA_002412985.1 Methylocystaceae bacterium UBA5192 | reverse complement strand
ATCAGACCCAATAAGGGATCATTCGATGATTTTGACGCAGCGCTCGCGCCCGTTGATGATTTTTGTACAACGCTCGCAAGCGCCTTAATCGCCGCCTCAATTTCTGGCCGCGCATTTAATTTCTGCGCATTTTCAAGATTGCGCAGCGCCTCTGCAAGCAAATCGGTTTCAGACTTTCCAGCCGGCGCCGCTGCTGTTGAACTCGCCGGCAAAGACCAAGTTTGCGCCTGACTGGCCCCAACATTCATTACAGCGATTAAAGCGACTGACGCCAACAGAGAGAGTTTCTGCATTTTTACCTCTTTAAATAAAGATGATGTTTTTGTTTGTGATGCGCAAAGCTTGAATAATTGACAAATGAACAGCTGATATAATTGCGCATTAAAATATCAAAAAACCTCCGAGAACGATAACTCGAAGGCTTCTTCAACTTAAAGGGCCAAGATAACAGCCGAGGTTTCCATCCCCTACGAATATAAACTGCCACACCTCATAGACCCGGTCAATATTGCCAGAAAAGTGAGGAAATCACAATAATTTTAGCCCCCTAAGCTCAATTTTAAGACTTGCCGATCAACTGAATTCGCTTGTCACAGACGGCTTTAGAACAACGCAGAAAAGCGGCTATCCAATTTACGAATAAGAAGAATATTTAAGCCTCGCATGCGCTGAAAAAATAGCGCGATGCTTATAAGCCCTTTTTTAAATTTCTAGCACGCGATCTTGCAAAGCAGAGCTTGTCTGCGATTAGCATATAAAATCTTGACCTCGCAGAGACTTTAGCTATTTTGCCTATCATTGGCATGATGTTTGATTTCAACAAATCACCATTAATTTTCCGAAAGGCAGTTGCTTAATGTCATTAGCTTGGGTGTGGAGCCAATATCAGGGTGTCTTGTCAGAAACTGGCGCTACATTACCTCATCCACAAAATACGCCTCAACCAACTGCATGGATCTGGAGTCAGTATCGCGGCGTTCAAGGAGAGACCTCCCTAGCGCTCCCCGTTGAAGAAGATGACATTAGCCTTGCATGGGTGTGGTGCGCCTTCAAAGGCGTTACGACAGACCATGACGCAACACACCCGCACGGAACGCCAAAACTTTCTTCTTCGGCACCGAGCGAGACAGCGCAACTTAAGGCTGGCGCAATATCACCTCCCTCTGCAGTAACGTCATTGCTTTTTTATCTAGGCCTCATTGCGCTATCCGCCTTATTCTCGCTGCTGAGTAAAATTGATTACCCAACATCCTCTCTATCCCATTCAGCGAGCAGGGGTCATGACGCTTCATGCGCGAAGGCTCCAGACGCCCAACTTCCTGCGATCCTATATGTGCAAAAATTAGCTGAGAGAGTTGATTGCGACTAATCTAAAGCGCGCATCTGGCAAGAGTGTAATTTGTTTGGTGGTGCCGACTACAGGATTCGAACCTGTGACCCCATCATTACGAATGATGTGCTCTACCAGCTGAGCTAAGTCGGCATGCACGCTCAAACAAAAGCTTGCAGGTTTCTCTTATCGACGCCGTCGGCCTTTTTCAAGTCAGGATAGAGCGCATCTCAAGCGGCTTTAATTTTTAGCCTCTTTATCCTGCGGCAGATTGGCCAAGGCCTGATGACGTAATTTTTCAATCTCCGCACGGGTCTTTTTTGCCTCTGTACGCGCAACTCGCGCCGCGCGACGAACCGGCAAATGGCTTACCCAGGTTGAAAATCCGCCAGCAATCACGCCCAAGGCCATGGCGATTAGCACCACAATGTAGAGGGGCGAGTCGAAAGCTGGGCCGCTGCCATCTGTGACAAAGGGATCCAAGCTGACATGGACGGGGCTGCGATTGGCCATTGCAAAAAATAAGATAATTAACGCCAAAGGAACGAATACGAGGATCCGAAACGCAGACTTCATATTGGGTTCCATTCCCTTATCTGAGACAAGCGCCTTATCTCAGAGCATCAGGAGCTTATTGAAGCGAAATTTTCAATAAGCACAATGTAGACAATTATTCCTTGCTGCGCTAGCGCGCAAAAATTTAAGCCTTAGGGTCCTCATTGAGGCGCTCGCGCATTTCCTTGCCTGTTTTGAAAAAAGGCACGCTCTTTTCATCAACGGAGACTTGCTCGCCCGTGCGCGGATTGCGTCCCGTGCGCGCTTCTCTCTTTTTCACCGAGAAGGCGCCAAACCCTCTGAGTTCCACCCTGTCGCCACGCGCCAGCGCTGCTGTGATCTCATCCAAGATCGTCGTGACAATTGTCTCGACATCTCGCTGATAGAGACTGCCATTTCGACGCGCGATGCGTTGGATAAGTTCTGATTTGATCATTCTGTGGAGCCCATAAAAGGAAATTAATCAGGAAATACGCTCTTTAAAGAAGTTACTAAGGAAAACCCTGCCAAATCGCCAAAAGCCCGTCAAGACCGCGGCCCTTTTCCGCTCGAAGCGCATCTTCCATCGCATCCGCAAAGGACCCCATTCCAACAAGCCGCGCGACAGCCGCAGCGCCCTCAACAAGACCCAACCGCTCCATGTTAGATTTCTTCTTCCAATCGCGCACGGGCAAGTCTTTGGTAATTTTTTTGTTCGCCTCCAACCACTCAATAGCTTCTCGTTCGCCGCCAATACTATCGACGAGCTTGAGCGGAAGACCTTGATGGGCTGTGAAGACGCGACCATCAGAAACTTTAGCTAACTCCTGATCATCTAAGTTACGTCTTTCTTTAACCAATCCCTTAAACCAGTCATAGGAATCAGCAACCAAACTCGCGATCGCCGCTTTTGCCGCTTCGCTCGTTGGTTCAAACCCATTGGGCGAAGCCTTCAATGGAGAGGATTTAATCTCTTCCACTTTCACGCCAACATTTTCCATAAGCTTATAAAAATTTGGGAATTGAAACAGCACGCCAATCGAGCCAACTAAAGAATTTCCTCGCGCGACGATATGATCGCTAGCAAGCGCAGCGATATAAGCGCCAGATGCGGCAAGCGTTCCAACAACCGCCACAACGGGTTTTTTAGCGCTGACGCGTCGCAATTCATCATAAAGCTTTTCAGATCCTGCGGTTGTGCCGCCAGGACTATCAATCGACAGCAGCAAAGCTTTCGCCTTATCCGACTCGCCAATTTTTTTGATTTGTTCAATCGTCTCTTTATCGCCGGTAATTAATCCTTGAATCGACACCCGAGCGATATGCGCTGTAAGCTTATCGCCAGAGCCATCGAGGTCGCTATCCTTTAACGCCAGAGCAAGACCGGCAAAGGCGATCGCGCCAAGCGCTGCGACGCGCCACCAACTTAGGCGACGCCGAAGCCGTCGACGATCTATCAAATAATCCGTTGGCAGCGTCATCGGCGCCTATCCTTAAAAGTCATCTTGTCTCATCAATGAACTAGAAGCATTAGCATAGCTTCAAAGTCATCTACTAATTATAATTTATCTCCGTTGCCCACGCGACGTTGGGTGACATCATAAACCCAAGCTAAATAAGCAGGCTCCACGGCCTCGACCGTAAGACGAATGATCTCAGGCGTTTCATAATTATGCACCGATCGCACGTAATCCGCTAAGGCGGGATAATCCTCGGCGCGCAGCTTCATTTCTAATTTGAATTCATTCGCCTCACAATAAGCGCCCTCCCAGATATAATGACTGACAAGAGGCGTAACCTGAACGCAGGCGGCTAATTTTTTTTCTATTACAGCGCGTGTTATGCGTTGTGCTTGCGTCAGGCTATCGACCGTAGTCACTAGGATCGCTAACGCAGGCATTAACCGCCCACAACCGTAGTAAACACCTGACCGCCGCGAACCAATGTAATCTTCCAATAATAGGCGCGCGCCAGTGTCGCTTTCTCTAAATCGCGCGTGGAGGCAATTTTTTGCTCATTAACTGCAAGCACGATGTCGCCGCGCTGAAGATTAAATTGCTGTGCAATTGACCCTTCTTCGACTTCGGCGATAACGACGCCAGTAGTCGCGCCCTGCACAGACATTTCGTCGATAACAGCTGGTGAAATATTGATGATCGTTGCGCCAGCAAAAGGCGTTTGGCCCTTCAGCTTGATCTGATCTCGGGGTGGATTTTCCGGCGCTGATACGAGCTTAATTGATACAGGTAGTTTTTTTCCGCTACGCAAGACGGTCAGATTTGCCTGTCCATCAAGGGGCTTCATCGCCAAGCGATAGCCTACCGCCTCTGGATCATCGACGACTTGATTATCGACTGAGAGAATAACATCGCCGCGCTTTAATCCCGCTTCATCTGCCGGACCTTTTGCCTGCACATCAGTTAATAAAGCGCCAGTTGGCCGGTCAAGCCCCAAGCCTTCTGCAATTTCTTGCGTGATCGCTTGCAAGGAAGCGCCGAGCCAAGGCCGCTTAACCAGTTTGCCGCCGCCTTTAGCGGTCGCCAAAACAGCTTTGACCATATTAACTGGGATGGCGAAACCAATTCCGATAGAGCCGCCGGACTTGGAAAAAATAGCCGTGTTAATCCCAACAACACGCGCATTCATATCAACAAGCGGCCCCCCAGAATTACCTGGATTAATCGCTGCGTCAGTTTGAATAAAAAATCCGTAATCAGAAATTCCGACATGCGTGCGAGAAAGAGCTGAAACAATGCCCTGAGTAACTGTCTGTCCAACGCCAAATGGATTGCCAATTGCGAGCGTAAGATCGCCAACTTCTAACGCGTCAGAATCTCCAAGTTCCATTATTGGAAAATTCGCACCCTCTTTCAGCTTTAATACGGCAAGATCCGTGCGGGGGTCTCGTAAGAGAATTTGCGCAGGTATTTCACGCTTATCCGCCAAAGACACTTTAACGTCTGTCATGCCTTCAATCACATGATGATTGGTGACAACTAAGCCACTCGCATCAACAATCACGCCCGAGCCCAATGATTGCGAAGTCTCTCGACCGCCTCCACTTCCGCCTTCGCCAAAGAAACGACGAAAAATCGGATCGTCCATGAATGGATTCGATGGCATGCGTTCTACGCGCGAAGCGAAGACATTAACGACAGCTGGCTGAGCCTTTTTAACAACTGAGGCAAAGGAATAGGTTATTTCCGCACGCGACTTTGGCGTCTCAGCCGGCTCTGCATATAGGGGCGACCAACGCAGGGATAACGACACCAGCAATGCAACAGCGACACAGACAATCACTAGCGAGAAAAATTTACGCAAGCCAAAATACATGCCTTGCTCCAGAAAAAGGATCTCGCGGCGATAGTAAAATGGCGCGCAAAATCTTCAAGAGTGAATCCAGAAAGAAAAAAGACGGCCGAGTTGGCCGCCTTTTTGATAAAGTCAAAGACGCATCGCCTTAGGCGGCCTCTTCCTCAGCGATAATGACCGGACCAGAGTCGAGACCCTTTGCGTCTACGTCTCGATCAACAAATTCAATGACAGCAAGCGGCGCATTGTCGCCAAAGCGAAAGCCCGCCTTAAGCACGCGGGTGTAGCCGCCATTACGCGCTTTATAGCGTGGGCCCAACACGTCAAAGAGCTTGCCAACAAGCTTAACGTCTTTGATTTGCGCAATGGCTTGACGCCGCGCATGTAAATCGCCGCGCTTACCGAGCGTAACTAATTTCTCGACGACTGGGCGCAAGTCCTTTGCCTTTGGCAAAGTAGTGACAATCTGTTCATGCTTGATGAGCGCTTGCGCCATATTTGCAAACATCGCTTTACGATGTTCATGCGTGCGGCCGAAGCGACGTTTTTTATGACCGTGATACATCTGGCTCTCCGTTAATTATACGGCCGCCGTGCCAAGGAACGGCCGTCTTTATAAACGCGCGTTGCGCGAATGATTTAGTAGTGTTCCTCAAAACGCTTAGCGAGATCGTCGATATTTTCTGGCGGCCAACCGGGCACTTCCATGCCAAGATGCAGGCCCATTTGCGCCAGAACTTCTTTTATCTCGTTGAGAGACTTACGCCCAAAGTTCGGCGTACGTAGCATTTCTGCTTCTGACTTTTGAATAAGATCGCCGATATAAACGATGTTATCGTTTTTAAGACAATTGGCTGAACGCACTGACAATTCCAGTTCGTCAACCTTTTTCAACAATGCAGGATTGAAGGCGAGCTGCGGAATAGATGGCGCAGCTTCTTCACGACGCGGCTCTTCAAAATTAACGAAGACATTTAACTGGTCTTGCAGAATACGCGCCGCAAAGGCAATCGCATCTTCTGGCGAAATGGCGCCATTTGTCTCGATTGAGAGCGTGAGCTTATCGTAATCGAGGACCTGGCCTTCGCGCGTGTTTTCTACGCGATAGCTTACCTTTTTAACTGGCGAGTAAAGACTATCAATCGGAATCAGGCCAATCGGCGCATCTTCCGAACGATTACGGTCAGCAGGCACATAGCCCATGCCCGTAGAGACGGTGAATTCAATGCGAATTTCTGCGCCATCATCGAGCGTGCAGATCACGAGATCAGGATTGAGGATTTGAATATCCCCGCCTGCCTGAATATCGCCTGCCGTAACAGTTCCGGGTCCCGTTTTTTTCAGCGTGAGCCGCTTAGGACCCTCGCCTTGATATTTGACAGCAATATCTTTGATATTGAGAACAATGTCCGTCACATCCTCGCGCACGCCAGGAATGGAGGAAAATTCATGCAACACACCATCGATATGGATCGAGGTGATTGCGGCTCCCTGCAAAGAGGAAAGCAACACGCGACGCAAGGCGTTGCCAAGCGTTACGCCAAAACCACGCTCCAACGGCTCGGCAACCGCCGTCGCCATACGACGCGGATCATCTCCCGCCGCGACTTCGAGTTTATTTGGTTTAATCAGTTCCTGCCAGTTCTTCTGGATGCTCACTGGGGCGCCTTTCCTTGAAGCTCCGGGAAGCGTGACCGACGCCAATGTCGGATCTACGCCGTTAAAATAGACGATACCGCGATTAAGCGGCTTACCGCCTTGATTAGACGCGACGACGCTTACGCGGCCGACATCCATTGTGCGGAATTGGCGTCACATCACGAATGGATGTGACAGTGAAACCTGCTGCCTGTAAGGCGCGCAAGGCTGACTCACGACCTGAACCAGGTCCAGAAACCTCAACTTCCAACGTTCGCACGCCATGCTCGCCAGCTTTACGCGCTGCATCTTCCGCCGCCATTTGCGCTGCATAAGGCGTCGATTTACGCGAGCCCTTAAAGCCCATAGTGCCGGCCGACGACCAAGACACTGTATTGCCTTGTGCGTCGGTGATGGTGATCATCGTGTTGTTAAAAGTTGAGTTCACATGCGCAACGCCGGAGACGATATTTTTTCGCTCGCGACGACGAACGCGGGTGGTATCCTTAGCCATCTTAATTCTAGTCCTTCAAACGCGCCCGTAACGCCAGGCGCTGGGGATATTTTTATTAAAGGGCAAAATTTATTTCTTTTTGCCTGCGATTGGTTTCGCCTTGCCTTTGCGCGTGCGCGCATTGGTATGCGTACGCTGGCCGCGAACTGGTAATTGCCGGCGGTGACGTAGACCACGATAACAGCCCAGATCCATAAGGCGCTTAATGTTGATCGCAACTTCGCGGCGAAGATCGCCCTCAACCAGATAGTCGCGGTCGATTGTTTCACGAATTTGCAAAACTTCAGCGTCTGTTAGCTGCGCAACGCGCCGCTCTGCAGGGATATGAACTTTTTCGCAGATTTCGGTCGCCTTTTTAGGGCCGATGCCATGAATATATTGTAGGGCAATCACAACGCGTTTATTCGTTGGGATATTAACGCCAGCTATACGAGCCACTTCACTTCTCCATATGATGGCGCTACGCGAAGCAGCGCCAGAGTAACCCGCGTCCGGTGGAGGCCGGCCCTTGCGGGCAAATCAGGAATTTTGGGTTTCCAAGACGCAAAAAAAGAAGCTCGCGGATGAGAGCTCCTCGAAACATGCGTCGATAGAGAGGCATTAAATAGCGCCCAGTGGAGAGTCAAGCGGAAAGCGGGGGATGGTGGTGAAAAATCGCCAAATGCCCTAAAAAAGAGCGCTTCTAGGGCGCAATCGCCTGATTAATCGCATTTGTTACGGCGTCGATGCCAGCCATGCCATCGACGCGCTTTAACTCGCCCGCCTCTAAATAATGCTGAGACACAGGCGCCGTTTGTCGACGGTATGTTTCCAATCGCGCTTTAAAACTTTCTGGATTGTCGTCCGCGCGAACTTCAGCGCCGGCGGCAATCGCCTCCGCCACCCGTTGGCGCATGCGATCAACAAGCACGCTTTCATCCACCATCAACTCGACGACTGCGTTCAGCTCTTGGCCTTTTCGCGCCAGCAAGGCTCTCAGCGCCTCAGCTTGCGGGACCGTTCGCGGGAAGCCATCAAGAATAAAGCCATTCGCGCAATCAGCTGCATCGATGCGCTGGTCAATGATGCCAATTACAACTTCATCAGGCACAAGCGCGCCCGACTCCATGATAGCTTTGGCCTGACGTCCGATCGGCGTCCCCGCCGCAACGGCGGCGCGAAGCATATCTCCCGTCGAAAGTTGCGGTATGTTGAATTTTTGGACCAGACGCGCTGCTTGAGTGCCCTTGCCCGCGCCCGGCGGACCGAGCAGAACAAGCCTCATTTCCGGCGTCCCTTCAGCTTGGTCTTGCGGATCAAGCCTTCATATTGTTGGGCCTGCATATGACCATGGATTTGCGCAACCGTGTCCATGGTCACGCTCACCACGATGAGTAAGGATGTTCCGCCAAAATAGAAAGGAAGATTTGCGTAAGCGATTAGGCCTTCAGGAAGGAGGCAAATAATCGCAAGATAAAGCGCGCCAAGCACAGTCACATGCATCAACACGCTATCTATGTATGACGCTGTGCGTTCACCGGGACGAATGCCTGGAATAAAGCCGCCATGCTTTTTTAGATTATCCGCTGTTTCCGTCGGATTGAAAACAATTGCCGTGTAGAAGAAAGCGAAAAATACGATCAAGCCAACATAAGCGAGCATGTAAAGCGGACGCCCATGTCCAAAATAAGCAGAGATCGTCGCAAAAATACTATCTGAACCCGTCGACTGATAAAAATTTGCAACCGTTGTTGGCAACAACAATAAGGAGGAAGCAAAAATTGGCGGGATCACGCCTGCTGTATTTAATTTAAGCGGCAGAAAGGATGTTTGTCCCTCATATACACGATTGCCATGCTGCCGCTTTGGATAGGTGATCAGCAATCGCCGCTGCGCCCGCTCCATAAACACAATGAAAGCGATGACAAAGAAAGACATCGTGATGACGCTGAGAATCAATCCTGTCGAAATAGCCCCTTGCCGTCCTAACTCTAAAGTTGAGACAATGGCTGAGGGGAAAGCAGCGACAATGCCGGCGAAAATGATCAGCGAGGATCCATTGCCTATGCCGCGCGAGGTAATTTGCTCGCCCAGCCACATCAAAAACATTGTGCCGCCAACGAGAGTTACCACAGTTGTAATTCGAAAGAAGAGACCCGGCTCTGTAACGACGCCTGCCTGACCCTCTAAGCCAATCGCCATTGCATAGGCTTGGAAAGTCGCCAAAACCACTGTGAGATAGCGTGTATATTGGTTGAGAACCTTGCGTCCCTGCTCACCCTCTTTCTTAATAGACTCGAGAGAAGGAAAGACTGATGTGAGCAACTGAATGATAATTGAAGCCGAAATATACGGCATGATGTTAAGCGCAAATATAGCGCGACGCTGCACTGCGCCGCCTGCAAACATGTTAAAGAGCTCAAGCATTCCCTTAGACTGGCCAAAGAAACTTTTGGCGAAAGCGTCCGGATCAATACCAGGCAATGGCACGTAGGTTCCAAGGCGATAGACGATCAAGGCGCCCAGGGTGAACCAGATACGCTTCTTGAGTTCGTCAGACTTGCCAAAGGCGGAGAGATTGACGTTGGCCGCGAGTTGCTCGGCTGCCGATGCCATTGAAGAGCTCCCCTGATATGCGCCGCTTTATTGCGACATTTTAGTTTACGGTCACTGGACCACGCGGCTTTGATTCAGCCGACATGATCCAAAAATGTTAATTATGGCGATGCGACCGCTCTTTCGAGAGCGATCGCATAAATGTTTTTACTCACGCCGACGCCGCGGATGTCTCCGCAACCAGCAGTTTGATGGAGCCGCCTGCTTTTTGAATAGCCGCGACTGCGCTTTTTGAGGCAGCCGCTACTTCAAACGTCAGCTTCGCTTTAATCTCGCCTTGACCAAGGATTTTCACGCCATCGCGCGGTTTAGAAACCAAGCCTGCGGCAATTAACGCATCCAAGGTGACGGGCGATTTCGCATCGAGCTTACCAGCGTCAACGGCTTGCTGAATCCGTCCAACATTCACTTCATTGTAGTGAATGGTGAAAGGATTATGGAAACCGCGCTTTGGCAAGCGACGATGCAGCGGCATTTGACCGCCTTCAAAGCCCTTGATCGCAACGCCTGTGCGCGCCTTTTGACCCTTTACGCCGCGGCCGCCTGTTTTACCCTTGCCAGAGCCAATGCCTCGGCCTACGCGGATGCGCTCTTTAATGGAGCCTGGATTGTCCGAGAGTTCGTTGAGTTTCATTGACCCGCCCTCACTTCTCGTCGACGATTTTAACGAGATGCGCCACTTTGGCGATCATCCCGCGTATTGCTGGCGTGTCTTCCAATTGGCGACGACGTCCAATACGCGTCAAGCCGAGGCCGACAAGCGTTTGACGCTGACGTTCTGGCCGTCCAATTGGACTGCCAACCTGCTCAACGGTGATGTGTTTGCCCTTTGCCATGGCTGAGCCTCCCCTCACGCGTCAACGGCGTCAGCGTCGACGCCCTGGCGACGAGACTGCAACACCGATACTTTTAAGGTGCGGCGCGCCGCAACCGAACGTGGAGAATCCTCACGCGTCAGCGCATTAAACGTAGCGCGGATCATGTTGTAGGGATTTGACGAACCTTGGCTCTTAGCGACAACGTCATGCATGCCCAGGGTTTCGAAGACGGCGCGCATTGGGCCGCCTGCGATGATACCCGTGCCTGCCGGCGCGGCGCGTAACACTACGCGACCCGCGCCATGACGGCCAAAAACGTCATGATGCAATGTGCGTCCTTCGCGCAGGGGCACGCGGATCAATCCCCGCTTTGCAGCCTCTGTCGCTTTTCGAATAGCTTCAGGCACTTCACGCGCCTTACCGTGACCAAAGCCAACGCGGCCTTTTTGATCGCCGACAACAACGAGTGCGGCAAAACCAAACCGACGTCCGCCCTTCACAACTTTCGCGACGCGATTGATGTGAACCAAACGATCCACAAATTCGCTATCGCGCTCTTCTCTGTCGCGACCGCGACCGCCTTCACCTTCACGCGCCATTTTCTTTTCCGTCACTTACGCGACGCCTCTGGCGCCGCTCGCTTCGATAAATTGTCAGACTTTTTATCTGACAAAATGAGATTAGAATTGCAGACCGCCTTCACGCGCGCCTTCGGCCAAAGCCTTTACGCGCCCATGATACATGTAGGCGCCGCGATCAAAGACGACCTCTTTGACCCCTTTGGCTTTTGCCCGTTCGGCAAGCAGCTTACCAACGACTTTCGCTGCATCAACATTTGCGCCCGTCTTCAAATCTTTGCGATTATCTTTCTCGATCGAAGAAGCTGAAACTATTGTTACACCTTTTTCGTCATCAATAATTTGCGCATAAATTTGCTTCGACGAGCGGAAGACCGATAGGCGCGGACGCCCATAAGCGCGCTCGCGGAGCGTGCGACGAACACGAGCCTTGCGGCGCAATTCGACTTTTACATCCTTGGCCATGACGCCGGTCCTTACTTCTTCTTGCCTTCCTTACGGAAGATGAATTCATTGGCGTATTTCACGCCCTTGCCCTTATATGGCTCTGGTCCGCGCAATGCGCGAATTTCTGCCGCCACCTGACCAACTTGACGCTTGTCGATGCCACTGATGGTGATTTCAGTAGGCTTCGGCGTCACGATCGTGATGCCTGCAGGAATTGGGAAATTCACGTCATGCGAATAGCCCAAAGCCAGCTGCAAAGTTTTACCTTGAACCGCTGCGCGATAACCAACGCCGGTGATTTCGAGCTTTTTCTCAAAACCCGCCGTAACGCCGACAACGAGATTATTGACGCGCGCACGCGCCGTTCCCCACATTGCCCGCGCCCGCTTGCTGTTGTCGCGCGGATCAACCTTGATTTGATTGTCCTGCAACGCAACCGTGACGTCGTCGGGCGCAATAAATTCGAGCTGACCCTTGGCGCCCTTTACTTGGACGAGTTGGCCGTCGACTTTGGCGGTGACGCCAGAAGGAACGACCACAGGTTTTTTGCCGATACGAGACATTGCTAAAATTCCTGTTTGCTGAGGCGCAAGATCAGAAGACCTTGCACAACACCTCGCCGCCGACATTGTTTTCACGCGCTGCATGATCCGCCATCACGCCCTTAGGCGTAGAAACGATCGTGACGCCAAGACCATTCGCGACGCGCGGCACTGCGTTCACAGCAGCATAAACGCGTCGTCCCGGACGAGACACACGCTCAATCTGCTTAATGACCGGCTCGCCTTCGTAATACTTCAGCTCAACCTCAAACTCAGTGCGGCCATTGCCAAAATCTGTGGTTGTATAGCCACGGATATAGCCTTCCTCTTTCAACACATCGAGGACATGCGCCCGCAGCTTGGAGCCTGGCGTGGAAACTTTGTCTTTGCGACGCATTTGCGCGTTGCGGATACGAGTTAGGAGATCTCCCAACGGATCATTGATCGCCATGGTTGCTTCTCCTTACCAGCTCGACTTTACGAGACCGGGCACAAGGCCCCGCGACCCGAGTTCGCGCAACGCAATACGCGACATCTTTAACTTGCGATAAAATGCGCGTGGACGACCGGAGATTTCGCACCGATTGCGAACGCGAATTTGTGCAGAGTTACGCGGCAGCTGCGCGAGCTTCAAACGCGCCTCAAACTGCTCTTCAATCGACAAAGACTTGTCATTTGCGATTGCTTTCAACCGCGCACGGCGGCCTGCATATGCTTTAACGAGTTTAACTTTGCGCTTGTTATTCTCGATCGCGCTTTTCTTCGCCATTAGTCTATCAGCCTTTCGGTATCCGCGTTTGAGGAGCTAACCCCTCACTGCCGGAACGGGAAATTAAACGCCTTCAACAAGGCGCGCGCTTCATCATCAGTTTTTGCGGTCGTGCAAACGATGATATCCATACCCAAAATCGACTCTGCTTTGTCGTAATCGATTTCAGGAAATACAATGTGCTCTTTGATGCCCAGCGCATAATTGCCGCGACCATCAAAGGACTTTGGATTGAGTCCGCGAAAATCGCGAACGCGCGGTAGGGCAATCGTGATCAATCGATCAAGAAACTCATACATGCGCGTTTTACGCAGCGTAACCTTAGCGCCAATTGGCATATTTTCGCGCACTTTAAAGGTTGAAATCGCCTTGCGCGCGCGCGTGACCACTGGCTTTTGACCCGCAATCAACGCCAGATCATTGGCTGCTGAAGTAACTTTCTTTGTATCGTTAACCGCTTCACCAACGCCCATGTTCAAAACGATTTTATCAATCGTTGGAACTTCTAGCGCGTTCTTATAGCCGAATTGCTTCGTCATCTGCTCGCGCACGACGTCGTCATAAAGCTTTTTCATACGGGGCGCATAAGCGCCCGTATCGGCTTTAGCCGCTTTGGCTTTTGGCGCTTTTGGCTCCTTAACGGCGGCGGCGTCAGCTGCGGCCTTGGGCGCCTTTGCAGAGGCCTTAGCGGCCTTTGGCGTCTTTTCCTCAGCCATCGATCAATTCTCCAGAACGCTTTGCGACGCGGACCTTACGACCGTCGTCGAGTATCTTGAAACCAACGCGCGTCGCCTTACCGTCTTTTGGATCCGCAAGCGCAATATTTGATAGATCAATTGGCGCCGCTTTATTCACGATGCCAGCTTCGCGATCCTTCGTCTGACGCTGATGGCGCTTCACGATATTAACGCCATCAACCAACGCCCGACCTTCGTCAGGGATCACGCGCAATACTTCGCCTGTGCGGCCCTTGTCTCGGCCTGCGAGAACGACGACCTTATCGCCCTTCTTGATTTTGGCGGCCATTACAGCACCTC
>DHWC01000105.1:1949-3843 GCA_002412985.1 Methylocystaceae bacterium UBA5192 | reverse complement strand
CAAGCGAGATGATCTTCATGTGATTTTTCGCGCGCAGCTCGCGCGGCACGGGTCCGAAGATACGCGTGCCAATCGGCTCGGATTGATTATTGATCAATACCGCCGCATTTGAGTCAAATCGAATGACCGAGCCGTCCGAACGCTTGATGTCTTTCGCAGTGCGAACGACGACTGCTTTAAGCACATCGCCTTTCTTCACGCGGCCGCGCGGTATCGCCTCTTTGATCGACACGACAATAATGTCGCCGACGCCGGCGTATTTGCGCTTGGAGCCGCCCAGCACTTTGATGCACATCACACGGCGGGCGCCTGAGTTATCGGCGACGTCGAGATTGGTTTGCATCTGTATCATGGCTTATCCGCCTTTCACTCCGGTCTGGTTTCGGCTTTGCCGACTTCGTCCGGAAACCTCGTCAATTAAAAATTAAACACTTCGTCAGCTTTTATGCCTTCGACGCATTTTCGATTACACGCCACCGCTTCAACTTTGAGATTGGCGCCGTTTCTTCAATGGTCACCATATCGCCAACTTTGATTACGGCGCTTTCATTATGTGCATGGTAGTTCTTAGTACGACGCACTGTCTTTTGGAATAAAGGATGCGTGAAACGGCGCTCGACCTTCACAACAACCGTTTTATTCTGCTTGTCGCTGACAACGACGCCTTGGAGAATTCGCTTCGGCATGGGCGCTAAACCTTACTTTTCCGTGCGCTTCTGCGCGGCGATTGTTTTAGCCCGAGCGATGTCGCGACGAACGACACGCACCTGGGAGGTGTTTTCAAGCTGTCCAGTTGCGCGCTGAAAGCGCATATTGAACTGTTCTTTCTTAAGCTTAAGCACTTCATCATTAAGCTGGTCATCGCTCATAGCGCGAAGATCAGAGATGCGTTGTTTGGATTTCATCTCTCTTCCCCTTACTCGGCGATACGTTCGATGAAGCGTGTCTTGATCGGCAATTTCGCCGCCGCCAAGGTCAATGCTTCTCTCGCGAGCGGCTCAGGCACGCCGTCGATTTCAAACATGATGCGACCCGGCGCGACGCGCACAGCCCATAATTCTGGCGCACCCTTGCCTTTACCCATTCGAACTTCTGTTGGCTTTTTTGAAACCGGCACATCTGGAAAGATGCGGATCCACACGCGACCAGCGCGCTTCATATGACGCGTCATCGCGCGACGCGCAGCCTCAATTTGCCGTGCTGTAATGCGCTCTGGCTCCATCGCCTTCAGGCCGAATTGACCAAAGCTCAGCGAAAAGCCGCCTTTAGAGGCGCCATGAATACGACCTTTAAAGGCCTTGCGGAACTTGGTGCGTTTGGGTTGCAACATGATGAATGCTCTTTAAACTTGTTCTTTCGACGCCTTACGCGACGTCACGCGGTTCACGAGGTTCGCGACGACGGCGATCGCCACGCTCACGTTCACGCTCGCCATGCTCGCCTGTCACGCCGCCCGCAGACTGTTCAGCAGCGCGCTTGTCTTGCGCCATTGGATCATGCTCAAGGATTTCTCCTTTAAAGATCCAAACTTTAATGCCGCAAGCGCCATAGGCGGTATGCGCTGTCGCCGTGCCATAATCAACATCCGCGCGCAACGTATGCAAAGGAACGCGTCCCTCGCGATACCATTCCAAACGCGCGATTTCCGCGCCGCCTAGACGACCCGAACAATTAATACGAATGCCCTGCGCGCCGAGACGGATCGCCGACTGCACAGCACGCTTCATCGCGCGACGGAAAGCCACGCGGCGCTCGAGTTGCTGCGCGATAGACTCCGCCACCAAAGCAGCTTCTGTCTCGGGCTTACGCACCTCGACAATATTAATTACGACTTCGCTGCCCGTGAGCTTGCCAACAAGCTTGCGGATTTTATCGATATCCGCGCCCTTCTTGC
>DHWC01000105.1:552-1625 GCA_002412985.1 Methylocystaceae bacterium UBA5192 | reverse complement strand
ATCACAACGCCTGGACGCGCAGAATGAATTGTCACGCGGCATTTTTTATGCGGACGCTCGATGATGATTTTAGACACCGCCGCTTGCTTCAGCGTCTTCGACACCGCCTCACGGATTGTCATATCTTCGTGCAGCAACTTGGCATATTCGCCCTTGCCCGCGAACCAGCGCGAGTCCCAAGTGCGATTGACGCCGAGGCGCAACCCGATCGGATTAACCTTCTGACCCATGGTCTCTTCCTTTAGGCGTTCGCTTGCGCTTCGACTTCGCGCACGATGATCGTTAGATTGGCAAAAGGCTTTTCAACGCGACTCGCACGGCCGCGTGCGCGGGCATGGAAACGCTTCATCACCATTGCTTTACCAACAAAAGCTTGAGAAACCACAAGATCGTCGACATCGAGACCATGATTGTTCTCGGCATTAGCGATTGCGCTCTCAAGCGTCTTCTTCACCTCATGCGCAATTCGCTTTCTTGAGAATTCAAGATCCGCAAGCGCACGATCAACTTTTTTTCCGCGAATAAGCTGAGCAAGCAAATTCAGCTTTTGAGGCGACACGCGCAGCATGCGCGCAATCGCTTTCGCTTCATTATCCGCAAGCCGGCGCGGATTGGCTTCCTTCGACATCGCGATTAGCCTCTCTTCGCCTTCTTGTCCGCCGCGTGCCCATAATAGGTGCGCGTTGGAGCAAATTCTCCGAACTTATGCCCGATCATGTCTTCGCTGACAGAAACGGGAATGTGCTTTTGTCCGTTGTGAACGCCGAAGGTTAATCCGACGAACTGCGGCAATATGGTGGAGCGACGGCTCCAAATCTTAATTACTTCAGAGCGGCCAGAAGCGCGTGAGGCATCTGCTTTTTTGAGCAGATAGCCATCGACAAACGGGCCCTTCCAAATCGAGCGGGTCATGGATTAGCCCTTCTTCTTACGATTGTGCCGCGACGACACAATAAACCGGTCAGTGGATTTGTTGCTGCGGGTTTTCTTGCCCTTTGTCGGCTTGCCCCACGGCGTCACAGGATGACGGCCACCTGATGTACGTCCTTCGCCGCCGCCATGCGGATGGTCAA
>DHWC01000105.1:0-248 GCA_002412985.1 Methylocystaceae bacterium UBA5192 | reverse complement strand
CCGCCGCCATGCGGATGGTCAATCGGGTTCATGGTCACGCCACGATTATGTGGCCGACGGCCGAGCCAACGCGATCGGCCAGCCTTACCAATTGTTGCGTTCATATGGTCAGGATTTGACACCGCGCCAATGGTTGCAAAACATTGACCGTGGACCAATCTCTGCTCGCCAGAATTCAGGCGCACAATGACATAGCCTTGGTCTCGACCCACAATCTGAGCATATGTGCCAGCAGAGCGCGCAATGGA
>DHWC01000120.1 GCA_002412985.1 Methylocystaceae bacterium UBA5192 | reverse complement strand
AAAAATGTCAAATGACTTTATGGATCTACGCCACTCAGTCTTAATCCGACCATGCCTAGAAGAATGAGCGCGATAGACGCTAAACGCAGAAGCGTCGCGGGTTCGTTAAAGAGATAGACGCCAACAATAGCCACTGCCGCGATGCTTCCACCTGTCCAGACTGCATAAGCTGTCGCCGCGGGAATCTCTTTTACGGCCAACCCTAAGCAGCCAATGCTAGCAGCCATAAAAAAAACCATAATCACTGAGGGCCAAAAACGAGTAAAACCCTCTGCATATTTCATCCCAATCAGCCATCCTACTTCACATAAACTTCCTACCAATAAAATTAACCAGGCCATCAATTCTCTCCAATAGACGCGCGCGTCCAAGATCCTTCCCAAATAATAAACGCCAGTCATCTCACGGCTTCATAGCAGTGAAATTAAAAAAAAACCAAAAGGACAAGGGAAGCAGAGCGTCAAGCAAAGAAGCCGACTAAAAACGCTTTTTCAATAATCAATAAGGTGAAGACTAAGCTGCATAGTTTTTAATAAGTAAACGACACGAACATAGCCTAAGATTTATCAAATATACTCATTAGTGAAAGCTAAGAACCTGTCTGAGCTATCACATTTTTCGTACTGCAGTTTGCGGAGATACCAAAGCCCACTTACTGATTGAGTAAAAGATATGAAAATACTCGATCCGAAGGGTCTTAACTGATCACTCAGCTGGCGTTGGCTCGTGATGTTCTGACCCATGATCTGGCCCTGATGAGGAATCTGGCCCCGCACCTGCCTGCGGGTCGAACTTCGTAGATTTTTTCAACGGCGAACGACGACGGTGTACAATGTAGATTGCGTAACAAGCTAGGACGCCAAGGCCTAACAAAAGATAGATTGGCAAATCCCTCATGAAGGTCTTAGCGACAGAAAACGGGAAGCGCGATACCCAGCGTTCGCCATGGTCACCAAGCACTGTCACGATACCTACGAAATAACCTGGCTCGTCAAAGGTATGCTCGAAATTGATTGTTCCAGATGGATAAACAGTTGGCGGATGATAGGCCACGGTCACCGCTTCAAGGTTCTCGTTCTCTTTGTCTTCGCCACCAACGTCCTTGACGATGCGAAGCTCAACTTTCATGTCGCGAAGCTCGGCTTGTTCGGCGTCAAGAACCATAATCACCGGTCCGGTTGACGGAATATCTTCACAAAACTCATTTTTTGATGCCTCAGGCAAATAGCCTGTGAAATTCATCACATCCGGGCCGATATTGAGACGACAACGCCCCTGTGCGGCTCCTAACCGACCATGCGCCTCAACTGGCGCAACATTAAAAGTGAAAAAAGCAAATACGAAAAGGAACATGACCACATCGAGCAGCCTGGCTCTTGATGTTGATTTTTCAACGTTTAGTTTGCCAGCGGGCTTGCCGTAATCTTGGATAAGGGTCATGTGCTCCCCCGAATTTTGTGCGACGAAAAAACGCAATAAGGATGATAAAGCTTTTGGATGAAATAATAGGCGCATCATTTGATGGTAGCGCATTCTTGACAATGAGCAAGGCGCGAGGGGAAATTCAGCCGCTTTTTGGCGAAATTTGACCGGTCTGACATTTAACCTGATGGGATTGGCTTTTACAGGGCCTTTAAGTCGCTTTTTTCCCAATCCTTACGAAGAGTTCATGTCGCATTGTCTTGCCACCCCTCTTCTAGACATACATATTAGTTGGAAGTTAAGCGCTTCGCCTACCATATCTGCGAAGCGATTTTGAGAAAGATCGAGAGGAACAAATGGCTAATTTCGACGGCAAACCAGGCTTTAGCTATGGACGCGGGATTGCTCGGCCCACCACTGCGGAAATGGACCAGGGCCTCCGCGCTTATATGCTAGGTGTATACAACTATATGGCGATCGGCTTAGCGGTGACGGGCGCTGTCGCTCTTGGCGTCTATATGTTGGCCGTCGCTAAGGTTGGCGGCGGAGCCTTAGCGCTGACGCCATTTGGACAAGCGATTTACACCTCTCCCTTGCGCTGGGTGATCATGCTTTCACCGCTTGGCTTCATCTTCTTCATGGGATCGCGGATGCCTCATATGTCCGCCGCCTCGGCGAGAAATATGTTCTTTGCCTTCTCCGCGGTCATGGGTCTTTCACTCTCATCCGTTCTGTTAATCTTTACGGGCGTTTCTGTTGCACGCGTATTTTTTATCACTGCCGCTGCGTTTGGCGGCTTGAGTCTTTATGGCTACACAACTGGACGAGACCTTTCAGCTTTCGGCTCCTTTCTTGTAATGGGCGTATGGGGTCTCATCATCGCCGGCCTTGTTAATCTCTTTCTTCAATCGACAGGCTTGCAATTCGCTCTATCAATACTCTCTGTTTTGATTTTTGCGGGGCTTACAGCTTGGGACACGCAAATGATCCGAGAGATGTATTTTGAAAGCGATGGATATGAGGCTGCACAAAAAAAGAGTGTCTTTGGAGCTCTAACGCTTTACCTCGATTTCATAAATATGTTTCAGTCGTTGCTCTTTTTGTTTGGCGATAGAAACGACTGAGGAGCGACTAATTAGTAAAAGCCCCGCTTTGCGGGGCTTTTTTTATTCCATGCCGATCACTTTAAACTTTGTTTCTAGCACGCGCAGCACACGATCAAGTTGATGACCGCGACGCAGAATCTGTCCTCCAGCATTCATGACAGCGTATAGACCCTGACGACGCACGAGCTCTGGAATTTTTTCCACCCTGTATATTGGAATCTCGCTTGCGCGACGAAAAACTGAAAAAATTGCCTTGCGCGGCAAAAAGTCCAGCGCATAGTCCCGCCATTCACCCGCAGCAACTTTCTTTCCATATAGATTTAACAGTAAATTTAACTCGGCTCGCTCAAAAGTGACCTGGGCTGCTATATGCCTGTCAGGTGGAGCCCCAGAGGACAGCTCAAATGGCCTCTCTTTACCACAATTCACAAGCTGCAACTTGGGCGCACGGGAGGGTCGTGCCTCTGATGTTCTCTCTGGCATACAGTCTATCCCTTTAGCGCCTCTAGTTTGACGTCTGCATCCGTCGCATGCAAGCGCTGTTAGAAAAAACTCTTTCTTACGGCTATATTGTAAATTACACGACAACCGCCAAATCTAAGGCCTGACTGTGGAAAAAAAGCCGCATTGGAAAAGCCTGGGAGACACGATGACGAAAGAGACTGATTCCACTACCGCTGATAAAAACGATCTCGCCCAAGCGGCTGATTTTGGTTTCGAAGCGAATGTCGAACAATTACTGGAATTAATGACACATTCCGTTTACTCGGAAAAAGATGTCTTCCTAAGAGAGCTCATCTCGAACGCCGCTGACGCCTGTGAAAAACTGCGTTACGAATCACTGTCAGACGCCAAGCTCGCAGCGGTCGCCAACACGCCTTTAATCAAGATAAGCCTTGATAAGGACAACCGGACAATAACTATTGCCGATAACGGTATCGGCATGACGCGCAATGATTTGATCAGCGCGCTTGGCGCGATTGCGAATTCGGGTACGCGCGCCTTTCTAGAGAAAATCAACAAAGAAAAATCTGAAAATGAAAGCGGTCTGATCGGACGCTTTGGCGTTGGATTTTACTCTGCCTTCATGGTTGCAGAAAAGGTTGATGTCGCAACGCGGCGAGCGGGAGAAGAACTCGCTTGGCTCTGGAGCTCCCAGGGAAAAGGCCGCTACTCAATTGCCCCACTCCCTCTGTCCGACGCGCCTGACTACGGGACACTAGTCACAATACACCTCAACAAAGATAGCGAAGAATTCCTGGAGCCCTGGCGAATTGAAAAAATCATCACAGAGCATTCAGGCGCCGTATCTACGCCAATCGATCTCATTTCAGCTCCTGGCGAAGAGAGCAAACGCATTGCGGATGGCGTCGCCTTATGGACGAAGCCAAAATCTGAGATTACGCCAGAGGAATATACAGATTTCTACCGTCAGCTCTCTAGCCAATTTGATGAACCCGCTTTGACGGCCCACTGGCGCGCCGAGGGGAGAACTGAATATACTGTTCTCGCCTTCATTCCCGGCTCTAGACCGTTAGACCTCTTCGATCCAGCTCGTAAGAGTAAGACAAAACTTTATGTGCGCCGCGTATTGATCTCTCAGGTTACCGATCTCTTACCAGCCTGGTTACGATTTGTGCGCCTAGTCGTGGACAGCGCTGATTTACCGCTGAATGTCTCACGAGAAGTAGCGCAAAAAAGTCCAGAGCTTCTCGCCATAGGTAAAGCAATCACCTCTAAATTACTTCAAGAGCTCACAAAAATTTGTGAAACTGACGCTGAAAAATTTTCATCTATTTGGGAAAATTTTGGCGCTGTGATTAAAGAAGGTCTCCACGAAGACCCCTCTCGACGCGATGGGATTTTTAGTCTGGCGCGGTTTGCGTCAACTAAAAGCGATAAAAAGACCCGCAGTTTGAAAGACTACGTAACGGATCTGAAAGAAAACCAAACGGCAATTTATTACATCACAGGTGAAGACGCTAAACGCTTAGCAACAAGCCCTCAGATTGAAGGCTATCGCGCACGTGGAATTGAAGTACTCCTACTCGATGACTCAGTTGACGCGTTTTGGGTGACAAGCGCACTGGGTTTTGAGGGCAAACCCTTTAAATCTGTCACGCAGGGGCTTTCAGATATTGACGCTATCCCGTTAATCGAAAAATCAGAGACTAAGCCCGCGACTTCTCCCGATGTCGATGCGTTAGTCAAAGCTCTGAAAGAAACGCTTGCTGAGTCTATTGAAGACGTGCGTGTCTCAACACGTCTCACAGAAAGCGCCGCCTGCCTCATCGCTTCAGACCAAGGATTAGATAGGCAATTGGCCAAGATCCTCTCCGAACATGGCCAAGCAGACTTAATCCGTAAGCCCGTTCTTGAGATTAATCCAACGCATGCCGCAATTCAGACGCTGGGCTCTCTCCTACGGGATAAAGGTCAAGACGCCGTGCAAGACAGGATGCATCTTTTAGTCGATCTGGCCCGCGTTGCGGATGGCGAGCTCCCTCAAGAGCCAGCAGTCTTCACCAAAAGATTAGCCAAGCTCTTGGCCCTAGGTTCTTAAAATTAGTGGCCCCATCTGCAAACAATCTCTCTCGGCATCAAGCGGTGGCCGCAGTAAGGCGTCGCCTACTTGATGCTGACGTCGAAACAGCAGATGAAGATGCGCGCCTCCTACTTCGTGCAGCAACTGGCTTAACTAGTTTAGAATTAGCGACACAGCAGCAGTCTGCGTTAACCCCTGAACAGTCCTTACTTCTCGAGCAATATGTAACGCGTCGAGAAGCGCATGAACCCGTTTCTAGAATTCTTGGATCAAGAGGATTTTGGACAGTTGACCTTTTGGTTACTCCTAATGTGCTAGACCCTAGACCTGACACGGAAACACTTATTGAAACCGCCTTATCGCTTGTAGAAAACAAGCCCAATGCCCCACTTAAAATTCTGGAACTCGGCGCTGGCTCTGGCGCCATAGCCTGCGCTTTATTAAGCGAATTGCCAAAGGCTGAAGCCTTTATTGTGGATCTCTCGCCTCACGCCTGCAAAGCCAGCCAAGCCAATCTTGCCCGTTGCGGATTGAGTAATCGCGCCTTTGTGCTGCAGGCTTGGTGGTATGAAGCAATTCAGGCGCAATTTGATCTAATTATTTCCAATCCGCCTTACGTCGCCTCGGCTGCACTCAGCACTCTCCCCCCCTCTGTTCGACTCTATGATCCCCTATTGGCCCTTGATGGAGGAGAGGATGGACTAGACTGCTATCGCGCGATCATCCGAGACTTGCCCAGAGTGTTAAAATCCCGTGGCTTAGTTATTTTTGAGCTTGGCTGCGGCCAAGCCGCTGATGTTAGACTTATGCTGGAGGCGATGAGCCTGGAGGTTGAAAAAATCGCCAGAGATCTTGGCGGCCATGAGCGCGCCCTTGCCGCTCGGGCGCCAAAAAGGGACCTGCACAGGATTTAGCCAGGTTTTATCAACTACTTTGACGTAGCCGGTCTGCCAATCTCGCTGAGATCTCATAAGACTTTTAGATCTTTTAGGCCTCTTGGCGCAGAGGCGGATAGAGACTATACTTGCAAAAATTTCCCGCTTTTCGTCAACATCGGGATGAGGCCCAACTGTGACGCTGGCCTCGCCGCTTCAGCGGAAACCAACGACTGGCGCAGGCGCGTCGACGTGAATGACGAGATTGTCACCGTGGTTTCGACCAAGGCAAAACGCGAGTCGCGCGCCAGGTCAATAAAACACGCGGGGTAAGGAAGTAAGCTGCGCTTATTGTTGTCGTGCGTGCCTGAAGTTAAGGCGTCGTCGCGAGTTTAGCGTAGCGCCATAAGAAGCGCGCCCGTTTGTTCAGCGCGCGGCAGCATGGCGCCTTTGTATCAGTCATACGCGCGATATGCGCGTTCGGTCGCTTCGCATTACGCAAGGGTCGCAGAAATGGCCGTTGCGTAAAAATATTCACAAGGGCAGCGCAATATGCGCAGAGTGTGTTGGGGTATTTAATGAGACCAGGCCAAAATAATAATAACAATAAGAGAATGCGTAGCCGCAACAGCGGACGTCGTGGACCCAATCCGCTCACCCGCTCATATGAGTCCAATGGACCTGATGTTAAAATCCGTGGCACTGCGCAGCATATTGCTGAGAAATATTTGCAACTGGCTCGTGACGCCCAATCTTCTGGGGACACGATTATGGCGGAAAGTTTGCTCCAACACGCTGAGCACTATTTTCGCTTAATTGCCGCTGCGCAGCAACAACAAGCTGCACCAGGTTTTCCTCGCCAACAAAATGACACTGATGTTGATGTCGGCGACGAGGATGATGATTTCTCAGGTTTGCCAGATCGCTTTGCGCCACTCTCAGAACGCTTGCCGGCTGCTTATCAAACTCCCCAACAACAGCCCCAGCCCTACGCGCAACAACCTCAACCTCACTTTGCCCCGCAAGCGCCTCAACCCTTTGAGGATCGCTCAATGGGAGAAATGCGTTCCGATCCGCGTCAAGAGCGCGAATTCCGACAAGACCGTAACCCGCGACAAGAGCGCGGCGGTTATAATGACCGCGGTCGTAATCGGCATAGCGATAATGGAGAGCGTCAACGCTACGGACAGCAAGGAGGCTATGAACGCCAAGATCGAGACGCCCCTAGAGACAATCGGCGCTACCATCAACGCGCAGAGGGGCCAACAGAAGCACCAGCAACTAACTTACCCTCTTTCATTACTGCGCCTTCGCCAATCCTCCGGGGCGTTAACGGAGAAAGCGAAGGAGAGATTGGTTTCAATGAGGACCGGAACCCAAATCGGGAGCACGAAGGTGTTGGCTATCATTTAAGTTCGCGTCGCCGTCGCCGACCGCGCATGGATGAGGAACTCAACGCCGAGTCGCGCGGTGATGAGTCGGTTGACGCGGCCAATCCACCCGTTGAGCCCGATCTTATTTAAGTTCACAAGAACTCTAGCGTGTCGCCAGGTGCGACACGCCCCCCAGATATAATGCGCGCATAAACGCCACAGTCATTATGCCCGAAGTTTTTGTACAGGGCCTGAACGATATCCATGTCCCTAATACCGGTTCCAGGCTCGACGCCAGTCGCAGCACAGCGATCCGTCATTTTTAATATTTCTAACCGCGCCTCGCCCAAACGCATCTGGCGTCCTGGCCATTCTAGTTCTGACCAAGGCGCAGCCTTATCAATATAAATATTCGCCCGAAATCTAAGTGGATCGACAAAGGCTTCAAGCGCTTGACCAAGCGACTTCACACTTGAAAGATTGACTAAAGAAATAAAACCAGATTTCGAGTCAGTAAACCTAAAGCCTTCCGGAGCCGTGAGCAGCCGGATAGCTCCACGAAGCTCATTGCGAGCGTAGTCTGTCAAATATGCTTCAATCCTTGCGCGTCCGCTTCGCTCAAATAAACAAGCTTGCACGCCAATCCGCCCGCCCTGTTTAATCGTCAAAATACCTGAGCTGTCTTCATAGTGGGACTTGAGCTTTGCTAGGGCGTCATTTTTCATCAGCATCAGGAACTTGATCTTTGGCTGATGCACTGGGGCCTCAGGATCAAAACCTGAGGGTCCATTTTCTAGCGCGAAAAGCCTATCGCCCGGGAAATAGGCCGACTCTATTAGGTCAACCGACATCAGAGGTTCTGGCGAAAGACCCTTAACCGGGTATCGATAAAGCGAATCCAGATACATCAAGAGCCCTCCCACTTTCGCCAAAACTGCGACATTAAGCCCAGCGCTCGTAAAACGAAAAGTGGTGTGATCATAAAATTCTCCTCTTTTAAAATCAGCAAGCTTTTCCCATATCTGAAGGGCAGATCGCCGACGGGGATCTGCTGATTTTGACATGAAGCGCGCTGCCTAACGGGGCGGCTTCTTGGTCGTAAGGGGCGAATAATGAACTTTGAGAAATATACGGAACGCGCTCGGGGCTTTGTGCAATCCGCTCAATCACTGGCGACGCGAGAGGGTAATCCTCAGTTTACGCCAGAGCATCTACTAAAAGTTCTTCTGGATGATGAGCAGGGTCTTTCAGCTGGACTAATTGATCGTGCTGGCGGCCAGTCGCGTGAAGCGTTGCGTAGGACTGAAGCTTTTTTGGCAAAGCAGCCTAGGGTTGGCGGCTCGGGCGCAGGCCAGGTGTATCTCACACCAACCCTCGCACGGATATTTGATACTGCGGAGAAAATTGCCCAAAAATCTGGTGACTCATATGTCACCGTCGAGCGATTGCTTCTGGCGCTTGCTATGGAGCGCGACAGCGAGGCCGCGCAGATATTGGCTGAGTCTGGCGTAACGCCTCAGTCTCTCAATGGCGCTATTGAAGATTTACGCAAGGGTCGCACGGCAGATTCAGCTTCTGCAGAAAACGCCTATGATGCCTTGCGAAAATATGCGCGCGATCTAACTGAGGCGGCGCGTGAGGGAAAGCTCGATCCTGTAATTGGCCGGGATGAAGAAATCCGCCGCACTATCCAAGTTTTATCGCGTCGAACTAAAAATAATCCCGTATTGATTGGAGAGCCCGGCGTTGGCAAAACCGCTATTGTCGAAGGCCTTGCTTTGCGAATTGTGAATGGAGACGTTCCAGAATCTCTGGAAAATAAAAAGTTACTCTCCCTGGATATGGGCGCTTTAATTGCTGGCGCAAAATATCGAGGCGAGTTTGAGGAACGACTGAAAGCTGTCTTGAGTGAAGTAACAAGCGCAGAGGGCGACATCATCCTCTTCATTGATGAAATGCACACTCTGGTGGGCGCAGGCAAAAGCGATGGCGCCATGGATGCATCAAATTTACTGAAACCAGCACTGGCGCGGGGAGAATTGCATTGCGTTGGCGCAACCACGTTAGATGAATATCGTAAGCATGTTGAAAAAGACGCAGCGCTTGCGCGACGATTCCAGCCTGTTTTTGTAGATGAACCGACTGTCGAAGATACGATTTCTATTTTGCGCGGCCTCAAAGAAAAATATGAATTGCATCACGGCGTTCGGATTTCCGACTCTGCGATTGTTGCCGCTGCAACCTTATCTAATCGATACATCGCCGATCGATTTTTACCTGATAAGGCCATTGATTTGGTTGACGAGGCCTCATCGCGTTTGCGTATGCAAATCGACTCAAAACCAGAGGAATTAGATGAATATGATCGTCGCATCATCCAGCTCAAAATTGAGCAAGAAGCTTTAAAAAAAGAATCTGATCCAGCATCAAAAGATCGGCTTCATAAAATTGAATCTGAACTCTCTGAGTTAGAAGAGAAGTCATCAGCGCTCACAACTCGATGGCGCGCAGAAAAAGACAAGCTTGGGAGTGCGCAGAAAGTTAAAGAGCAACTTGAAACCTACCGAAATGAGTTGGCGCAAGCCCAGCGTCGTGGCGAATATCAGCGAGCTGGTGAACTGACCTACAGTTTAATACCCGAGCTAGAAAGAAAACTTGCTCAAACAGAGGAAAAAACGGGCGCGCTCGTCGATGAAGCGGTCACGGCCGATCATATCGCTCAAGTAATTTCGCGTTGGACGGGAGTACCCGTTGATAAAATGCTAGAAGGCGAACGCGAAAAGCTTCTGCATATGGAAGATATGCTTGCCAAGCGGGTAATTGGACAACGCGAAGCTGTAACGGCTGTCGCAACGGCTGTGCGCCGCGCGCGCGCCGGATTACAGGACCCTAATCGTCCAATCGGCAGCTTTATCTTCCTTGGCCCCACAGGCGTTGGTAAAACTGAGCTTACAAAAGCTCTCGCCAGTTTCTTATTCGATGATGAAACCGCCATG
>DHWC01000067.1 GCA_002412985.1 Methylocystaceae bacterium UBA5192 | reverse complement strand
AAGCGCTGCTGGCGCTTTCTGTTGTCGTGGCGCTAAAATTTTCACATCTAAGAAAATGTCTATTTTATCTCTTTTAATCAAAATTCTTTGAGAAATTTCATCTTGCGTAAAAATATTAGCCTCAGAGGAGAGTGTTTCGCTTCTAACTGGAAAGCAAAGAAAATAAATTAAAGCTGTTATATAAATTAGAACCTGCGCAAAAGCGTTTAAAATTCGCATGATCTCTTAGAGTTTTGCAATAAAATGCGCGAAAGCGAGTAAGCCTTCTGGCCAAGGGCCATGTCCGCTCTCGACATTAATATGCCCCGCGGGTCCCGCATCAATAAATTTAGCGCCAAGCTCTTCAGCTAGATCTTTTGTAACTTGATAATCTGCATAGGGATCGTTGCCGCTTCCAACAATAATGGCTGGAAATGTAAGGCGATGGCGCGGAATGGGCAAAAATTCGCGATCAATAACTGGGATTTCTCGTATAACCGTTTCGCTGGGCGGGGCAACAAAGAAAGCGCCGGCGATTTTTTCATCACGCCGCTGCAACGCAAATAGACTAGCAATGACCCCGAGCGAATGCGCTATTAGCACAATGGGTCGCATGCTTTCATCTATCGCGGATATCACGCCAGCTTCCCAATCATATCGACAAGGTCGCCGCCAATCTTTTTGCTGTACGCGTCGCGCGGTTGAAAGTTTTATTTGCCAGCGCGTTTGCCAATGGTCAGGTCCGGAATCATTCAAGCCCGGAATGATCAAAATATCTGCATCAGCTACGCGCATAAGCCATCATTTTATAAATGCGCCAGCAAGGGCATCTGCAATCAAGCGACGTGTATTATCGATACCGTAAAGCGCTATGAATGAACCAAAACGCGGTCCACGTTTTTCACCAAGCAAAACCTCATAAAGCATATTGAAAAAGTCATTTGACACGCCGGGACGCTCTAGCGTCGCTCCTTTGGCGCTTAAATCTTGGTAGCGCGATACAGCCCGAGCGACGTCGTAAAGTGAGGTTTGGATATCTTCTGCGCGCGCATCTTTAGGCAATGCGCCAAGAATATGATCGATTTTTTGTAACACATCGCGCTCAATTTCATCCGCTGCGCGATATTTCTTAGCTGGGCGAACAAAATCACGGAAATAGGCTACCGCATAACCGACAAGCTTATCCAATCGCGGGTGGGTTTGTGGAGAAATGCTTGGCGCATAGCGACGCAAGAACCCCCAAAGAATTGTTGGATCCTCAGCATTTGCAACTGCCGCCAAATTAAGCAGCATGCCAAAGGAGAGCGTTGTCCCTTTGCTTTCCTTATCATGGATTAACACTTCCGCCTCCGGCGGTGCGCCGGCATGGATATGCCAAACTGGATTGCCCAGTCGCTGCTTCCAATCTTGACGAGGATAGGCGTCTAAAAACGACAAATAATCATCTACCGCACGGGGAATGACGTCAAAATAAAGTCTTTTCGCGGCGGTTGGTTTTTGAAACATAAATTGCGCCAGACTTTCTGGACTGGCATAGGTCAACCATTCCTCAATCGTAAGGCCATTGCCTTTCGATTTAGAGATCTTCTGGCCTTTTTCATCAAGAAAGAGCTCGTAATTAAAGCCTTCTGGCGGCCGCCCTCCCAAAACCCGAACAATTGCGGAGGAGACTTTGACAGAATCAATTAGATCCTTGCCTGCCATTTCATAATCGACGCCTAACGCATACCAACGCATCGCCCAATCAGGCTTCCATTGGAGTTTGCAATGTCCTCGCGTTACGGGCGTTGTAAATTTTTCGCCTGTTTCGGGATCATTCCAATCGATCGTGCCAGCTTCCGCGTCATGGCCCGTCAAAGCGACTTGCATCACGATGCCAGTACGCGGGTGAATAGGCAGAAAGGGCGAATATGTCGCCGCTCTTTCCTCCCGAAAGGTCGGCAGCATGATGTCCATTAAAGCGCTGTAACAGGTCAGCGCACGTTTAAGCGCTGCATCAAAAATACCGCTCTGATAATAATGCGTTGATGAAGCAAATTCATAATCAAAGCCATAGGCGTCGAGAAAGGCGCGTAGGCGCGCGTTATTATGCGCTCCAAAACTTTCATGCGTGCCGAAAGGATCCGGCACCTGAGTGAGCGGCTTTCCTAAATGAGCGGCGATCAAATCCTTATTGGGAATATTATCTGGCACCTTACGTAAGCCGTCCATATCATCAGAAAATGCCAGCAAACGTGTTTGGAATTTTCCCTCTGTGAGCGTTTCAAAGGCGTGGCGCACCATGCTTGTGCGCGCGACCTCGCCAAAAGTGCCGATATGCGGCAATCCTGACGGCCCATAGCCTGTCTCAAACAAAACAGAAGTTTGGCCGCTTTTTTCCACTCTGGCGATCAGTTTACGCGCCTCCTCAAAAGGCCAGGCTTGAGAAATACGCGCGGCCTCAAGGAGATCGGGTGGGAAAGCGGGAGGAGAGCTCATGATGTGTTGTTCGATTATCAAATCTCTAACGCTAAATCGCCGGCACAGTAGGAAGCGCGGTTGAGGGCGTCAATGCGCCTTGATTAAGCGTGAAAAGAAAAAAGCGAAGGGGTCTTTGGAAGACCAACCTTCGCTGGAAATAGAGGCACTCCTTACGCTAAGCGCTCGGATGCGGCAGAATTAATTCTCGCAAGAAACACTGCGAAGATAGCGGGTCTTGCCTTTTGCGTCAGTCTTTGGCGTCAGGACAAGCGTGCAATCCTCATCACTCTCATCATAAGCGCGGCTGACCCGAATGCCCTGACCGGGAGCAAGTGGGCGGATGGCGCCATCATTCAGGCTTACGGCCGCTTTGACAGGCGCAGCGCGATCTTTCAGACCCGTTGGCGCTGAGGGAGCCGCCGCCACAGCGGCAACTAGGCAGCTCGCAATCGTCGCGCCGAGAATGATGCGGGTGGTGCGGCCGGCGAAAGTGATGTCCCGTGTATTGGCCATAGGGCCCTCCTGCTGGAAAGTCAGACCCTTGTCCCTACGCTTATGGTGAGAACGGATCTTTTATTTGGAGGGATAACGCGGCAAATCAGGATTGGTTGCATCGCATCATGAAAAAATTTACCAAAATGAAAAATTATCATCAAACGGCATCTAGCCGCCCGTCATGCTCATATGGCGCGGCACGGCTGGGACCTGGCCGCTCCGGTCAATCACAAAATCATGCCCCTTTGGTTTGCGGCCGATCGCCTCTGTAAGCGCGGCGTGCAGCGCGTAATCATCCCTACTTGCGCGAAGAGGCGCGCGTAGATCGGCGGCGTCTTCCTGTCCCAAACACATATAAAGCTTACCTGTGCAGGTCACCCGAACACGGTTACAACTTTCGCAAAAATTATGCGTCAAAGGCGTGATAAACCCAATACGCCCGCCTGTTTCCGCAGCCCGCACGTAGCGCGCAGGTCCGGCTGTGCGATGATCAGTCTCGTGGAGCGTAAATTTTGCCGATAATTTTTCTCGAACCATTTGCATGGGCAAATATTGATCTATCCGTTCAGGTCCCTCGAGCTCCCCCAGAGGCATGACCTCGATAAAGGTAATGTCAAACCCCCGAGCATGAGCAAATTGCACAAGGGAGATAAATTCGTCTTCATTGACGCCTTTAAGCGCGACAACATTGATTTTGACTTTTAACCCAGCCGTCTGCGCCGCCTCTAGACCAGCCATCACCTGCTCATGAGAGCCTGTGCGCGTAATTTGACGAAACAACTCTGGGTTGAGCGTATCAAGGGAGACATTCACCCGACGCACGCCACAGTCATAAAGGCGGTGGGCGAAACGTGAAAGCTGAGACCCATTTGTTGTCAGGGTGAGCTCTTCCAATGCGCCTGTTTCCAGATGACGGGACAAAGAGTCAAAAAGACGCATGACATCGTGGCGCACAAGGGGTTCGCCGCCTGTGATGCGAAGCTTTCTCGTGCCCCGCGCAACAAAAGCGGCGATCAGGCGATCGAGCTCCTCCAAACTCAACAGATCGCGCCGAGGCAAAAACGCCATATGCTCTGACATGCAATAAACACAACGAAAATCGCATCGATCAGTCACCGAGACGCGGACATAACTAATCGCGCGACCGAATGGATCAATCAAAGGAGCCGATTGAAGGGGGGTGAGCGGCTCAGTAGACGCTTGCATAATGCTTCTTTCCCTAAAGTTCGGTTCAAGGCCGACTTTCTGGCTTCTTGTCCTTCTTTCATATATTTCCCAATAAAGCATGCGAAAAGAGCGCTATGGCGTTAAAACGCCGATGCGGATTATGAGAATCGTCGCTTAATAGGGAGAAAAAGGGGTGCAGGAGCCTTGGCCAACGGAAGTTCGACTGCTTGATCAGGGCCGCTTCCTTGAAATCAACTACGATGATCAAGCCTCCTATGCGCTCACTGCAGAGCTCCTACGCGTAAGAAGCCCAAGCGCGGAAGTTCAGGGTCACTCGCAAAGAGACCAAAAAACTGTCGGCGGCAAACGCAATGTTAAAATTCTATCCGTCACGCCCGTTGGTAATTATGCCATACGCTTGGATTTTGACGACTCACACCGCACAGGCATCTATACTTGGCGCTATTTGCGCACATTGGGCGAAACAAAAGACCAAAGCTTCGCAGCTTATTTGGATGAGCTGTCGCTCAAAGGACTTAATCGCGATGTGGCGGGGGAAAAATAAGAAGGGCCAATTTTTCTTGGCCCTTCCTTTTAATGAGGCAAACCTTCCCGCAGCAGCTTAGTCGCGCGTAACGACAACGCGCGTTCCGACGTGAACCCGATTGTAAAGATCAATCACATCATCATTGGTCATGCGTATGCACCCTGAAGAGACGGCTTGTCCGATCGTCTCAGGCTCATTTGAGCCGTGGATGCGATAAAGCGTGCCTGACAGATACATTGCGCGGGCGCCAAGAGGATTATCGACCCCGCCTTCCATGTGGCGGGGCAAATCGGGACGACGACGCAACATCTGTGCTGGCGGCGTCCAATCTGGCCACTCGCGCTTGCTTGAAATAAACCGCGTGCCAGCCCATTCAAATCCTGGACGGCCAACGCCAACGCCATAACGAACTGCCTGGCCATTGCCTAAAACGTAATAGAGACGACGTTCATTTGTTGAGATGACGACGGTGCCCGGCGCATATTTCGCATCAAAAGCCACCGTCTCTCTGGGGACCGCCACTGCTTGCGGACGTCCATCTTGTCCTGGCGCGACCGGCCCTGAATCAAATCCGCCAAAGAGATCGCCGAAGGGATCGCTGGATTGTGGTTGCGCTCTTTGCGCCCCAGAACGCGCTGCGACGGGCAATGAGAAAAGACTCAATGCGCCCAGAGCGCAGATTAACGCAATTAGCAAGCGACGCATGTTTTTCCCCTTAATCCCCAAAATCTGTAAAAATACTCTGTCGATCGAAAGTCAAACAGGACCTTCAGTCAATGCGCTGCGCCGAGAGTCGCCCCACAGCGATAGAATCAAAACCAATGCCTAGTCTTTTCGGCGCGTAATTTAATCTCTATCAATGAAATTTATTAATTTGCAATAACGAAACAGTCTGCAGAGCTTTTTTTAACTTATGCGCTGAGAAAACCTGCAGATGGCGCATCAGCAAACTCACTAATCCGCTACCGCGTGATTATAGGCCCAATCCAGCCATGGCAGCAGAGCCGCAACATTTGCTGACTCAACTGTCGCGCCGCACCAAATGCGAAAACCTGGCGGCGCAGACCGATAGGCGCCAAAGTCATAGCCTGCGCCCTCAGCTTCGATCATCTCTAACATCCTCTTGGCGCAGTCGCGGCGTTGGGCGTCGGTCTCAAATCGGCTGAAGGAAGAAAATTTCAGACAAACCGCTGTATTAGAGCGTGTCGCAGGATCTACGGCGAGAAACTCAATCCAAGGCGTTTTTTCCACCCATGCCTCAATAAGTTTGGCGGTTTCATCTGCGCGCGCGATCAATCCGGGCAAACCGCCAATACGCTGCGCCCAGCTCAGCGTATCGATGTAATCCTCAACCGCTAACAGCGATGGCGTATTAATCGTCTGCCCTCTAAAGATTTCACCATTCACAACGCCATTTATGGTCAAGCGGAAAATCTTGGGTAATGGCCACGTTGGCTGATACGACTCCAAACGCTCGAGCGCGCGAGGCGATAGGATGATCACGCCATGCGCTGCTTCGCCACCCAAAACTTTTTGCCAGCTAAAGGTAACGACATCGAGTTTAGCGAAATCGAGCGGCTGAGCGAATGCTGCTGAGGTTGCGTCACAAATAGTTAAGCCCTGCCGATCAACTGGAATAAAATCAGCATTCGGGATGCGTACGCCTGACGTTGTGCCATTCCAGGCAAAAACAAAATCATGATTGAAATTAAGCTCGTGAAAATCTGGTAGTGCGCCATAAGGCGCTTGAAAAACTCTTGTGTCGGCAAGTTTTAATTGCTCGACAATATCCTTCGCCCAATCTGACGTGAAGCTCTCCCAAGCAGCGACATCAACTGGTCGAGGACCCAGCAAAGACCATAGCGCCATTTCCATAGCGCCTGTATCAGAGGCAGGCACAATCGCGATCTGATAATCTTCAGGCGGACAGAGCACCGTTCGAGTTAAGGCGATCGCCTGAGCTAATTTTTCTCTCCCAGCCTGCGAACGATGAGAACGCCCAACAAGCGCGCCCAAGAGCGCCGAGGGACTCCAACCAGGTCGTTTGGCGCAGGGGCCAGAGGAAAAACATGGGTTCGATGGCTTTACGTTTGGCTTGGCTAAAGCCTTGCGGCCAATTGTTTCGCTAAAACGCCCCTGCGGCATCGATATCGCCCCAATTCATTCTTGAGTTCGGTCCGTGAATTTAAAGGGTTGATTTTTCCTCAGGAGTCCAAGCTGAAATCGCTAGAGCATGCACCCGGCCTGCAAGCTCTTCGGCAAGCAAGCCGTTAATGAGTCGATGCCGATCAATACGGTTTTTTCCTTCAAATTTTTCACTAATGACCTCAACGCGAAAATGCGTTTCGCCTTCGGGATGATGATGACCATGACCGGCATGATGATGGGACTCATCAATGAGTTTTAAAGACACGGGCGATAGTCCTTGTGTCAGTTTTTCGGTGATCCGGGCGCTTACAGACGCCTTAGCAAAAGCGCTCATTTTTCCTTTTTTCGCCTCCCCTGCTCTCAATAAGGACTATTTCCCTTTGGCTGACGCTTGCAGCATAATGGAAGCATATCATAATGAGTCACAATGAACCTTAACTCGCCCCTTTTTGATCGGATCCGCACTCAGCGCGAGCCTCGGCAGGAGAAGTCGGAGGTTAAAATCCGCTGCCATGCCCCTGGCTGCGCGGCAGAAGGCGCCTATCGTGCGCCAATGGGTCGTCTCCGCGAGGGCCAATATCTGTGTTTTTGCCTGGATCACGTGCGCGAATACAACGCGACCTATAATTATTTTAACGGCATGAATGACACAGATGTCGCCCGCTACGTTAAAGACGCGACCGTGGGACATCGGCCGACTTGGGCCATGGGCACAAAACGCGGGAAAAAAGGCTTCCGTGAGGAAGGTCGCCCTACGGAAGATCCATTGGGGCTCTATCGCGCGCGTTACGGCGCTAGCGCGACGCCTGAAAAGCGCAAACCCACCTATTCGCCTGTTACGCTGCGCGCCCTGCATGCGCTGCATCTTGATGAAACCGCAGATGCGCAGGCCATCAGAAGCCGTTATAAGGAGCTCGTAAAACGTCATCATCCTGACGCCAATGGCGGCGATAGATCTCGCGAGGAAAAATTGCGCGAAATCATCCACGCCTATAAGACCCTGAGAGCCGCTCGGCTCGCCTAGGGGCGGCGAGATAATCGGCGCATGGGGCTGTAAAAAGCGCAACGATTAGGAAAAACCTGCGCCCTTTCAGCCGCAAAGATGGAGAGAAAATTTTGGTCGCAATAGGAAATGCCGACGCAGGCCTCGAAGGACTGCCGGACATTAAGATCTCAGCGCGTAAGATTTTTGGAATTGATACGGACCTCGAGGTTCCAGCCTTCTCCAAGCGCAGCGAGCATGTCCCAGAGCTGGATCCAGATTATCTTTTCGACCGTCAAACGACCCTCGCCATTCTCGCCGGCTTCGCGCGCAATCGCAGAGTAATGGTCACGGGCTATCATGGCACTGGAAAATCAACGCATATTGAGCAAGTGGCGGCCCGGCTCAATTGGCCATGTATTCGCGTCAATCTTGATAGTCATGTGTCGCGCATAGACCTTGTAGGTAAAGACGCCATTGTCCTTAAAGACGGTAAACAGGTAACCGAATTTCGAGACGGCATCTTGCCCTGGGCTCTCCAGCATAATGTCGCTTTGTGTTTCGACGAATATGATGCAGGGCGCCCTGATGTCATGTTTGTCATTCAACGTGTGTTGGAAGTGTCCGGCCGCTTAACGCTTCTTGACCAAAATCGCGTCATCCGACCCCATCCAGCCTTCCGACTTTTTGCCACAGCCAACACGGTCGGTTTAGGCGATACTTCGGGGCTCTATCATGGAACCCAGCAGATCAATCAGGGTCAGATGGATCGCTGGTCAATTGTCACGACGCTAAACTATCTGCCCCATGACGCCGAGACAGACATTGTCATTGCTAAGGTGAAATCCTACGCCGCGACAAAAGAAGGACGAGACGCCGCCAATAAAATGGTCCGGGTCGCCGATCTTACCCGTAACGCCTTCATGGCTGGAGATCTCTCAACCGTTATGAGCCCCCGCACCGTCATTACATGGGCGGAAAATGCGGAGATTTTTGGCGATCTTGGCTTTGCCTTTCGCCTGACTTTCCTCAACAAATGCGATGAATTAGAGCGACCGCTTGTCGCTGAATTTTACCAAAGGTGTTTTGGAAAAGAATTGCCAGAAAGCGCCGTCAACGTCGTCATGACGTAAAAAATTATCGCGCTGAGCTGAAATTAAAAAAATTCTTGCCTCTTGTGCTGCGGGGAAATAAATCCGCGCCGTTCGGCTCATCTTGAGCCGGGCGGTCGACGCGGCTGATATTTAAAGACCTTAAAATCGGCCCGGCGGCGTTTTTGATTCCAATCAACCGCCTCTTCTTGATCTATGACGTTCGATGTCGATCCTAAAAACCTAACCCAGGGCCTGTCTCAATTTTCACATCGCAGGAAACTGCTCGCCCATTCATCGGATTTCTTCCTCTTTTGGCGTGGACTCTTTGCCCCTGCGATTTTATTTGCTCCCTTTTTTTCGCAATTCATCCTCGATCACCTCGCCTATTACTGCTTTGCGTTGCTCTTCCTCATTGGCAATACAAATTACATTCTTCATCTCCACATCCACCGCCCATTTTCCGAGCGGCTAAGCGTTAACCTTTTACTCGATCTGACAATGGCGGCGGCGACCGGCATGACGGCGTCGAATTGGCGCATTCAACACATCGAGGGCCATCACCGCGGCCAAGAAGATATCTTCCGCGGCGTGGGACATAAAAAATTGACCCGCTTTAGCTGGTTCAACGCCGTGAGTTATGCAATCTCTGCGCTTGGGCCTAGTTTTTGGCAGCCGATCCTCGTAGCGGCGCGACGATTAAAACAGATCAAATCCGCAAAGCTTTCGGATTATTGGGCTTTTATTGAACAGGCCGCACTCATCCTATTTTTTATAATTCTCGCGAGCTGGCGGCCAGCCCTAGCATTTTGTTACATCCTACCCTGGTGGGCGCTCAATTATTTTATGACGCGTTACGTCGATTTCTTGAATCATTTCGGCTGTGATGAGAAAAGCGGAAATCCGCTCCTATGTGCGAATAATTCCCTCAGTCCCACCTATAATTTTCTCACAAATAATTTTGGCTATCACACGGCCCACCATTGCCGGCCAAGCGCGCATTGGACGCAATTGCCAGAAATCCACAAACGGCTTTCATCGCGCATTCCCAAAACTCAATTAAAATCCTACAGCTGGTCCTGCGCTCTGATGCCCTGGCATTTTTATCTCTCGCTGCGAGGACGGATGTGACGCTTTACACCAAGCCTTTGCGCGCCTAGTTTCCGCGCGAATCTCCCAGCTAATCCCTGGCCTTTTATTGAAAGTAGTGACGATGCGCGCTGAACCGCTTGCGCTGAAAGAACAGATTGAGCAGTCCGTTGGTCTGCTGAGGAGGCATCTTTGACGTCGAGGCTGCAACGCGCCGTCTCGCGGAATTGAATGTTAAAGCTGAAGATCCAGCCTTTTGGAATGACGCGGCTGGCGCACAAAAGCTGATGCGCGAGCGCACCCAATTGGAAGAGCAACTGGCTTCTCTTAGCCTTTTGGAGCGTGAGTTAGACGACGCTGTCACCCTCGTCGAACTTGGCGAGGCGGAAGCAGACGAAGGGACAGAAAAGGAAGGCGTTGAGGCGCTTAAGTTAGTTTTAAAAGAAGCGCAACGTCG
>DHWC01000070.1:10296-11984 GCA_002412985.1 Methylocystaceae bacterium UBA5192 | reverse complement strand
CCAATTGAAAATCCATCAAAATATTTTGAAAAGCCATCAATCAGGATAACATTATTGGGTATTTCGCACATGACATAGATCTCTAACCCTTTATCTCCGCGTTTAAGGCCGTGTGTCTCTAGAGTTTGCAAAACCTGTTTGGCTTCATCAATGCGGCGACAAAAGGGGATCATTAATTTTACATTAATTAGTCCAAAATCATTGCGTACTCTTTTCATCGCCAAGCATTCTAAAGCGAACGCTTCTTTGTATGAAGGATGAGAATAACGAGAGGCTCCGCGAAATCCGATCATAGGATTTTCTTCTTTGTATTCAAAAATTTTACCTCCAATCAGTGAGGCATATTCATTTGTTTTAAAATCAGACATTCGAACAATAACTGGCTTGGGATAGAATGCTGCGGCGATTGTTGCGACGCCCTGGGAAAGTTTTTCGATAAAATAGTTACTCGGATCGGGGTAATTCTTAGTAAGCTTCTGTATTTCACGAAGGTCCTGAGCGTCGAGGCGGTTGGGGTGAATGAGAGCCATAGGATGAGCTTTAATGGTTTCGGCAATAATAAATTCCATGCGCGCTAAGCCAACGCCATCGTTTGGGAGCATAGAGTGACGAAAGGCGAGATCTGGATTGCCTATATTCATCATGATGTGTGTATTAGGTTTAGATAGATTCGTTATGTTTGTTTTCTCTATTTCAAAATCGATTTTTCCCTCATAAATTTTTCCAACTTCTCCTTCAGCGCAACTTACAGATACGAATTCTCCAGTCTTGATCTGCTGAGTGGCTATATCTGTCCCTACAACTGCAGGAATTCCTAATTCTCTTGCAACAATTGCTGCATGACATGTTCGTCCGCCTCGATCTGTGACAATCGCCTTAGCGGATTTCATCACAGTGCCCCAATCAGGAGATGTCGTTTGCGCGATGAGAATCTCTCCTGGTTCAAATAATGAGAGTTCAGAGGCGCTTTCTATAATTCTGGCTTTGCCGCTTACAATTTTTCCGCCGACGGCTCGGCCCTCCGCCTTTAGTAATCCATGATTAATAATTTTATACTCTTCGATATAGTTATAATTTTGCTGAGATGCGACTGTTTCGGGTCTAGCTTGAACGATATAAATTTTTCCATCTAATCCATCTTTTGCCCATTCAATATCCATAGGACGATGGCTGCCAGCTGATTGACTATAATGATCTTCTATTAACAGAGCTTGTTCAGCTAAAAACACGATTTCGTTGTCGTTAATACAGAAGGTTTCTCTTTCCTCTGTTGTTGTAGGGGTGTTGCGAGTAGTTATGCGTCCACTATCTGATAAAATCATTTTTATTTTTTTTGCGCCCAGGGTTCTTTTGAGTACGGCTTTCTTTCCATTTCTGAGAGTTGGTTTAAACACATAGAATTCGTCGGGATCGACAGCTCCCTGGACAATGTTTTCACCTAAACCGTATGCGCCTGTGATAAATACTACATCTTTGAAGCCTGTTTCTGTGTCGATCGTGAAAATGACTCCAGAGCTCGCTAAGTCGGAGCGGACCATTTTCATAACGCCTACTGAATTAAATACTTTTAGATGGTCGAATCCATTATCTATTCGATAGCGTATAGCTCTGTCCGTGAACAAGCTTGCAAAGCAATGCTGAATGGAATCGAGTACAGCCGCTGCACCATGAATATTAAGATATGTGTC
>DHWC01000070.1:0-9921 GCA_002412985.1 Methylocystaceae bacterium UBA5192 | reverse complement strand
ACAGTCAGGTCTTGGCCATATTCACTTGCAAGATCCTCAAGAGCTTCTTTAATCTCTTTAGCGATCTCTTGAGGCAGAGCGGCGCGATAAATTATATCTCTGGCGCAAGCAGCGCGCCTTGCAAGATCTTCAACGTTTTCTGGGTTTAAATTTGATAGGATCTCACGAAGAGAGGGCCAGACATTTGACTGATCAAGCGTTGCTCGATACGCTTCCGCAGTCACAGCAAAGCCATTGGGAACTTGAATACCTTGCGGCGTTAATGATTGATACATCTCGCCAAGAGATGCGTTCTTTCCACCAACGAGAGGCACATCTTTAATAGTAATTTCAGAAAAAAAGCGTATAAATTTTTTTTTGTCAATTTGTGTTAGAGGCGCAGGGCGAGCATTGCTATAATCAGCCATTATTTTCACCAATAAAAAAACTAGTAGAAATTATTTATTGAGTATATCCTTACAGCTATTTGTTCTGAATTGATACGATCTGAGGCATTTAGCCACGGTGATAATGAATAAATTCAAATAAAGTTAAATTACACTCAATTGTCTTGCTATAATAAAAAGACGGAGCGAATAGGCGCTGCGCCTTTTTAATTTTATATTAGCTTAGGCTAATGCATTACATAGCTTGCATCGCTTCAGGTTTTCCGCGACTACGTTTGAGAAAGAGTTTGTTTAAGGCGGCGATGTAGGCGCGTGCTGAGGCGACAAGCGTATCTGGATCTGCACCCCGTCCTGTAACTGATTTACCATCTTCATTGAGGCGTACGGATACTTCGGCTTGCGCGTCGGTACCTTCAGTTACGGCATGAACCTGGAATAGCTCTAGGGTTGCTTCATGAGGCGCTAGCGCTTTGATGGCATTAAATATGGCATCCACCGGACCGTTTCCTGTTGCTTGGTGCGTGACACGCTTGCCGTCGATGTCTAATGTTAGTGCAGCAGATTGCGGTCCCTGAGTGCCTGCCATGACCATCAGAGAAATAACTTTTATGTGGTCATGGGAGTTGACTATTTCATCATCAACTAATGCGATGAGGTCCTCATCATAAACGAATTTCTTACGGTCGGCTAAATCCTTAAATCGATTGAAGGCGTCCTCAAGCGCATTTTCTCCAAGGTCATAGCCCAGTTCCTTGAGTTTCTCGCGGAAGGCGTGGCGGCCTGAATGCTTACCCATGACAAGGGAGGTTTTTGATACGCCCACGCTCTCAGGAGTCATGATTTCATAGGTATGGGCATTTTTCAGCATACCGTCTTGATGGATGCCGCTTTCATGCGCAAAAGCGTTGCGCCCAACAATAGCTTTGTTGTACTGAACAGGGAATGAGGTTACTGCCGAAACAAGTTTTGATGCGCGAGTGAGAATCTTCGCATCAATATTCGTGTGAAAAGGCAAGGCGTCGTGGCGAGTCTTCATCGCCATGACGACTTCTTCCAAGGCCGCATTTCCGGCGCGTTCACCTATTCCGTTGATGGTGCATTCAATTTGTCTTGCGCCGCCCCGCACGCCAGCAAGAGAGTTTGCAACGGCAAGTCCAAGATCATCATGGCAATGCACGGAAAAAATTGCCTTGTCTGAATTTGGCACACGCTCTCTTAGAATTTTAAAAAGGACCTCATACTCCGTTGGCGTGATATAGCCAACTGTATCGGGAATATTTATGGTTGTCGCTCCTGCATTAATTGCAGTCTCCACGCACCTACACAGAAAATCGATTTCTGTGCGCGTACCGTCTTCAGCAGACCATTCTACATCGGCGACTTTATTTCTTGCGCTTGTAACTGATGCGGAAATGAGATCCAGTACGCGCTCTGGCTCCATCTGAAGCTTATACTTCATATGGACGGGCGAAGTGGAAATGAAGGTATGGATGCGAGGTCGATGGGCGTGCTTTAAGGCCTCGGCGCAGCGTTCTATATCGCGCTCAGCTGCACGCGCGAGACCAGCGACAGACGCTCTTTTAACGCGCCGTGCAACTTCAGAGACGCTCTCAAAGTCGCCTGGACTAGCGACTGGGAATCCGGCCTCAATGATATCAACGCCGAGTTGATCAAGCAGATCTGCTACTTCGAGTTTTTCTTCAAAAGTCATGGAAGCGCCGGGTGATTGTTCTCCGTCGCGCAGAGTTGTATCAAATATTAATACCCGATCGTCAGTGCTGGCTTTTGGCGTAATTGGCGTGTTCATTAGCAAGATTTCCGATGTGTGCGCCCAAAGAGTTTAGTTGTCGCCTGAGTGTCTCCCCTGACTGTCTGGGTTTGACCCGGCGGACGATCAGGGGCGGGGAAGCAGCAGGCGCACAAGCGCGCGCGTCTGCAGCAGGGGGAGGAATGCATCCCCTTTCGTTATGCTGCGCAAATAAACGGCGTTAGCTTGCAAGATTATGGCACTCAGATTGCTGACCAATCACAAAATCATAGGCAATGCCGGCGCCGCTTGCAAGCCCGGATAAAGCGTCTACTGGGCGGTCTGTTTATTATTTTTTCACTTCAACGCATGGGCACTTGCCCAAATGATAATTTGCGCCCTAACATCGTCTCTATGGTCAAGACAATCGTCTCCATTCGGCATGCTAAACTAGAGGATGCGAGTGAAATCGCTTTGGCTCATGACGCCTCCTGGCGTGAGGCGTATCGTGGGGTCATTCCGGGCATTGAACTCGAGAGAATGATTGCGCGTCGCGGCCCTGAGTGGTGGCGCGCCGCCATTTTACGCGGCAGTGGCCTGCTCGTTCTGGAAATTGACGAATTAATCGTTGGCTATTCGACATTCGGTCGCAATCGAGTGCCGACAATGCCCTATTCTGGCGAGATCTTTGAATTATATCTCATGCCTCAATATCAAGGACTAGGGTTTGGGCGCCGGCTTTTTAATGTCTCTCGTCGTGAACTAGCGGCTTATGGGTATCTTTCAACGATTGTCTGGGCTCTTGCAGATAATAGCAAGGCTCTAAGTTTCTATGGCCGACTTGGCGGGCAGACTGTGCGTCAAGCAGAAGAGCGTTTTGGAGATAATATGTTATCTCGCGTAGCGTTTGGTTTTATTTCTGCTCCAGCTTTGTGATTGAGGTTTTCTTCAGAAAATATTTTAATGATTTGTTGTTCAGCGCGCGCGTAACTTGGCTAATAGCGCTCGTGTGGCAAAGCCGTCTGCGGGAAGCCAGCCTTGATCTATTTGCGCCGCGTGAATTGCGTTACGGCTCGAGCGTCCGAGTTTTCCATCAAAAGCGCCGCGATAGTATCCGCGCTCTGCGAGAAGATGTTGAAGCGATTTAACCTCATTAGTTGAAAGCGGCGTTACTCTGGGCCAGGGAGTTGTAGGCATAGAGCGACCGGCAATCCGCTCAGCCAGCAGTGTAACCGAGAGCGCATAAGCATCGGACATGTTGTATTTACGAATGACTTCAAAGTTCTCGCTGATAAGAAAGCAGGGACCAAGCGCTCCGGCGGGAAAATAAAGGCTTGCTGCTCCGCTTTTGGGTAAACTTTCTCCGTTCGCTTGCGTAACGCCAAGTGATCTCCACTGAGAAAAATCGAGATCGATCGCGGCATAGTCATAATTTTCTGGCAATCTCGCTTCTACAACAGCGGGTAGATCTGCCCGCCATCCAGATTTTTCCAAAAAATTAGCAACAGATGCGATTGCGTCCTCTCTAGAGCGCCAGATGTCTGGAGCGTGTCCGCCTTCATTACTTTCAGCATATTTCAAATAGGCCGAGGGCATGAATTGTGGCTGACCCATTGCGCCGGCCCATGAACCGCGTAATTCGCTACGACTAGCGTCTCCGTTTTGAAGAATGGTAAGGGCGGCAATGAACTCAGAAAGAAATATTTCTGATCGATGTCCGCTCCAGGCGAGCGTCGCCAGGACGCGAAAAATATCAGCGCTACCAGTTGAGACGCCATAATTACTCTCGATGCCAAGGATAGCGATTATAATTTCGCCTGGCACGCCGTGACGTTGGCTTGCGCGTGCAAGGGCGCCATCCAGCTCGCTTGCGACTCCGCGTCCGCGAGAAATCCGCGTTGGGGTCAGAACGCTAGCCACATAGGCCGGAATTGCGATTGTAAACTCTGCTTGGGATTGAGGCTTATTCAGGATGCCGGGTTCCGGCGTAAGCCCCGCCGCAACAGTATCAAAAATCGGCTTGGCGATGCCGGCTTGCTGGGCGGCGGGCCAGATTTCCGCGACAAAATCTTTAAAGGATTTTGTTGACGCGCCGTTGGCCTGGGCGCGGGAAACTAGCCCATAGAGCGCCAGAGCCAAAAATTTGCGGCGATTCACCCTCGCGCTGGAGTGAGCTTGGGCGAGAGGATGATTTTTATCTGGTTGCGTCTTCTTTGGAAAGTTTACACCTTCCGCCATTTTGTTTGACAGATACAAGGCGCTGCCCTCTATTGGCGTTAGAACTCTATGATTTCAGGGAGCGAGCGCGCTCGCAAGTCGACCATATGACCCATCAGCCTGTGACGTCCAGTTATGCCAAGCCCCAGCGGCTTGGTGGGGAAGAGACATTCTCAGAGCGCCCTTCTGAATTAAAGGCGCGACTTCGGGGAGCGGGTTTGCGTCCAACCGTGCAGCGTTTGGCCTTGAGCCGATTGCTTTTCGGCAAGGGAGATCGCCACGTGAGCGCCGAAGCGCTGCATGCCGAAGCCCGCGAAGCAGGACTGTCGATGTCCTTGTCAACGGTTTATAATACCCTGAATCAATTTGCCGGTGCGGGTTTATTGCGTGAGATCGCTGTACAAGGTCCCCGTACCTATTTTCATACTCGGACGTCTCCACATCATCATTTTATGGATGAGTCGACCGGACGCATGTTCGATGCAGCCGACGGATCAGTCGAATTCTCTCGTTTGCCAGCTCCACCTGAGGGGATGGAAATTGTTGGCTGTGACGTGATTATTCGCATCAAACCAAAGCGCGGCTGACATAGAAAATTATTGCTTCATTGACGGGTAATAAGAATTACAGAGGTCCAATAGTTCGCGCCGTGGTTAATCGCTGAGCAACTTGATAATCTCTGCTTTAAGACTGTCTTTTATATCCGCGCGCGCGAGGCCAAAGGCGACATTTGCGGTAAGAAATCCTAATTTTGACCCTGTGTCATATGTGCGTCCATCGAAGTACGCTCCATGAAAAGGTCTCCGTCGCGCTAAAGCGATCATTGCATCTGTAAGTTGGATCTCACCGCCTGCGCCCTTTTCGCCTTTTTCTAATATACCAAAGATTTCTGGCTCAAGAATATATCTGCCAGAAATAATAAAATTGCTCGGCGCGGTTCCCTGTGGGGGTTTCTCGACCATGCCAGTGATTTCAAAACTATTCCCGTAGTCTTTGCCTTTTTTTACAACACCATATTGATGCGTCTCTTCAGGTTTAACTTCTTCTACGGCGATTATGTTGCCGCCGTGTTTTTCATAAGCAGCGACCACTTGAGCAAGACAACGGGATGTTTTTTTCTCAGCTGGAAGCGTAATCATATCGGGCAGTAATACCGCGAAGGGTTCGTCGCCAATAATATCTCTTGCGCACCATACAGCGTGTCCAAGACCTAAAGGGGCTTGCTGACGCGTAAAGCTGGTCGCGCCAGCTTTCGGCAAATCGGCGAGTAAGGCGTCATACTCTGCTAATTTATTTCTTTTACGTAACGTATCTTCAAGTTCATAGGCCATATCAAAATGATCTTCGATTACGCCTTTTCCTCGTCCCGTAACAAACACAAAATGCTCAATGCCCGCTTCTCGGGCTTCATCGACCACATGTTGTACAACCGGCCGGTCAACAACGGTGAGCATTTCTTTAGGGATGGCTTTTGTGGCAGGGAGAAATCTTGTGCCAAGGCCAGCAACTGGAAAGATTGCTTTTCGAATAGGTTTGCTCATGGACTATCCAATAGTGTCAAAGGCTAAAAATTTCATTCAAGCTTAAGTCTATTTAATCAACTGGGCAATCTCATGACGCCCTATGAAGAGAATTTTTTTATACTTCAAGTCTCTCAACAATAGTTTTTAGAACCTTGATACGAGCATATTTTTTGTCATTTGCTTCAACAAGAGTCCAGGGCGCGTGATTGAAGCTGGTACGGTCAATCATGTCCGTCATTGCCTCTTCGTAAGACGGCCACTTTTCACGATTACGCCAATCCTCAGGCGTTAGTTTGTGTCGTTTATACGCCTCGGCCTCACGACTGCGAAAACGGTTGAGTTGTTCATCTGGCGATATGGCCAGCCAAAATTTTATTACACAGTAATTGGCTTCATTTAACTGCCGCTCAAAATCATTAATTTCTTGGTAGGCGCGCATCCATTGATCACGTACGGCGAATCCTTCTACGCGCTCTACGAGTACGCGCCCATACCAGCTACGATCAAAGATCGTCACGTTTCCGCGCCTTGGTATTTGGCGCCAAAATCGCCAAAGATAAGGACGCGCCCTTTCTTCATCAGTCGGAGCTGAGACGCCTATTACGCGAAAGCGTCTGGGGTCTAAGGCTTCGCGGACACGACGAATGGCGCCTCCTTTACCTGCGGCGTCATTGCCTTCAAATAGAATTACTAAGCCTTTTTTACTAAATTTTTTTGATTTTGTTGCAGCATTTAGGCGGTTTTGTAAGTCGTTAAGCGCATGAACATATGTCTCAGCGTTGATGCTAGCGGTGAGATCCAGGCGAGCGCTTAAACTTGGCTTTGGCAAAGCTGATGTTGGAGCGCTAGAAACATGTGGTGTTCGGATGCCTTCTGGAAAGCTGGCTGTGTTGATTAGTGTCTGAAGAAGTAAGTCGCCAACTGCAGCATCGCGATAGTGAGGATTCTTAGCAGGCACCACGGACCATGGCGCATCCCCTGTTGAGGTTAATTCGATCATTTCCTGGGCAGCTTCATTCAAGCGTTGAGCGGCTTTTTTACCCTTAATTTCCGCCCATTCAGTAACAAGCGGTCGTTTAAGCGCGCTGATTACTTTATGTTTATTCTTAAACCGACGGCGCGCTTCGTCCTCATCAAGAGCAAGCCATATTTTTAATAAATGAACTCCCTCCAGCCGGAGCATTTGTTCATTTCGATTGATTTCGTCTAGCGCTGCTGCATAGCTTACCTTATCGAGGATCCCTAAGGCGCGCGCGCGTAAGATATTATGATGCCAGGAGCCGAGTACAAGGCCGATACGTCCCTTGGCCGGCATGTCTCGCCAGTAACGCCAGGCTGGAGGACGAGCGCGTTCCTCTTCCGAGGGTTCCGCATAGCATAATGTTTCAACAAAATGATCGTCCAACCATTCGTATAGTCGATTGATTACCTCTCCTTTTCCTGCGCCGTCTGATCCATTAATTAATACTAATATTGCGGCGCTTTTTTCTTTGACGAGGTCATATTGCGCATCGAGTAATTTTTCGCGTAATTGGGTTTCCAAGAGGTCAAAATCGCCCTTGCTCAACATATGCGGCAGTTGTGAGGACGGGAACATCAGGATCTCCGAGAAAATTTAGATATAAAACTTACAATAAATGAAGAGCGATCTTTTCAAAAATTTAAGCTATGATAGATGTGGCCTATAGCGGTTCCGTAGCTCAGCAGGATAGAGCAGCGGTTTCCTAAACCGAAGGTCACAGGTTCGAATCCTGTCGGGACCGCCAATAGAATATGCATGATCAAAATGATTTCTTGTGGGATATGAGCATTTTTCTCTCCGACTAATTTAAAAACAACTTGGATATTTTAGATATTTGGTCAGTCGCATGTTTTTTCACGAAAAGCCTACATAAACTCAGAAGCGATTTTTTTTAGATTTTCTTTGTATTGAGCCGGAGAAAAAGTTTTATCGTAAAATTCTACTGTTCCTTGAGGCTTGGTGATTTTATTGTCGAGTGACGTATTCGCCAGGATATTCTTATCTAAGGCTTTTGCAAAGTTTTCCGCCGTATCAGCAATGAATACTCCCTGTAAGTTTTGTGTCGGGAAATCCATGCCGCGAAAGGCGATTGACGTGGCGATGAGGGGCAGGCCCGTTGAGAGAGCTTCTACAGTTTTTATTGAGAGGCCATGGCCGCTAATGGCGGGTAGTATAATCGCTTTCGCGTTTTGATAGGCCTCTTCAAGACGTCTTATTTCCCCTTTAAAACTTGACTTAAATTTATTAAACAACTCTGGAAAAAATTTCTGCATACCCTTGTCTGCATCACCATAGATTGAAACTGAAAAATTTTTGGTTTTTGGCGCTACTTTATCCAATAACCAGCAGATGCTTTCGAGATTAGGCGGATTGTTTGCCGCGATCATGACAATTTCATCGCCTGGCGATGATAGCGTGATTTTATTTACGCTAGGATATAATAAGATATGCTTTTTATTGGGCAGCAACGATTCAAATAAACTTTTTTCTTCAGCGTTGAGATGAATGAGCGCAGAGGCTTGTTTAAGTTGGGCAAGTTCCTCAACTAGCAGTTGTTCATAAGTTACTTTTGGTTTTAGGCACCAATTTAGCTTATTCATAATTTCAAATTGTCGCGCCTGGATATCATGCGTTTCTAGTAAAATAGGGATTTTTTCTTTTGCGAGTCTTTTTGCGACAGGCATGGAAAAGAAGTGATTGCAGTGAATTAGATCAAATTTCTGAGCCTCGATTTCTTGAGAAAGCCGCGCATGCTCAATGAGCCATGTCCTGATTTTTGCATGGTTTCCATGGAAATAAGGCCATAGCGCATTCCAAAGGTAGTCATAGCTCAGCAGGGGCGCCAAAGGCGGGCCGCCTAGATGGCAAATATCCCTAATCTCATGGGCGGAGGCCAGGAAGCCGCGCCATTTTGATTTGTTTTCTGGCGTTGCATTAGGCGTCATGCTTATAGCGATTGGATAAATATTGGCGCCCATCTCCGCATAGGCCGCAATCTGCCCCACGACTACTCTATAGGTTCCGCAATTTGTCCAGGCCGGAAAAATAATTGCAATATTTTTTTTATTTAACAAATTCTCACTCTGCATTTTCACAATCGGGTTAATTGATAATTGTTCTAATCTTTCTAATTCACGAATAGCGAAGAGTTTATAGCTTAAGCATTAAAATCGCAATTCTTTTTTCGAAAGAAGTTGTTGGGGTCTTACAAAAAATATTTTCTTAAGAAGAGATATTATGCTGATACAGTTTGGCGTGTTTGTAGTTCAGCGTTAAGAAACTAATGCCATGTTGATTTTAAAATTAATTATAATATCTTTTACTGGCTGACTATTTACCAACGCTCACGGATAGAAATTAAATCAGGGATGAATTGTTTGGCGCTTTAAGTGGGATTTGATTCTAGAATATATTTATGATTCAGAAACTGACAGCGAGTAGCCCTTGTTAGCGTGGGCGGAGAATTTAAATACCTGTGAGTTTAAAGGCTGATCCACTCTTTATTAACCTCATAAAATTTTAGGAAAGAGCTTTGCATCAAAGATCTTTGATTTAAAAAAATGAAATTTTATCTCTGACTGGCTGGACAAAAGGTCGCACCTATGAAGATTTGGTCGGTTTTTGAGTGACATATTGTCGCGAATATCATGAACGGGCTGTTACTCTACTTGACCCTAAATCCTCACGTAGCTACTGGCGTTTTAAGGACAGGCATCATCCATATCCTTGGAATTTACGCGCGTTAAATTCAAGGTGAAGCTGTTTGGGTGTTGCGCACACGGGCTAAGATCTATCGGCATATATTTTGCTCGACAAATAAGCGCTTAATTTGCGCCTAACAAAATTGATTGCGGCTTGTGTTATCTGGCGCCTGAACATAGGGGAATGAACAATTATGATGCGACCTGATCATATTTATCTGGCGATGTTAATGGTGAAACACAGCACGCTCGCTGGTGCGTGTATTTTTGGGTTCAAAATTATTGCAAGCGTCGTAAAGACCTTATAATTTTGTTCCGTTTGGTA